>CALJSV010000176.1 GCA_937976095.1 uncultured Clostridia bacterium | reverse complement strand
CTAGGTACAGGCTACTGGTTAGGTATTACCTGGTAGGATTTCCCTACGGTATGTTAATAGCTTACTAATGAAAAAGAGAACTACTTCCCTTCTCCAGAGGAAACACCACGCAATTGCGTGCTGCTTCGCAGCTCGCACTATGATATAACTATATCATAAGGGAATAGGCTGTAAAATGATTTTATATATACATTCTTTCTACCATATCATTTCTCCATATACAATTTCTATTACTATCGCTCCCTAGAACTATAGCAACTAATAGACATTTTTTAACTAATTCTATTATCAAAAAGTATGTAAATTCATTTTATGTCAAGTTTTCATAATCTATTTGTAGAATTTTTAGAATTTTCATAGTAAAATAAATATAGTCGAGCTTAACACCATTATATATAGATAGCTCATTCATTATTAGTATAAGACAGCATTTTATATTATGTTATTTATTTTGGGGGGACAATTTAATGCGGCTTATGAAAAAAGGTATAACTCTGAAAATACTTATTCTAATTGCTATGGTTACATTACTTCAAGCTTCTATGCTGATTCTTGTATCTCATAACCTTTCTAAAAGCTCTATGTCAGCAGTCATTGATGACAATGCAGTAAAGAGTACCGAAGTATACTCAGCCTTGATAGGCAATTGGCTTGAAGAGCGTATTAAAGAAATCGAGACATATGCTGAATGTCCTGAAGTAAAAACTATGGACTGGGATATGATTGAACCATATCTTTTGGAGGAAATGAGCAGAAAAAACTCTATATATGACGTTTTTTTGGTAGCTGAGCCAAATGGTGAGTATAATACCACCCTAAAAAGAAACCCGAGCAATGCTTCCGACAGAGATTACTTTAAGCGTGCTATGAATGGGTACAAGGTTGTGTCCGATCCTCTATATGCTCGTTCAAGTGGTAACGAGGTTTCTGTTGTTGCAGTTCCAATAAAAGATCATAACGGCAATATTATCGGCGTTATGGGCGGCAGCATAAATCTCAAAAAGCTCTCGGACTTTATTGAGAGCTACGGAGTTACTCATCCTGATTCATATTCCTTTATTATTGACAGTGATGGACTTATTATCGCACACCCTAACAAAGATATTATTATGAAAGAAAGCATATTGAGGGCTTCTAATTATATTAGCGAGGAGGTTGCAAAGGCCTCATCCAAGTACATGGAAGATGAAAAAGGGAGTATAGTATTAAAGCTTGATGGGATTCCTTCTATCAGCTACTACAGTACGATACCAAATACAGATGGCTGGAGACTCATAACAAAGATACCTCTTGAGTATTCTAATGCTCCGATAAAAAGTGTAAGCATCAAGCTAGCCGTAATCGGAACATTAATAATAGCCATTGGCATTCTACTAGGCTGTGTGATAGCTAAAGGGATATCCAATCCAATAATACGTCTAAGAGATGTGTTTACGAAAGCAGCAGGCGGCGATCTTACTGTAAGAGCTGCAATACTTGAGGAGGATGAAATAGGCGAAGCCTGCAGGAGCTTTAATAAGATGATGGACACCATTAGTGATCTTACCTACAACGATCCTCTAACAGGCTTACCAAACAAGAGTATTTTTAATAATAGACTGGAGCAGGAAATAGCCAGAGCCAGCAAAGAAAGAAAAAAGCTGGCGATGCTTTTAATAGATATAGACAAATTTGAAAGTATAAATACAGCTATGGGTCATTGTGTTGGAGATAAGCTTCTAAAGCTTGTATCTGATGAAATCAGCAAGATGATAGACAAAAATGATATTGTATCACGCATGGGCGAAGATAAGTTCGGTGTCCTATACACCGATGTGGTCATTGAAGGAAACACAATAAAAAATGTCTTAGATATAATGGAAATGATTAAACAGCCATGGGTAATAGACAATCACAAATTCTACATTACAGCCAGTTCAGGCATTGTGTTCTACCCTAATGATGGCGAAGATGCCGATACACTGATGAAGAATTCTTACTCAGCAATGAGCAAAGCCAAGAGAGCAGGTAGAGATAGCTACCAACTATATGATCCCTCAGTTGGAAATAATATAGCAGATATGCTGGCTCTTGATAATAGCATTCATAACGCTCTCGACAACGGAGAGTTTGAAATATTCTATCAGCCGCAGCTTGATATTAGCACCAGTCGGATCGTAGGTGCAGAGGCATTGCTTCGATGGAAGCATCCTGAGCTGGGTATGGTATCTCCTGCAAAGTTTATTCCTCTAATAGAAGAAAACGGACTTATTATATCAATCGGTGAGTGGGTTCTCAGGAATGCCTGTCAGCAAAACAAAAGCTGGCAGAATGACGGCTTTGATCCCTTATATGTATCAGTAAACATCTCACCGAGGCAATTGATGCAGGATCGCTTTACTGATATGGTACAGGATGCACTTTTATCATGCCAGCTTGAGCCTAAGTATCTGGAGCTTGAAATCACAGAAAGCGCTGCCATGGAGGATACAGATAAAGTAATAGGTATTCTTAAAAAGCTTCGCAGAATGGGGGTAAAAATAGCTATAGATGACTTTGGTACAGGATACTCATCACTTAACTATCTGAAGAACTTTGAAATTACAACTCTAAAGATCGATAAGAGCTTCATAAATGATATTACCTCCGATACCAAGGACGCAGCTATAGTATCAACCATACTTGCCATAGGTCATAACCTTGAGCTTACAGTTACAGCAGAAGGCGTGGAAACAGTGGAGCAGCTAAACTACCTTAAAGAAAAAAACTGCCAGCTTATGCAGGGATATCTATATAGCAAGCCTATACCTGCACCAAGCTTTGAAGGACTTCTCAGGAACCCTCATACACTTGGCAGATAATGATAAAGGGTCTAATCGCAATTATTGCGATTAGACCCTGCTTCATTTATTTTAGTACATTCCCATGTCGCCGCCCATGCCACCGCCTGGCATCATTGGCTTTTCCTTCTCTGGAAGGTCTGTAACTATGCTTTCAGTTGTCAGAAGCATTGCTGCTACTGAAGCCGCGTTTTGAAGTGCTGATCTTGTTACCTTAGTTGGGTCAACAATACCAACCTCGATCATGTTTACATACTTTTCATTTAGAGCATCGAAGCCTATACCAGGCTCGCTAGCCATAACCTTATCAATTATTACTGAGCCTTCAAGTCCTGCATTTTCAGCAATTTGTCTTACTGGCTCTTCAAGTGCTCTAGTTATTATCTTAACACCAGTCTTTTCATCGCCTTCAGTTGTATCAATAAGTGACTTAACTGCATTTATAGTATTTACTAAAGCAGTTCCGCCTCCTGGTACGATACCTTCCTCTACAGCTGCTCTTGTTGCTGCAAGTGCGTCTTCGATTCTGTGCTTTCTTTCCTTAAGCTCTGTCTCAGTAGCTGCACCAACCTTTATAACAGCAACTCCGCCTGCAAGCTTAGCAAGTCTTTCTTGAAGCTTTTCTTTGTCAAAATCTGATGATGTCTCTTCAATTTGAACCTTGATTTGTCTTACTCTATCCTTAATGCCTTGTGCATCTCCTGCACCGTCAACTATTATTGTGTTTTCCTTTTGAACCTTAACCTGTCTTGCTCTACCTAACTGTAACAGTTTAGCTTCCTTAAGGTCTAAGCCTAGCTCTTCGGAAATTACCTGTCCGCCAGTAAGTATAGCTAAATCTTCAAGCATAGCCTTTCTTCTGTCACCAAAGCCTGGAGCCTTAACTGCTACGCAAGTAAAGGTTCCTCTTAGCTTGTTAACAACTAATGTTGCTAAAGCTTCGCCTTCGATGTCTTCTGCAATTATAAGCAGCTTCTTGCCTTGCTGTACTATTTGCTCAAGTATTGGAAGTAATTCTTGGATGTTTGAAACCTTCTTGTCAGTTATCAATATATATGGATCATCAAGCACAGCTTCCATCTTATCTGTATCAGTTATCATGTATGGTGATACATAACCTCTGTCAAACTGCATACCTTCAACTACATCAAGAGTTGTTCCAAAGGTATTTGACTCCTCTACAGTTATAACGCCATCCTTGCCTACCTTTTCCATTGCTTCTGCTATTAGCTCGCCGATAGTCTCATCAGCAGCTGAAATTGATGCAACCTGTGCTATAGCCTCTTTGTTTTCGATTGGCTTTGATATTTGCTTAAGCTCAGCAACAGCTGTCTCTACAGCCTTAAAGATACCCTTCTTAAGGATCATTGGGTTAGCTCCTGCTGCAACGTTCTTTAAGCCTTCTCTGATGATTGCTTGTGCTAGTAAAGTAGCTGTTGTTGTACCGTCACCTGCTACGTCGTTTGTCTTAGTAGCAACTTCCTTAACAAGCTGTGCACCCATGTTTTCAAATGGATCTTCTAATTCTATTTCCTTAGCTATTGTAACACCATCATTAGTAATAAGTGGTGAACCAAACTTCTTATCAAGAACAACGTTTCTTCCCTTTGGTCCTAAAGTTATTTTAACTGTGTCAGCAAGCTGGTTTACGCCTCTTTCAAGGGATCTTCTTGCCTCTTCACCAAATCTGATTTGCTTTGCCATTTATTTGCCCTCCTCTATTAACCTAATATTGCAAGTATGTCGTTTTGTCTAACTATAAGGTATTCCTTGCCGTCGATCTTTATTTCAGTTCCAGCATATTTTGAGTATAATACTCTGTCTCCAACCTTAACTTCTAAAGGAACCTTCTTACCATCAACCATCTCACCTGAGCCTATTGCAAGAATTTCACCCTGCATTGGCTTTTCCTTTGCAGCACCTGGAAGTACTATGCCGCTCTTTGTTGTTTCTTCATTCTCAATCACTCTTAAAACTACTCTGTCTCCTAAAGGTTTAATGTTCATAAAAACCCTCCTTAAACTTTTATATGTATATTTATTTTTTATTCTACTTATTAGCACTCGTCTCAACTGAGTGCTAACCACATATATAATGATAAATAATGAAAAATATAATAGCAAATGCGTAAACTTCCGAAAAAGGCAATATATTCATCATTATCCGCAACTATCTTGAATTATTACCAAAATACACTGTTTTTTATGCAATTATTAAAAATATCATAAAAAGCCGCCAGCTTTTGGCTGACGGCCGAAATCTACATCCCCAATATTAGCATTATTATTATCGGTAGAAATATTGCAGGCAGCATATTTCCAACCTTTATCTTCTTAATCTCCAATATGTTTATTGCTACTCCCATTAACAGTATTCCTCCTGTTGCTGTCATTTCAGTTATTATTGCCTCGCTTAGGAAGGGTGCTATAACTGATGCTAAGAGTGTAATTGTACCTTGATATATAAAGACCGGTATAGCTGAAGCTGCAACCCCTATACCCATAGTTGAAGCAAATACTACAGATATGACACCGTCCATAATGGACTTAGTATATAGGGTTTCATGGTTTAAGGACAGCCCGCTTTGTAGTGAACCCATTATAGCCATAGACCCTACGCAGAAAAGTAAACTTGAGGTAACAAAGCCCTGTGAAAAATTTCCTTTGAACCCTTTAAGCCTACTTTGCACAAAGTTCCCCAGGTTGTCCAAACGTTTTTCAATATTTATCCCTTCCCCAATAATCGAACCGATAACCAAGCTGAAAACTACAATCATGACTTCCTTTGTCTTCAGTGAAAACATAATTCCAAGAACCAGCGTAAATAACCCCAAGGCTGATATAATAAGACTACTGAATCTCTCCGATAAGCCCTTCTTAGCTATACTCCCGGCTATCCCCCCAACAATAATAGCAACCAAATTAGCAATTGACCCCAATAAAATCATGTTAAAACCTCCGATATTTAAAATTGATACTCAATTTTGGTCGCTGGTCTCTGGTCACTGGTCGCTAGTGTTAAGAAGGACTTCGAAGCCCTGCTTGGGTCTAGTGACCAGCGACCAGCGACCAGTGACTTTTATTTACATTATCTTATTAATTCTTGCATAGTAAAACAAATATTCCTGGGCTATGCCAGCCAGGTCTCCGAATTTTTGCTTGGCGAAGGCTTGTATATCCTTCATGGTTACGTCTCTGCCTACAAAGAAATGCTCTGTAACCCTCTTTATCCATACGTCAATTGGGTATGTGTCAAGCTTTTGCATGGAGAAAAGCATGATGCAATCTGCCACCTTGGGACCTACCCCAGGGAGCCTCATAAGCTCCTTTCTTGCCGCGTCCGTAGGCAGCTTTATAATGTCGTCAAGGTTTACTTCTCCAGTGCTTAGCAGCTTCACCGTATTATAGACATACTTGCAGCGAAAGCCCGCCCTACATATATCAATATCCTCCAGTGAGCGCTTTTCAAGACTTTCAATGGTAGGAAAAGCATAGTAGGTCCTACCATTATATTCTATAGGCTCACCGTACAGCTCCGAGAGTATGTTTAGGCTCTTGGATATCCTTGGTATGCTGTTGTTGGCTGATATTATATAGGATATAACAAGCTCCCAAGGCTGCTGCCTTAGTATCCTGATGCCTTTGCCATGCTTTATTGCCATATCCATAACAGAGTCCTTTGATAGCTCAGCCTTGATGGCTCCGTAGTCTCGTCCAAGATCGAAGTAATCAAACCAAAGCTCATTAAAATCCTTAAGATTAGTATTCTTAATCGTAACTACACCCTTATCATAGTCAGAAGCTACATTTATCGCCCTGCCATATGCTACTCCGGTGTAGCTGCCATCCTCTTCCTTATTCCAGCGAAAGCTTTGCCCGCACTCAAAAATATGTGTGGCATCGAAGTCTGTGACCTCGCTTATTACTAATCCATCCTTAGTTTCTGTTATTATCATGCTATTTCTCCTACAGAAAGTATTTTATTACTTTACCATACTCTTTACTGTAATATTCACCCCGAGCACATTCAGCCCTGTCATATACTCTATATCATCTACTATCTTCTTTTGAAGCTCCAGTATCATCACGTCAATCCTTGATACAAGCTTTATGGCTATTTCTGTGTTTATTATTACACCAGATGGGCTGCTGTCTAACTTCACCTTAAGCACCTTGCTTATGCGTTCAAAGCCACT
>CALJSV010000175.1 GCA_937976095.1 uncultured Clostridia bacterium | reverse complement strand
ATAACAAGAAAATAATGGCTGCATACAAAGCGATTATTCTTCTAAATGCCAATTTTAAGTTCCTTCTTTCTTTGTAATTGTTTTCAAACGCCTTTTTAAGTGTCACATGTCACATTAAGAGCTTGTTTGAATTTCTTGCCTCTGCCTATGATGCAGTGCTGCCAGCAGAGAAGTTCTGAGTTATATTCTCCATCTCGGAATAGCTGACAATTAGCTCATCAAGAAACGCACTTACTTCAATAATCTCTCTGTCCAACTTCTCGCCTGTACTAAGGCTCAGCATTTCATTCAGGAGCTCTTTGAAAAGAGTTATGTACTCTTTTGTTGATTCGAAACGCTGCTCTTTAGGGCTGATTTTTGATAGGCGATTTCTGTAAGCGTGGAACTTAGCTGATAAAATACTTTTACTTATATCATCGCCTGAATGAATGCTTCTCTTGTCAAAACCTATATAGCTGCTGCTATCCGATAGCCACTTCTGGACTGAATCAAAAACGGTATCATCGAAATGATGATTATTATCCCCGGATACAAGGAGATACAGATCATCTTGCTTAACTGTCAAGATATTATCCTTCATAAGATTGTGCAGCTCAAGCACCTCTTTGGGATAACCTTTATTATCGTTTGTTTGTGAGCTAATAGGGATACCCGAACTATAGCCTATTGCTATTGTCACAATATGCATAATTGATTTCTCCATTTCGTTTAAGTTAATAGTGGCAAATGATTAAATCATTTGCCTGTTGGTTTGCTGTCTCTGTCTATTATCCAAGGCAGTTCGATATCGATGTGTAACATTTTTAAAACCTCCCTGTAAATTATGTATTGTTAAATATGCAACGATTAGCATTCTAAATGGTATTATATGCAATAACCGTAACAATATATTACATCCATATTTTATAATAACCATTGCAAATGTTCAATATACATCAGTTTACAGAAAATGGGATATTTATGGAAGGTTTTATTATATTACATGTGATTTTGTGGAATCTTAATGTTTGTGTTATAAAGCTTTATAATTAATGACGAGAGAGTACTATGCAGAGGTGAAATATGTCGAAAATAGTCTAAAACTTTATATAAAAAAAGTTTGTTCCATAAAAAAATAAGAGAACGAATTCTCTTATTTAGTCGGCTATGGTATTATTTATGTACATTACAGAGTATTTAGGAGCTACAACGTTTCCTCTACCTATAGGGTCGTTATAGTCTAACGCAAATACATTAAGTGTCAAAGATGCGAGCGTTATCAGTGTAATCAGTGCAAATGTTAGTAAAATCCTAGCTTTTTTCATTCAAATTCCTCCCTTATTTAACCTCGTTATTTTCTCATGCAGCTTACCTAATAGTATATAAAGTTCTCTTATATAGTCCTGATTATTTATACCTTCGATTAACTCCAGTATGGTTGCATCAAGCGCATTTAGGTAGCTAATATCGTTTACTACTTCTATTATGTTGTTTATAGCTTGAACTACATACTTTCTATCGAGTTGGTTTTCTAATGTTTTTTTAAGTAACTTAAGGAAGTCTATGCAAGTGTATGTCTTGCCCATAAGTATATTTACATGAACAAAAGTATGGGTAAAGGTGAAGTAACATTCAAACTGGCCTGACAGCGAGGCGAGTGCAACTGCTTTTACTGCGTTGCTCAATGCTTCCTCCGGCTTTCCTTGTTCAATTAATATCGTGGCAATATTATTATACAGAGTACCACGTCCTATAAACTCTTCGTCGCTATAGTACTCCAACAAGCTTTCGTACTGATGAAGTGCTTTATCATAGGCTTTTTCTTTTTTATAAGACAATCCGATATTCATTAGAGATGCTGCCTTTTCTTTCTTATCATTTGAATACTCAGCTGCCTTTTCAAATAAAAGTCGTGCTTCGATATATCTGCTTGTGTTATTATACATTATGCCACGCCAATAGTTATACTTAAAAAGCACTCTTGGATTGAGCTGGGAGCTTGAAATGTATTTTTCTGCCTTAGAATACTCATGCTCAGCTTTGAGCAGCATCCCTTCTCTGTAGTATAGGTCGGCAAGCTCGATAATATATAAAGTTAGATGGTTTATATCAATAACTCCTATGACTTTTATAGCTTCTTCAAACAACTCAATGGCAGCAATAGTTTTATTCCTCTTAAAGAAGTACTCTGCTTTAGACCTATACATCATTGATGTCTCAACGCTTAACGCGTATTCTTTACATAGTCCCAATAGTGTATCAATAACCAGCAAATCTCCATCCTCATTATACAGTCTTATATCTTCAAAAACCTGCTGCACATACCTCTTCAGCTGCTCTGCCTTAGATTGTACAATTTCATGATAATCTACATCCAAAGCGCGAACCAAGGCGTGTCTGAAGGTATCGGAGGTAATCTTATCCTGGCTAAGATATGTCCTTACTGACTTAAGGGAGACTGGAAGCTCGTAGGTGCTGTAAAATTGATCTACACTGCCGAAGTGCTCTAGTATATAACTTCTGATTTGATGCCCTTCTCCCAGTAATTTAATGCTATCTAATTCCAGCTTTTGCATATATTCACCTGCTACAATACATTATATTAGCATATACACCCAATATATGCTAATAATTATATTATAAGGTAATATTGTATTAATGCAACTACTATTTGTTAAAAATACTAATATTTTTATAATCAATATTTTTGTATAATAAAAAGCACCAAGAACTGCATAAATTACATCTTACAGTCTCGGTGCTTTTTCTTCTTAATCCGTATTAATGTCCCCAATAAATCTCCGTCTAAACAGTCTATATATATTCCCTGGTGTCAGCTGCAGCTGAGACTCAGTTATCAGCATTGCGGCAACTATGAATACCCCTCCTGCCATACCTTTGGCTCCCAGTATCTCTCCTAGGAAGAGAAAGGATGCTATAGCTCCAAACACTGGCTCCATAGTTATTAGTAGAGCAATATGTGAGGCAGGAGTATACTGCTGTATGGTGGTCTGTATCCAAAAGGCAAAGGCAGTACACAGCACAGCGGAGAACATCAGCGAGTTAAAGCTTAAAAGGGTCACACCTGTTGGCACTGGTTCAAACAGCAGTGCGCCTATAAATCCATAAACCGCTACGAAAAACAGCTGTACTATAGCAAGAAGTGTTGCATCATGCTTCTTAACATAAGATCCTGTAAAAAGCAGCTGCCAGGCGTAGCATATGGTGCTTAGGATGGTTATGAAGTCACCAAAGTTAAAGGAAAACATATCTCCATTATAGGAAAGCAGCAGCAGTCCAAGTGTTGCAAGAGCTATGCCTATTGCAGCATTGAGCTTAAGCCTGGCCTTTAAGTAAAATATAGATATAATCGGAACAAAAAGCACCGAAAGCCCTGAGAAAAAGCTGGATTTTGAAGCAGTAGTATACTGCAAGCCTATAGTCTGCAAGGCATAGCAGGCAAAAAGAAAGGTGGACAGTATAAAAGACGGAAGTATTATAGCCTTCGTCATAGTTCTCAGCTTCTTATGAAATATAATTGCAAGCAAGATGCTGGCTATTAAAAACCTGGACCCGATATGATAAAGCGGAGTTATTGTTTCAAGTGCAAACTTCGTAATTGGAAAGCCTGCTCCCCAGAATATCGTAACCAAAAGCAGCAGTAAATCCGCCTTCATAGTTTTCTTCATTCATTTACCCCCAAAGTTCAAAATAAACATACAAGAATAATTCTATAGTAAATATGATAAAATATCAATTATTAAAGCTTCGAGCATTTAGCCGAAGCAGATATCCGACCCCTTGACATAGCCATGACGTGCCTATATAATAACCTTAAAGGTAATGACAGGGAGAAGTAATTTACAGGAGCTTTTTAGAGAGTCGGATGCAGGTGGAAGCCGATAAGTACTGTTTACGAAATACACCCTGGAACTGCAGACTGAAAACTTCGAGTAGGTCGAGCCGGAGGCTTCCACCGTTATTTTGGGAGAGAGTATATATGTACTCGTTAGAGCGGGCTTTTATATAACATTAAAGCCAATTAGGGTGGTACCACGAGCCATTCGTCCCTTACAGGATGGATGGGTTTTTTTATTTTCAAGGCAAATATTAGATAAGCTAATGGAGGGATTTTTATGAGTACAAATGTATTTGACATTCTAAAGGAAAGAGGCTTTATACAGCAGACAACACATGAGGATCAGATAAAGGAGCTCTTAGGAAAGGAGCCAGTAACCTTTTATATAGGCTTTGATCCTACTGCTGATAGTATGACAGTAGGACACTTCCTTACAATTATGGCTATGGCTCACATGCAAAGGGCAGGTCACAGACCAATTGCGCTTCTCGGTGGGGGAACAGCGATGGTTGGGGATCCAAGCGGAAAGACTGATATGAGAAAAATGCTTACAAGGGAGTTAATAGAGCATAATGGAAACTGCTTCAAAAAACAGTTTGAGATTTTAATTGATTTTAGTGATAATAAAGCAATCATGGATAACAACGCTAACTGGCTGCTGGAGCTCAATTATGTTAACTTTATCAGAGATATCGGAGTACATTTCTCTGTAAATAGGATGCTAACGGCAGAGTGCTTTAAGAGCAGATTAGAGAAGGGACTTTCCTTCCTCGAGTTTAACTATATGCTGATGCAGGGCTATGACTTTTTGGAGCTTTACAGAAGATATGGCTGCAAGCTGCAGCTAGGCGGAGATGATCAATGGTCCAATATACTTGCCGGTGCTGACCTTATAAGAAGAGTTGAGGGGGCAGAGGCGTATGGCATGACCTTCACTCTCCTTACTACCAGCGAAGGCAAGAAGATGGGTAAGACTGAGTCAGGTGCTGTATGGCTTGATCCGCTAAAGACCTCACCTTATGACTTCTACCAGTACTGGAGAAACATAGCTGACAGCGATGTTGAGAAGTGCCTTGCACTCTTGACCTTCCTTCCTATGGATGAGGTAAAAAGACTTGGAAGTCTTCCGGGTGAGCAAATTAATGAAGCTAAGAAGGTACTTGCCTTTGAAATAACAAAGATAGTGCATGGCGAAGAAGAGGCTCAAAAGGCTCAGGCTGCTACAGAAGCACTGTTCGGAGGCAGCGGAGACTCAGAGTCCATACCAACTACAGAGCTTGCAAAAGAGCAAGTGGCAGAAGGACTAAACATAATTGACGCCCTTGTACTTACAGGACTTGCACCATCCAAGGGAGAAGCGAGACGACTTATTACTCAAGGTGGAGTTAATGTAAACAATCAGAAGGTAGAAGGTATCGAGCAAACAATCACTGAAAAGGATTTTGAAGATGGTAAGCTCATCATAAAGAAGGGCAAGAAGACCTATCATAGACTAAGAATAGCAGAGTAGAATAAATCCCGGCCACTGGCCGGGATTTTATATGCCTTTAATTATTTCCATAATCTCTTCAAGTCTATTTGGGAAGATGCTTCCGTCAAAAGCTGAAGCGTCAAGAGCAACTTCGCTTAGTATGAACAAGTAGTTAGCAAAATAATATGCTTCAAATTGCTTATAGCTGCTTAAATCCACCTCAACAAAAGGCTTCTGTGGAAGCTGTTTATAGTAGATATAAAAATCTATATGGAAATTCGCCTTGTTTTCCAGCTTCTTTTTAACTGCATTTTCAAAGGCAGCCTGTTGGTTCAGAAGATAGTTTGCTTTCATCTGCTCAACTGACTTCATATTGCTCATTATAGGTGCTATGCTGTTTGCTATAGTCTCAATCAGCAGCACCTCTTCCTCTCTGAGGCTTTCAGAGGTTTGAAGCACAACAAGATATCCCATAAGCTGACTGCTGCTGTCAAGGTCTGCGGCATCAGAGGTAATAGGGGATATGACCAAGCAGTTGCATTCTTCTGCTGTTCCGAAGCTGTTATCACTAAAATACTCACAGCAGGCGTCCTTGGTATAGCTGCTGAAGGTTTCGCTGCTATCTAGAAGCTCCCACTCCTCGTTAAGCTCAAGTATATTATCGCTATAAGCTATACCTACACTTTTTTTGATTGTATATTGGTTTTTATCCTTTATAGCAATAAATGCCTTCTTTATCCCAAATGCGTAGTGTAGAGTCCTGATGGTCAGATCGTACAGTTCTTCAAGATCAGTACAGCTATGAATGTTTTTAACCAATGCATTTAGCTTTGTCAGCGTATTTAGCTTTTGCTCTATTATACTCTTTTGTCTGCTTACCTCTTGAAAGAAAATAGCATTAGTGAAGGATATGTATGTTGAAGCAGCAAGGGACTCAATAAGCTCAAAAAGGCTTTCGTCATACTGCCTGTCGTTTATTGGCTTGCTTATAGTTACAAACCCCAGTATCTTATTCTTAACGATCAGGATTATGTATTCTGCTTCAAGCTTTTCAAAGTCTGCATAATTAACAAAGATTTGCTTCAACTGCTCAATATCGTTCTTATAGTTGAAAACAAGCTTATACCCATTATAGCTATTGGTATTCAGCTCGAACTCATCCATTATCTTAATTGGGCTGAATACATCCTTATAGCCTTTAATAACAATTTTGTCTCGTATTTCATCAAATAAGCCAAAGGCAGTGATCTTACTGCTGGTTAGCTCGCTGAAAATATCTATTGCCAGGGTATAAAGCTTATTCAGCTCCAGCTCGGACAGTAACATACGAGAGCTCTGGTTAATAGAAAACAAATTGAAGATTTTTTGATCCAGCTGCTTATTCTTCTCCTGAAGGTCTGCGAAGTTCTTGCTGTTTTCAAGAGAATTATTTATAAGCTGCATAAGAGCCTTTGATATAAGCATATCATCCTCGTCTATGCTCTCTACTGCTTTTCCATCTGATATGATAAAGCCATATAGCAAATCCTGAATAATGAGAGGAATGATTAGCTTCGCACCAAAAAAGTCTGTATCCTTAGAGTTGAAATAGCTGTCGAAATTGGAGCTCATAACACTGCCATAAAAGGTGGCTATTCTTTGCAGCTTTTCGCTGTTTTCTATAGTGTATTCAGTTACATTATAGCTTCTGACTCTGGTGAGCTTGAAATATTCTCCCTCCTTAAGAAAGAGGGCGGAAGAGTTGAGCGTAAGTATTTCATTTGTAAAATCAAAGGCGTAGCTGGCAAGCTGGCTTACACTGAATTTTTGTGTAAAAAAGTCAATGGCCTGAAGCAAAGCCTCGTATCTATAAAGCTTACTAATGTTTTTATCATCGTACATAAACTATCTCCTAACAAGTTTGCGCTCTTGTATGTTGTAAAGCAAATGAGTTATCCTTGATGAAGCTCTCTGTTTAACGCATAGAAGCTTCCGTTCACTATAGTATTGATTTTCTTGGACATCTTTTTAATCTCAATATAGGTTTCAGGGTAGGCAGCCTTAAATATACCTATTTCGCCTTCTCCCTTTGTTTCAAGTATCTTTTGGAGCCTTACTCTTTTTTCTTCCAAGAGCTTTATTTCATCCAGTATACCTTCGTACTTACGGGCATGCTTATAATATTCGTCCATGTTTACGTATTCGGCCCCCGAAAGACTGTATTCAAAGATTTCAAGCTGTCTTTTTACTTTATTTGCTTCTTGTAAAAGCTCCTTATACTTACCCAGAAGGTGTTCGAATTCGCTTTTAATTGCTAGTCTATCAAAGCCCTGAACGCTTATCTGCGTTCTTTTTTCATTTTTATTACCAATAACTCCTGATACAACCTGTATTTGAGCGGATATACTTCCGCCAATTATCTTACCGTGTATGGGGTCTAAAAGTATTCTTTTTGCCTCAAGGCTGCTGTCTAATGCATAAAAGCCGATATTTATATCCTCGCCGGCTACTACTATGCATTCGTTGCAGTACTTTAGATAAACATTCTTTTTTGCCTCTACCTTAGCAGTGCCTTTTCCGTAGGCTCCACCCTTTATATATATGCTGCCATGGGTTGAGATGATTTTTTCTACAGCGCCTATACCCATTTGCCCCAAGACTTCAATGTCATACTTTGCGTTTACCGAGAAGCCATCCTTAACAGTTCCTTTTATTGTTACATATCCGTCAAAGATGATGTTTCCTGTTTCATAGCCAACATCTCCGGGGATTATCAGATGGTTGTCTATGCGTATTTTATCACCATCGAACTTTACGGCTCCATCAATAAGTGCTCTGAGGACGATTTTTTCTCCCTCTATATATTCAGCTATAGTCGATCTGTCATACTTAAGCTTCAGATCCCTTCCGTTTTTGGCGGGTATAACCTTTCCGGTAACAGTTAAGCCTGGCTTTCCTTCAGTTGGAAAAGTCTTCTCTCCCAGCCAGTCATTTGCCTTAGCGTTATCTATAAGGTTCAGCTCATAGTGATTTACACTACCATCATCCAAGATGATGGGCTTCTTTTCGGAGAGCTGATAATAGGTAATAACGGCATCCTGCCCATTAACCGGGGGTATCCCCTCTGCAACAGTTATTTCCTTTTGAACAGTAAGAGGTTTTTGAAACAGATTAAACAAGCCCTCGGTAACATCCTTTGAATTGAGAGCTTCTATTATTTCAGTGGAGATACCTATCTTATTCTCGGCCATCTCCTTTGCTGTTATATTAAGTACTATCTTCGCTTCCATTTCATCATTGCTGATGATAACATCCACACGAGGCTTCAAATAGCCAATGTGTGTTTTGACACTGGCCACAACCTCAAGAGCAGTCTTGAGGTTCATAAAGCTCGATAGCTGGTAGGTGGGGTTGTCCAGTATAATGCTGTTAAAATCCTTTATGCTATATCCGGGGCGTGTTACAACAATATATAGTCTACCTTCATCTTCCATAATGTTAAAAAAATCGTTTTTAAATAACTCCATACAAATCACCCCAAAACTATATTGGAAATTATACTGAATGTGCATAAAAATTCATGTATTTATATTCTAACATAAATACAAGGGCTAATATACTAATTTGCTTAAATTTATAAATAATTGCGAAAATATGCATATACAGGTCTAGGTATTTTATGCAATGAAGTTAAAGCAAGATGTCCGTTTCGATAGTAATAGCATTGCTAGTATAGTTCACTCTTTTCAGCTAATATCATATAATACAGCGATATATATGGTTTTATAAAAATTGACTTTTTACGCATACTATCTCATAATTATCTCAGTTGATAGGAAATGGTAAAAAGTCTAAATTTTAAGCATAACTCCTTATTATTTGAATGAAGGTGATTGTATGGAAGGAAGTCTGAATCAGTTTGTAAAAAAGCTCATAGAAGTAGATTGCAAGGCGGTTGAGCTTGCTGATAAAAGAGAGAAGGAAATAGAAGCGCTAGAGCAGAGGTTTAACCTTGAACTGCAAAGATATAACAATAATTTGGAGGCAGCAGCTAAGCTAAGCTGTGAGAAAAGAAAAGAAGCGTTAAAGCTTGCTGAAGCTGAAATTCAAGCCTTGAGAAACGCATCTGACAGAAAGCTTCAGAAAATGAAGACCATCTTTGATTCTCAAAAAGCAAGGCTGGCAGATGAAATATGGAAGGCAATAATTGCCAATTACTTAGTATAAGAGGTAAACCCTATGGATAATACAACCAGATATGCCGCCATTAATGCGAAGCTGAAGGCTATGGAAAGCTCAATGCTCACCAATTCAGACTATCTTAAGCTTATGGAGTTCAGCACCGTAGAAGAAGTAGCTGAATACCTAAAAAAAAGCACCGGATACAGCAGAGTTTTGGGGAATATAGATACTGCCAGTGTACACAGAGGTGACCTCGAAACTGTCATCAAGAGGAGCATGATAGTTAATATTGACAGGATTGTACACTATTTCAGCGGTGATTATAAAGCCTTTATAAAGGCCTTATATGCAAAATATGAAATAGAAGAAATTAAAACAATAGCACGAGCGGTCTATAATAAAGAGGATATCAGCAAGTACAGGGACAGCGTTTTCCTAGGGGAGTATAGTGGTGTGGATAGAAGTAAGGTATTTGCTGCAAAGCTGGTGAGAGATATAATCTTCGCTTATGAGAGCACAGAGCTAGGAAGATACCTGATGCCTCTGATTGATAACAATCTCTCAGAAAACCTATTCAGGCTGGAAATGGTGCTTGACCTATCTTACTACAGTCTACTTCAAAGAGCGTGGATGAAGCTTTCCAAAAGTGATATAAAGGTACTTGAAACTGCTCAGGGTCTGATTGCTGACTTATTAAACCTACAGTGGATATATAGGGGCATAAAGTTTTACAGGCTTAGGCCTGAGTTGTTGCTAAACTATACAATCCATATGGGACACAGACTGGATTATGGTTTTATAAAAAAGCTTTGCTACTCAGAAGGGCTTGAGGAGTTTTATAAAAACGCACAGCAGACTAAGTACAGCTTTCTTTTTAAGAATGATGAGACAACAGATATTTATATGGAAAGAAGACTGGATCGCCATATTTATTTTGAGCTTAAAGCACTCATGAAAACCAAGGGTATGTCAATAATAGCTACCTTTGCATATATTTTGTTTATAGAGTTTGAAGCTAGGGACATAATATCTATAATGGAAGCCATAAGATACAAAATACCTAAGGATGAAATAAAGAAGTTTTTGATAAGGACAATAAGAGAGGGGGCATAAGCTATGGCAGTCGAAAAGATGAAGGTAATAAGCATAGTTGGAAGGCTTAGCGATCTGGATACTGTGGCAAAGATGGTAGTACTGGATGGTAACGTTCATATGCTTAATGCTCTATCTGAACTAAATTCAAACTATTTTGAGCTTGAGGCTTCAGAGGAAAACATTCAGGCTATGCAGGAGCTCTCTGACCTAAGACCCTACAGTGAAAAACGTGATTTTGGAAAGGATGAAGAGATACTTAAGTCCTTTCATCGCATATTTGATATTAAGACTGCAGTCTATGACAAGTTTCTTTGCGAGGATTATTCCTATGAAAAGATTTCCGAGAGTCTAATAGAAGAGTACGATTCGGTTAGCAAAACATCGGAGGAAATAGAAAGAAAGCTGGCAGTAATTGAAAAGAAGCAAATGCATATTCAGAATATGGAGTATCTGCAAAATACGGGGATTGATGTAGGTACACTTACCTCAATGCACTTTGTAGAATTTAAGCTGATAATGCTTGCTAAGGAAAACTACAAGAAGCTGAAGCTTAATTTTGAAAACATCCCGGCAGTTGTCCTGGAGGTTGCTACAGTCTTAAACAATGTCATTCTTGTTGCCTTTACCCCCAAGCCTTTGGTAGAGGAAGGCGATAGAATTTTTGAGTCCCTGAATTATCAGAGGCTTGAGCTTCCAGAGGGGTATACAGGCATAGCGGAGGATATAGTAAAACAGCTTTATAGGGAAATAGAGCAGGAGAATAACGATATAGAGGCTCTTAAGGCTTCGACAGAGAATTTTAAAAAGAAATATATGGAAGAAGCACAACGAGCATATTCTCTGCTGCAGCTTGAGAAGAAGCTTGAGCTGGTTAAGTCTGAGGTAGCAATGGGGCTGAATATGTTTTTTCTATTTGGGTTTATTCCTATAGGAAAACTTCAAGGCTTTAGCAGAGCACTAAAGGACAGGTTTAGAGAAGATATAATCATAATAACTGAGGATGTAGAGAAAAGAAGAGGGGGGCATGCTCCACCAACAAAGCTTAAGAACAACAGGCTTTTTAAGCCCTTTGAAGCAATGGTAAACATGTACGGGATACCCTGCTACAGTGAGCTTGATCCAACGCCCTTTTTTGCAGTTTCGTATATGCTGCTTTTTGGTGCTATGTTTGGTGATATAGGACAAGGGTTTGTTATTTTTCTTGGAGGACTTCTGGTAAAGCACAAGCTTAAGAGAATAAGCCTTGGGGGCATATTGGCTCGCCTTGGCATTAGCTCCATGTTTTTTGGACTTCTTTATGGAAGCATATTTGGTAATGAGCATATAATCCATGGTCTATGGGTGAAGCCTATGGAAAACATAAATCTTATGCTTATAGGGGCTATAGCCTTCGGCGTGCTTTTGATAAACATAGGCTATATATATGGAATCATAAACACCTTCAGACGGAGGGATATGGAGGAGTGCTTGTTTGGAAAGGAAGGTCTGGCTGGCTTTGTTTTCTTTTGGGTATTGCTGCTTACTGTTGTTTCCAAGGTGACAGGCATGTTCTATTTTCCTACTATTATTTCAGCCGTGTTGCTTATTTCAATGCTTGTGCTGATGGTGTTCAAGCAGCCCTTGGCTAATATACTTAAGGGCCATAGAGTTTTATATGAGGAGTCGCCAACAGACTACTATATTGAGTCCGGCTTTGGGATTATTGAAACTCTACTTTCAATATTCTCAAATATTCTATCCTTTATAAGAGTTGGAGCTTTTGCTCTGAACCATGTGGGCCTGTATATTGCCTTTGCCACAATGGCGCAGATGATGAATTCGACTGTGGGCGGGATTGCGGTGCTGGTACTTGGAAATATAGTAATAATTGGACTGGAGGGACTGATAGTTTTTATTCAAAGCTTAAGACTTGAGTACTATGAGCTTTTTAGCAAATATTATTCCGGTTATGGTGTTTTATATAAGCCAGCGTCATTGATTAAGGAAACTGGCAATGACGTACTATAGAAGCTTTACGATTTAATGATGTGATGTTGAGGAGGAGTAAAAATGAATTTTGTAATTGGAATAGCCATTTTAATAGTGCTGTTTACCATAGGCTTGGGAGTGGTACTTTACCGCTCCAAAGAGGGATGGGGAGCACTAAAGGTCAGAAATATAATGAAGGCAAGTATTTTTTCTTATATCATACTTATTGCATTATTTATGTTAGTGCTAATGCCAAGTGTAGTTAATGCTGCATCAGCGGATAATCCCAGCGCAGGCTTTGGCTTCCTTGCAGCGGGTCTGTCTACAGGTCTTGCAACAATAGGAGCAGGCTATGCCGTTGGAGCTGTTGGCTCATCTGCTCTGGGAGCAGTATCAGAAAACCCGAGGATATTAGGTAAGACCCTTATATTCGTGGGACTTGCAGAGGGTATTGCTATATATGGCTTGATAATTTCAATAATTATACTTGGAAGGCTCTAGAGGCAGTGTATGAGGTTTTTTTTAATTAGTGATAATATCGATACAGTAACAGGTATGAGACTTTCCGGTATAAGCGGGGTTATAGCTCATAATCGGGAAGATGTTCTAAGGGAACTGGAGTCTGCCTGCGAGGATCAGGAAATGGGGATAATACTTATAACTGAGGTCTTAGCAGAGCTTGTTCCTGATGAGCTAAAGGAAATAAGACTGGACAGCAGTAAACCAATTATCACAATTATTCCAGACAGACACGGAGAGAGACGGCCTAAGGACTATATCACAAACTATATAAAAGAATCAATTGGTATTAAGATATGAGGTGATATGTATGTCAGTCACAATTGAGGACAAGATCGAAATGTTTAGAAAAATGCTTTTTGGCAATATTGAGCTGGATTCATCCAAACGTAAGGAAGCACTGCAAAAAGAGCTTGATGAAAGGATGAAGGAGCTAAAAAGACAGATTGAGCTGCAAAAGCAGGAGATAATGTCAGAAGCTATTGGCAAAGCAGATAGAGAGAGGCAGCAGCTTGTTGCTAAAGCGAGAGCTGAGGAGCAGCATAGACTTCTAATAAGTCAACAGGGCTTTATAGAGCAGCTTATTGAGCTTATTACCCAAAAGGCTGAGCGCTTTGCAAGAACGCAGAATGTAAGAGAGTCAGAATACGGAAAATACCTCTCAAGAGCTGTTTCAGACAGCTGCAGGAATTTTAACGAGTGCAATTCTATTGTTTTATATTTTAATGAAAACGATATAGTAAACAACAAAGAATTTATATGTGAGCTGCTGGTTTCGGCAAGAGAAGAAAAGAAATTTGAGTTAAGGCTCTCAACTGATTGTATTATTGGCGGCTTTATAGTTATGGACAGTGAGGGTATCCTCCAGGCAGATTACAGCCTTTTGTCTATTATAGAGGAAAACAGGGATAAGCTGGGCTTAAGTGTCTCGAGGATGTTTGAAGAGGTGATGAGCTAATGGACGCTATCAAAGGGAGAATCATATTTATAAATGGTCCTGTAGTTAAGGCCGAAAACGCAGACAGCTTTAAGATGCGTGAGATGGTTCAAATAGGCCGAAGAAAGCTTATTGGCGAAGTAATATCTATAGAGAATGATATAGCTACAATACAGGTTTACGAAGAGACTACCGGGCTTGAATGTGGAGAAGAAGTGATATCTACCGGCAAGCCTCTGTCTGTCAAGCTTGGGCCTGGAATTATTGGAAACATATTTGATGGTATAGAAAGGCCTCTTTTAAAGCTGTATGAAACAGGAACAGCCTTTATACCTGAAGGAATAGGAATGCTGTCCATAGATCAGGATAAGCTGTGGGAAGTAAATATCACAGTTAAGATAGGGGATCAACTGGAGCCGGGCAGTATTTATGCTGAGGTAAGAGAAAGCTCTCTTATAGTTCATAAGCTTATGGTGCCTCCAAATCAAAGAGGCAAGGTGGTATTTACTGAAAAGCTCGGAAGCTATAATATAGAGCATACGGTTGTTACTCTTAACGATGGAGCTGATTTTTATGAGCTTAAGCTTTATCAGGAGTGGCCTGTTAGAATACCAAGGCCGGCAGCGAAGAGAAAGCCTATACAACAGCCCCTTATTACTGGTCAGAGGGTAATAGATACCTTTTTTCCAATAGCAAAGGGTGGCACTGCAGCCATACCTGGAGGCTTTGGCACTGGAAAAACAATAACACAGCATCAGCTGGCAAAGTGGAGCGATGCTGATATTATCGTATATGTAGGCTGCGGCGAAAGAGGAAATGAGATAACAGAGGTACTTGAGGACTTTCCGGAAATAGTAGACCCCAAAAGCGGCAAATCTCTAATGGAGAGAACTGTGCTAATTGCCAATACCTCAAATATGCCCGTTGCAGCTAGAGAGGCTTCAATATATACTGGGATAACAATAGCCGAGTACTACAGGGATATGGGCTATGATATAGCAATCATGGCTGACTCCACATCAAGATGGGCGGAGGCTCTAAGAGAGATATCCGGCAGGCTCGAAGAAATGCCAGCTGAGGAAGGCTATCCGGCTTATCTGCCGTCACGCCTTGCGCAGTTTTATGAGAGAGCTGCCGAGGTAGTTGCTTTATCAGGTCAGGAGGGCTCAGTAACTATAATAGGTGCTGTATCTCCTGCGGGTGGAGACTTTTCTGAGCCGGTTACACAAAACACAAAAAGAGTTGTTAGCTCATTTTTGGCATTAGATAAAAATCTAGCTTACTCTAGGCATTACCCTGCCATAAACTGGCTAAACTCCTATAGCGGCTATATAGCAGACCTTAGGGACTGGTATAGTGACAACGTAGCACCGGAAATGCTGGAGCTTAGAGTAAAGCTTTTGAAGCTCCTGCAAGAGGAAAACAAGCTATTGGAAATAGTAAAGCTAGTAGGCGAAGACATACTGCCGGATGACCAGCGTCTAATACTTGAGATAGCAAGAGTTATAAAAAATGGCTATTTGCAGCAAAATGCATACCACAAGGACGATGCAAATGTCTCTCTTGTTAAGCAGTACAGAATGCTAAAGGTTATTGACAGGCTCTTCGAGAGAGCTATGGAGGCGGTAAAAAACGGAGTGCCTATTGCAACAGTAAAGGGCAATGACTTGTTTTATAAAATAACAACTATGAAATATAATGTCCCTGAGGATAGACTGGATATTCTTGATGCCTTGATAAATGAGATAGACAGCTTCTATGATTCCCTTAAGTGCAGATATGGAAAGGGGGAATGCAAGCTATGAAGATAAAATATTTAAAGCTGGATAAGGTTGAGGGTCCACTAATAGTCCTTAGCGGTGTAAAGCATGCAGCCTATGATGAAATAGTAGATATAGAGGTTGGTAGTGGGCAGCACAAAAAAGGAAGAGTGGTACAGATAGATAGAGACAAGGTGGTTATACAGGTATTTGAAAGCACCGCAGGCATGGCGCTTAACAATACCAGCGTAGCCTTTACCGGAAGACCAATGCAGATACCCTTATCAAAAGGAATACTGGGCAGGGTTTTCAATGGAATAGGAGAGGCTATAGATGGAGCCGGCTTTTACTCTGATTGCAAGTATGAAATCGTAGGAAGGCCTATTAATCCTGTTGGAAGAAAGTACCCAAGAGACTACATACAGACGGGTGTTTCGAGTATTGATGGACTGACAACTCTAATAAGAGGGCAAAAGCTGCCCATATTTTCGGGTGATGGACTTCCCCATAATGAGCTTGCGGCTCAAATAGTCAAGCAGGCGAAGCTTTCAAAGAGGGGCAAAGCAGACTCTAAGGAGGATAATTTTGCTATAGTATTTGCTGCTATGGGTATAAAGCATGATGAAGCGGAATTCTTTAAAAAGCAATTTGAAGCGGCAGGTGTGCTTAATAGGGTAGTAATGTATTTGAACCTTGCTGATGAGCCGATAGTAGAGCGTATAACCACTCCAAGATGTGCTCTGACTGCTGCCGAGCATCTTGCCTTTGAACACGACATGCATATACTGGTTATTATGACTAACATGACAAGCTACTGCGAGGCCTTAAGAGAGATATCCTCGGCAAGAGAAGAGGTTCCTTCCAGAAAGGGATATCCGGGCTACCTGTACTCAGACCTGGCGAGCCTCTATGAAAGAGCAGGCATGACCAAAACCTCTAAGGGCAGCATCACGCAGATACCCATACTGACAATGCCAAATGACGATATAGCACATCCTGTACCTGACCTGACCGGATTTATAACAGAGGGTCAGATAATACTATCAAGAGAGCTGTACCAGAGGAATATAAACCCTCCCATAAACGTACTACCTTCCTTATCAAGGCTTATGAAGGATGGTATAGGAGAGGGCTTTACAAGAGAAGATCATCCTGACGTGGCCAACCAGACCTTTTCCTCTTACTCTCATGTAAAGGAAGTAAGGGCTTTGGCGCAGGTTATCGGAGAAGATGATATAAGCGAGCTGGACAAAAAGTATATGGAATTTGGAAGGCAATTTGAGCAAAGACTTGTAAGTCAAGGCTTTGAGGTTAACAGAAGCATAGAGCAGACCCTTGATATGATGTGGCAGCTTCTCACTTACCTTCCAAAGGAGGAGCTCAATAGACTCAAACCTGAGCTAACAGAAAAATATTATAAGGGGTAGCAGCTATGCAGGAAAGTATTGCCTATACCAAAACAAACCTTATTGCAGCACAGAATTCCCTGGAGCTGTCTGAAAAGGGCTTTGAGCTGCTGGATAAGAAGCGAAATGTTCTGGTAATGTCTATGATGAATTTCATCGACAGAGCCAAGGAGGTGCAGGATAAAGTAACCAGCGTCTTTGCAGAAGCCTATGAAGCACTTCGGGTAGCCAATATTACTATGGGTATCAGCAGTGTGGAGCAGATTGCGCAGTCAGTTCCCGAGGATGAAGGCTTCACTATACTTGATAAAAGTATAATGGGCGTTGAGATCCCGGAGATAAAGCGTACAAAGCAAGAGCTGGAGCACTACTACAGCTTCTTTCATACCAATACTGCCATGGATGTTGCCTTCCGAAAGTTCCAGGAGGTAAAGGAGCTTGTATACGAGCTGTCCGAAATCGAAGACTCAGTATATAAGCTGGCCATGGAGGTAAAAAGGACGCAAAAAAGGGCAAATGCCCTGCAAAACATCCAGATACCAAAGTATAAGGAGCTGGTCAGTAAAATTGCAGAGGTACTGGAGGAGAAGGAGAGAGAAGACTTCTTCAGGCTTAAGGTAATAAAGAATAAGCATGGGAGATGAAAAATCTCCCTTTTTTTATTAAAAATAGTTGACTAGGTGGTCAATGAGGTGTAGAATATAATTATTAATTGACCATGTGGTCAAATAGGGGGTATAGAAATGAAGGCTATTGATATAAAAAAGCTCACTAAGTACTACGGAAGGTCTAAAGGAATAATAGATGTAAGCTTTTCCATAGATGAAGGTGAAATTTTCGGATTCATAGGTCCTAATGGAGCAGGGAAAAGCACTACAATAAGGACACTGCTTAACCTTATATATCCTACAAGCGGAAGTGCCAGTATATTTGGAAAGGATATAGTCAAGGATACCGAGGATATAAGGCGTATGATTGGCTATCTTCCATCAGAGGTCCACTACTATGATGATATGAGATCAAAGGACTTACTAAGCTACTCTGCAGCCTTTTATAAAAAGGACTGCACTAAGAGGATAACGGAGCTTGCTGAAAGACTTGATTTGGACCTAAATAAAAAGATAGAGGATCTGTCCTTTGGAAACCGCAAAAAGGTCGGCATAATCCAAGCACTGTTGCATGAGCCAAAACTACTCATTCTGGATGAGCCTACCAGCGGACTTGATCCCCTTATGCAAAACATATTCTTTGAGCTTTTGGAGGAGGAAAACAAAAAAGGGGTAACGATATTCTTCTCGTCTCATGTACTAAGTGAAGTTCAAAAGATGTGTGGCAGAGTTGCAATTATCAAGGACGGCAAGCTCATAAAGGTAGAAAGTATAGAAAATCTGACAGGAAACCACTTTAAAAATGTTACTATAGCATTTAAGGCTGCTGACTCAGACATAGATATAGATGGAATAATCAAGAAAGAAAAGAAAGGCAATGAGCTAAAGCTTCTATACAAAGGAGAAAGCGACAAGCTAATAGCTGAGCTAAGCAGGCATCAGCTAAAGGATCTTCTCATAGAAGAGCCTACACTGGAGGAGATATTCCTACACTACTACGAATAGTAGCGGTGGATGTGCCCTAAACTAATATTAGGAGGATAGAATATGATATTGTTTTATAGAGAATTTAAAAGAAACTATAAGGCTCTGCTGATATGGACGCTGGTTATGGCTGCGCTAATGCTAATGATGCTTAGTATTTACCCTCAGTTTGCCGAGCAGCAGGAGGCTATCGAGCAGATGATGAGTGCCTTTCCTGAGGCAATGATAAAAGCTCTTAACATGGATAAGCTAAGCATGGGAGATATTCTCGGGTTTTATGCCATAGAGTGCTATCTGATGATCACACTTTTCGGAAGCGTATATGCAGTCATGCTGGGCTCAAGCATACTTGCCAAGGAAGAAAATGAAAGGACTATAGAATTCCTGCTGTCAAAACCAATAAAAAGAACCAGTGTAATTACACAGAAGCTTATGCTGGTCGCAGTAAACCTTGTTATTTTTAATAGTCTTATTGCAGTAGTAAATATTATCGGCTTTAGCTTTACCAAGGATAATAATGTGGATATGTCGATATTTGCACTGCTTTCTGCTGGTCCCTTGCTTTTGCACCTTGTATTCGCAGCACTTGGCTTCTTTATATCAAGTGTAGTAAGAAAAAGCAGAAATATCCTGGCAATATCCTTGGGAATAGTGTTCGGCACCTACTTCCTGAGCCTTATAGCAAACATGGCTGAAAAGATGGAGTTTCTAAAGTATATATCGCCATTTCAATATGTGGAGGCTGCAGATATAATTTTGACTGAGTCTATAAAGCCCCTTTATCTTCTTGTTATGCTTGCACTAATAGCCATAAGTACCGCAGCATCGTATTATATATATAACAGGAAGGATATATCGGTATAAAGCCTTTAGCTGGTGGCAAATGTCACCAGCTTATGCCTTTTACAAAGGATTTAAGTTTTTAGGAGGGATATACTTGAGCAGTGTTTTTGATAATCTGCCTGAGGATAAGAAGAAAACTATTATAGATTGCGCTCTTAAGGAATTTGCACATAAGGGCTATGAACAAGCCTCTACAAACAATATCATCAAGGAGGCAGGGATATCCAAGGGAATACTGTTCCATTACTTCAAAACCAAAAAAGACCTTTATAGATATATTATCTGTCATAGTATAGATACCATGTATACAAGAATGTTAGAGCAAATGGATTTTAAGAGCACTGACTATTTTGAGAGGATGCTGGAGGGATCGGCAATAAAAATGCAGATACAGCTGGAATACCCGGAGATATATGTGCTTGTAGTAAATATCTATAAAAGCAATGATGTTGACATAATAAAGGAAATAACAGAAAGGTATATGCCTCTTATTGGAGCTTACTATAAGAAGCTCAGCGATGGAATTAATATGACAAAGTTTAAAGAAGGTGCAGATATCAATAGGCTTAATGAACTGATAACCTGGCTTGCAGAAGGTATGTCCAATAAGCTAGTAAAAAACTTATCAGATGACCCAAAGGATATGGAAAACGTAAGACAGCTTATGGAGGAGGAATTCATGAGGTATGTGGATATATTGAAGGATGGGGTGTATAGGGGGTAGGGGACAGGGAACAGGGAACAGGGAACAGGTGTCAGGGGACAGGGGACAGGTAATAGGAGGGGTGATATCAAGAATAAGAAGATACTTTTCATAGCTCTTTTGGCATTTGTTGGGGGGATAGTGGTGTTTAATTACTTGAGTAGAATTACTATTGTAAGCGGTGAAATACCTATAATGGGTGAGAGAGAGCTGGTTGATGAAGCGTCTGTGATTGTTTATGGGAAAGTTGTAGAAATTTATAAAAGCAAATGGGCTAATCCAAACTTTGAAAAAGGGGAGCATATAGCAAACAAAATATATACTGACGTTTTGATAGAGGTAAAAAAGATATACAAGGGAGAGCCTTACGATAAGAAGGAAATTATAGTACGAGCTGGTTATGGTAAAGTAGGAAACGAAGAGGTCTTTGCTGCTGATGAACCCACATTCAAGGTGGGTGAAGAAATGATTTTGTTTCTTCGAGATCCATATAGCTTAGCAGATGATACAAGCGAAAGCTATTATAAGACGGTAGGGCTGCTACAGGGTCAGTTCAAGCTTAAGGAAGAAAAGAACAATGATAAAATATTTGAAAACGGAACCAAGAAAAACACTCTAAAGCTTTCATCTGTCGAGAATGATATAAAAGAAATAATTAAAGATCTCGAAAAAAGGGATTAGGTGTCAGGGAACAGGGAACAGTGGAGTACCACAAAGTACCTGTTCCCTTTTAGCTGTTCCCTGACACCTGTCACCTGTTCCCTTTATATCCTATTTCCCTGCCAACATTCTCTCCAAATCTTCTGCTGGATCGCCTGTAAGCTGGAGATTGAAGTTTTGCTGAAGCACTCCTACAACATTTGATGTAAACCAATCAGGAGCTTTTGGTCCAACGTAAATATTCTTTACTCCAAGGCTGAAGAGGCCAAGAAGTATTGCTACTGCCTTTTGCTCGAACCATGAAAGTACTATGCTCAATGGCAGATCATTTACAGTGCAGCCAAATGCCTCTGCAAGGGCAATAGCTATCTTAGCTGCTGAGCCGGAGTTGTTGCACTGACCTAAGTCAATATATCTTGGAATACCTGTTCCAGGTATTGTTCCAAAGTCATGATCGTTAAATCTGAACTTTCCGCAGGAGGTAGTAAGAAGCACACAGTCCTGTGGAAGTGATAATGCCAATTCTCTGTAGTAGTCTCTGCCCTTAGTTGGAGCATCGCAGCCAGCGATTACGAAGAAGCGTCTTATCTTTCCTTCTTTTACTGCTGCAATTATTTCTGGGGCAATACCAAGCACTGTCTGATGATGGAAACCTGTAGTAAGTGTCTTGTCGGACTGAATATTTGCTTGAGGTAATGAAAGAGCCTTTTCTATAATTGGTGCAAAATCATCATTAACTATCTTTACTGCACCTTCAAGACCAGCTGTTCCATAAGTGAAAAATCTGTCCTTGTAGCTGCCTCTTATTGGCATTAAGCAGTTTGTTGTCCCAAGTATAGCACCTGGGAAATCTTCAAAAAGCTTTCTTTGATCATACCATGCCTTACCTACATTACCCTTAAGATGCTTATACTTTTTAAGCTCTGGGTATCCATGTGCTGGAAGCATTTCTGAGTGTGTGTATATATTGATGCCCTTGCCGTCAGTTTGCTTTAAAAGCTCCTCCAAAGCAAACAGGTTGTGGCCAGTAACTACTATACAATGACCCTCTACCTTATCCTCAGAAACTGTTACAGGTGTAGGTATACCAAGTCTTGAAGTATGAGCTCTGTCAAGAAGATCCATTACCTTTACTGTTGCATTTCCAACCTTAAGCGCCATATTTATGTGCTCTTCAAGATTGAAGTTAGAGTTTGTAAGAGTCATATATAATGCCTCATGAGCTACTGCATCTACCTCAGGATCTATAAAGCCAAGCTCTCTTGCGTGAGTTGCATATGCAGCTATCCCCTTAAGACCAAAAATCATCGTATCCTGTAGTGCAGCAATATCCTCGTTCTTTCCGCATACCCCTATTTTAGTGCAGCCTCCGCCTGGTGTTTGTTCACATTGATTACAAAACATTTATTACTCCTCCTTCTATCTATTACGTATAATTTAAATATGATTGGGAATCTACTTCCCGAAATCTCATTTGCGATTCAATCGATTTATCGACTCAATCGCTTGCTATAACAATATACTACTGGATTGCTAGGAATTAGTCTGTGATATAAATCACATAGAGCAATGATATTTATCAATATATTTGAAATGCTACAAAATATGAATTATAAGTTGATATTAAACCTCCACTTGCTTATACTTATATTAAATAGAAAGCACGTTCTGTAAAATTTATTAATGTAAATTCATTAGTGCTTTCTATTTAGAGATATTTTTTTGGAAGGTGAGTTATTTGAAAATATACAAAGGCAAGACCGAGTCAATCAAAGGGCCAATTATAGCTTCTGCTGCATTTGCACTGATGATTGCGGTTATACTTTATTTCTTTAAAATTGGCTTTGGAAGTGTAGCAGCATCACTGTTTTTATTTTTCTTGTTTTCATTTTCCTATAAAGGGATTGTTTTGAAAATAAAAATTGATGGCAAAAAAATTGTAGTAGTCCGACCCTTTACCAGGAGCTCTGTTATTATAGACAATATTGCATTTTGCGCAGTTCATGGAATTGATGAAGGTGCAGCACTTATATATGCTTTTACAAAGAAGCGCTATAAAGGGATAATTTCTGTAAAGGGAGTAAGACCAAAGCTTCCATTTCAAGAAATAATAAGGCTTATAGTAAAAGAGGAATCAAAAACAGAGCTTGATA
>CALJSV010000174.1 GCA_937976095.1 uncultured Clostridia bacterium | reverse complement strand
ATAATCATCTCACAGCATTGCTTTGTCATGCTGTCAATGGTGGCGGTCGGCTATATCTACACTGCTTTTTTTACTTTTAGGCTAGCTTAAATGGCTATTTTTTTACTTCCTATTTTTCATAACTCACTTTACACTACCTTTGATTCTTCCATCCCAGATATTTACCACCTTGTCGGCTGACCTTAGTATAGTATCATCATGGGTTACGATAATAAGGGTCGAGTTTTTGCAGTGCTCCTTAAAAAACTCCATTACTTCATAGGTGCTGTCGTGGTCTAGGGAGGCGGTAAGCTCATCGCCGAATACGACTTTTGGATCATTAATGAGAGCCCTTGCTATTGCAACTCTCTGACTCTGTCCTCCCGACAGCTGTGAAGGTCTTTTGTCAGCCAGCTCTGCTATTCCGAGCCTCTCTAAAAGGTACATAGCCTTCTCCTTGCTCTCCTTACTGACATCGTTGGTTATGGATAACACATTGTGAAGTACAGTCATATATTCGATAAGAAAGTGCTTTTGAAACACAAAGCCAAATTCCTTGCGTCTCAGCCTGCTTTTTTCATCCTCACTCATTTGTTTGAAGTCCTTGCCGTTATAAAGCACGCTTCCCGAGGTTTGCTCCTTGAGTCCCGCCAAAAGGTATAGCAGTGAGCTTTTACCGCTGCCAGACGGCCCAAGTATCCCTACGAAGCTGTTTTTCTCAATGGCTATATTTATATCCCTTAAGGCATAGGTGTGCGCTAGCTTATCCTGATCGTATATTAGGTTGACATTTTTGCATTCAAATAACATTGTACCTTCCCCCTTACTAATCGTTCCCTTGAATAATTGATATAGAGTCTAGCTTTCTTAGCATCCTTGCTATAGGCATTATATTAAAGGCAGTCATAAAAACCGGTATAGTTAGTGTCTGCAGCAGGGATCTGGAGTTAAGCACCTGAAGCGGAAGCCCCTTTGGATCAAATATAAAATACTTTATGGCAAGCCCTGTCAGTATGGAAAGCACTATCCCCGAGCAGAAGCCGATACACTGCAGTATGGCTATTTCTCCAAAAACCCTGTTGATGATCTGCGCCCTGCTGTAGCCTACAGCATGCAGCACTCCGAATTCCCTTCGCCTGTGATAGAAATGTACATAGCAGAGATTTACTATCGCCAGAGTCATAACAATAACCACAATAACCTGAGTGGCATTAAAAATAGAATTCATGCTGGTACCCTCATTACGCATATCACTCTTGACCTGCTTGTAGGTTACAACAGATATGTCTTTACTCTTTATCTGCCTTTCCAGAAACTCATTGGACTGAAGCAGCCTGCCTTCCTTATGGAAAACCAAAAGCACCCTGTAAGGCTCCTCTTTTATATCATTTACGGGTATAAAGCCCAGCAGCATCTCACCATCCAGTATACCGGCTACCTCATATTTTCCGTTGAGTACCTCTCTTTCATTTACTTGATTTCCCATCTCAGAGCCTACCGTAAGCTTTTTGCTTCTGGCTATCCTATAGTTTATGAGCAGTTCTCCACCGCTTTCCGGAAGATCTCCTGCTATAAGCCCTAAGCCAAGACGTTCAAGCATATACTCTATATCCTTTTTCTCAACTCTATAAATCTTAGTATAGTAATTTCCTCCAATAGGCATGTTAAAGCTTGTATATGAAACTCCGCACTCAACAACTCCGTCAGTGCTTTCATCCTGCATTATCCTTTGAATCAGCAGCTCATTGACATCCCCGGCATCCTTCTGTGGATAAAGTATAGAGTACCCCTTATAGCCCTCTACCAGATATTCACCCATATACAGTGATGAATTTGCATACATGCTGAAGATATATATAAAGTAAACGCATAAAGCACAGCATACCAGAAGAGGTATTGTTCTTCTTTTGTTGTTCCTAAAGTAATTTATTGCACCCAGTGGTCTTATGCTCATTGCCAACATCCTTTCAGAAAGACTTTTTTCTTCTAAACTTAATAATACAGGGTTTTGGTGCATAAAAACAGATTACCGCAGTCACTATTTTACGTGACTGCGGTATATGATGATAATCATCTTAGTTACACCTCTACTGTAATCTTCATTGACATATAATACCTATTATGGTATACAAAAACTACACAGAAGGAGGACTAGGATGAGGAAAATAATTGTAAGTATTTTTATTTTTATGTTAATAGGAGTTGCATTTCTATATGCTAATACCTCCTACCATATGCAAAAAGGAGAAAACTTTGAATCAGGAGTAAGGTATTCAAGTCATCCTATGTATATGGATGAACTAAACACCTTAGAAGAGTTGGTGGAGCTTTCTAATAATATAATCATTGGTGTTCCCTTAACAGCTGAGAAATTTAACGATTCTGGAATAATGAAATATGAGTTTAAAGTAAAAAAAGAAATAAAAGGAGTAGCTGGATCTGTTACAATTGATGTTTATGCACTTGATGGAACATATAAGGAAGGCGATAAATACTTGCTATTCCTAGAAAGCTTTGATCTTACAGCTTTCCCACGAACCTCATATAACTCTGCTTCAAGGGACGTGGTAATAAATCTTTCTAATAAATCAATTAAGAGTGATATAGATAGCCCATTAGCTAAAAACATCAGAAAGTTGAAGATAAATGAAAAAGACCTCTCTGAACATATCTCAAAATTACCCCAAAATGACATTATACCAAAAAAGGTTGTTAATCAAGGTAAAGAAAAATCAGCAAGTAATGAGGAAAGAATTACAATTAGTGATGTAATTGTTTTATTAACTCCAACAGAAATCACATTGGAAAATAAGAATGTAAAGTACGCAAATTACAATGTGGAAAAAGTCTTTAAAGGTCAACTTGACAACTCCCATCAAATTGCATTTTCTTTAAGCATTGAAACTGGTAAGTCCTACTTCGTGTTTTTAAAAGAGGATGAGAATGGTAGTTATTTTATTTCTACTCGTCAAGATAGCGTAATAGAGATTGATGAAAATATAAATATACAGGAACTTACTAACGGCATTTAAAAAGTACGTTACT
>CALJSV010000173.1 GCA_937976095.1 uncultured Clostridia bacterium | reverse complement strand
GATAATCATCTCACAGCATTGCTTTGTCATGCTGTCAATGGTGGCGGTCGGCTATATCTACACTGCTTTTTTTACTTTTAGGCTAGCTTAAATGGCTATTTTTTTACTTCCTATTTTTCATAACTCACTTTACACTACCATTTTTATTTGTATATTTTATAAAGCTTAGCTTCTTCGATAGCAGACCAGTCTTTCACTGGATTGTTCATTATATTTAGTACCCTTAAGTAGTTTAATTTACCTATAACACTAATGTTTTCTATACTATTATTAAGAATATAAAGTTCCTGAAGGTTTTTGAATTTTTCAAGTTTTGAAATATCCTTAATAAGATTATCGCTTAAGTCTATTACCTGAATGTTATTATTATCGTTAGTAATGTCAACAACTTCGATTTTATTAGCAAATAAATACACATAAACTAAATTGGGCAAATCCCAAATAGGCGAAATGTCGCTGATATCATTTACTCCTAACCCAAGCCATTTTAGTTTTTTATTACTACAAATGTTTTTAATACTTGCAATTCTATTGTTAGTGGCATCGAGTACATCCAAATTAACTAGATTAAAAGTAATGTCGATTCTTTCTATCTGGTTATTTGAGATATTTAGTACTTCTAGTTGTTCTAGTAACCCTATTTCGGTAATATCTGATATATAGTTATTGGATAAGTTCAATGATGTAATATTTTTTAAATATCTTACACCTCTGATACTCTTTAAGCCGCAACCACTTAAGTCTAAGTAGTTCTTTGCCTTCCCCAGTTCTTTTTCGCTTAATTCTCCATCTGAGTTAGTATCCAAATTGTTATTGATGTAAGCTTTTTTAAGAACTGGATCGATGTCTAAAGGTACTTCTTTTATAAGAGCTATATAAATTACTGAAATTATAATAAAAATGGCTACTAAGTATACATACTTTTTCATTAAAACACCTACCTATTCATTGATATTTAAAGACAATTAACATGCCAAGTCAGAATATGCAATAATATATTACCATGCACTTAAATAAAAGTAAATAGCAAGCTTAAATAAACTTTATAACATACAATGTAATTGTTGCATTGCATAAATATAGGTAAACGGGAGTGGGATTGCTCGACTGGTATGACGTAGTTACATAAGTTTGACATGGTTATTATAAAGATGTTAATTGCCAAGGTTGCTAGGCTGTACCCCTCGCGAAAAATATGTACACTATATATTGCCACAAGGGGTATCTTTATACAAACAACCAGCTGCAGACAATAATCAACAAAAAAGCAGACAGCAAAGAAGAAACCGCCACCTGTGAGTATGACCGCAACTACAACATACTAAGCAAGCTCATAGAAAGAGTCAAGCCTTTTGTTCCAGATGAAGAGCTGAACATACCGTACAGAGACATACAGATTCAGCTTTGCTCATGGACTCTGCTTTTCCTGAGACTTTCTTAGCACTCATTATATTTTCTTACATTAGAAAAGCAAACTTCTGCAAATGACCCATTGCGGATTTCTGCTGTATAAAAGGTTGTATCTTTGCTGAGGCTTAGCACGATATTTAAGGCGTTTTCGCTTTCTTCCAACTTAATTGAAGCTATGTAGATATTGAGCTTTTTATTTATTAGATTTGAGATAAGCTCAGCCTGAGGCTTCTTGGTTTTATCAGCCTTAATAATAAAGCTTTTGTTACTTATATCAAAGATTGTTGATATTAGCGAAAATACAGCGGCTTCACCGGAGTTTGTGCGGAAGCTTAACTGAATTCCATCTAGAGTTAATCTAAGATCTTCTAACAAATAGGAGTCATATATATCTTCTCCGAATGTAATCCTCTCTCCCAGCTCAAAAGCAATCTTATCTTTATAGCTTAGAAATGTAAATTTATCTCCCTCAACTACCTTCCTAAGAGACAATCGATAGGGAGGCTCCCTAAAAGAAGTTTCACTAGAATGCACTGGGGACGGTTCCTAGCGCTATATAGAGGGCTTCCCATAGAAGTGAAGGAAATCATGCTTGTTGATGGAAAGAAAATTGCAATAGTAAACCTGAGTGAAGCACAGGACTTCAAGGAAAGCTCACCAGAGAACTATAAAGGCTTTACCTGGTGCATGATGTACTTCCAAGGCTCCTGCGGAGGAATCACGACATCAAAAAACCTGATGGAAAGCTTTCTGCAAAGAGACTTCAAGGGAGTTTGGATAGATGGCGTTCAATTTCTATATGAGGGCGGTAGAGTTGAGTTTGAGCATGTAGGAGTTCTCTATGAAACCCAATACAGGTAAGCGAAAAGGTATCTGGCCAAAGCCAAATACCTTTTTTTATGCCTTGTAGGATGTAGTTTTTTCAATGGGAGTAGATATGCGACCGAAAAACTTCTTAAAGACATACGGAGCACCTGCGGTTACCCATAAAGCCATTAGTCCATACCTGAAAAAATCACTTATCATAGACTCAGGAAGCAGCAGCATAACTCCAGACTTAAGTGCTAAAAGCACTGCAAGACCTATGACCAGCTTTGCCAGCTGAATAGGAAGTCTTGCTCTGGTATCATACTGTACATATTTGTTTTCTATGATATACCCTGCAAAAAAACCTATGAAGCCGCCGCATGCCTTTACATAGCCGTCATCCATATAAAATATCAAGCCAATAAGCATAGGAATTAGAAGCACCAAAAAAAGCTCGGGCTTATTAGCCTTCTTAGCATAGTCATACAGCTTATTTACAAGCACTGCCCAAGCTATACCAATGATAACTCCGCCTATTACGTCAACAGGCCAATGTACTCCAAGGTACATTCTTGAAAAGCCAACCAGTAGAAAGACTAAAGTACCTACAATATAGAGAAACTTCTTTTTGAAGCTCATCATAACTACAGACCAGAAGGTTGTAGCACTTTGAGTATGTCCGCTTGGGAAGGAATAGCCGCCTGCCGTCTCAACTCGTATTGATTCAATACCCTCAACACCGATTGGTCTAGCTGTATGGAAGGTGAATTTTAAACAAATATTCATAGCATTACCTGAAATAAAGGCGAAGCCAAGCCTGTAGCCAATGTCCTTGGCAAGGCACCAAATAAGTACTGCTGCCATCAGCATTAGCAGTGTTTCCTCCGCTGTAGCTGTTACCAGTTCAAAAAAATGATCAAATAATGGCGTTCTAAAACCCTGTACGAATTTTAAGATATCC
>CALJSV010000172.1 GCA_937976095.1 uncultured Clostridia bacterium | reverse complement strand
GCTTACAGCCTTTTGAAAATTCTTAGATAGCTCTTATCTCGAATTGTCAAAAGGCGACTCGGTTAGCGAAGGGGATGTGCCTTGTGCTATCTACGTAGATGCTTTGTTATGTGTCGTGTGGCGGGCTCCAACGGCAGAGCCGCATGGACGCGGCACCCTAAACAATTCTACTTATATTTTTATCATAATCGTGATATAATATTATCATAATTATGATAATATTATGAAGGAGTGAATTATATGCCGATTATTAGACCAATTTCTGATCTTCGAAATAACTTCAATGACATAGCTGAAATTTGCCATTCTGAATCTGAACCGGTGTTCATAACAAAGAATGGTCAAGGTGATCTTGTGGTTATGAGCATTGCTCTCTATGAGAAGCAACAGGCATTAATCGAACTATACCAGAAGCTCTCAGAAGCAGAAGCTGAAAGCAAATCAGCTTCACCAAGAGTCTCCCACAAAAACCTAATGAGAGACTTAAGGGAGACTATCAATGGAAAGAAGATATAATATTGAATATTTACCTAGTGCCGTTAATGACTTAAATGATATAGTCGATTATATCAAGATTGATAGTCCACAATCAGCAATGAACTACGTTGATAAATTGGATGAAACTATATTAAAACTGGAATTCTTCCCATATATGGGTGTAGCTCCAAAAGATATCAGACTTCAAAGACTAGGATATAGAATTCTTATAGTAGAAAACCATCTAGTGTTCTATGTAGTTATTGAATATGTAGTAGAAATTAGGCGTATAATTTCTGGTAGACGCAAGTACAGCTTTCTACTTTAGCAAGCACCCTGTAAACGAGGTCAGGACGACCGAGTAAACAATCCGCCACATGTCACATAACTCTGGTATTTGCGACACTACGTCGTCTAATTTTCATATAGCTGGTATTAGCAAAACATTATCTCTATAACCTTAGTTTTCACTTCTCTCAACTTCAGATTATTAGCCAAATCGGAAGCTCAGCTAGATTCTATCGTTCTGTATAACGGAAGATTTTTCAAAAGAGAATAAAAGCCATTCCTATGCATCTAATTTAAAATCACTTAAAATTCATACCCAAATACTTCTCCATGTCTCTTTCAATTTTTTCCATACCCTTTCCGTCAACACTCCACCCATTTTTCTTCAATTCAACTAGTATTTTGTTTAACATTGAACGTGGTGGTGGCGGAACATCTTCAAGCTTTGCTCCTCTTCCTTCGATGATAAGAGTAAGTACATTTTTTGCCTGAGCTGCTTCAACCTCTTTTTGGAAACCTTCTAAATTAAAAGTATCAATAGTTTTTCTAATGTCTAGGTTTTCACTCCTATTATCGAGAGTATTACCATTTATATGATAAACTTGATACCCTCTTGGAATATAACCGTGATGTGATTCCCAAATTAAATAATGCATAAAAACAACTTTACCGTTTTCGTCTGTGGTATAAGCATAAACAGATTCGCTTTTTTGTAAATAATCATCAAATAATTCTCTTGAAGATTCAAAAACTAATTCACCATACACAAATCTCGTGCCAGGTTTGATGCCACCTTCTTTTAACCTAAGACGTATTTCCTTAAACAATATAGCTGTTTCAATTAGATTCTGATGAATTCTACGGATAAGGTTTTCATCAATTACATCATTAAAATGAATAGTTATAGAATTCTTATCGTTCACAGTGGCTAACTTTCTTTCCAGAAAAACTTCTTCCGCATTACGGTAATAGAATTTTCCCTCAGTAGCAGAATAAAACACATAGAATGAACATGGATGATTTATCAAATAATTTAGATTTGTAATAGCAATGCTATATGTATAATAGTTATCAGGATGTTTTTCCTTACTAGAAGATTTCAATTGAACCTGAGTTCGAATATTTGTAGGTGACTTTCCTTCATTAATGAGTGCTTCAATACAAATATCTACCCCATAATCATTTTCGTTCTCTTCTCGAACAATAAAGAGGGGATCAGAAAACAGCGTTTTAAACGCTGCACGTCCTTTATCATTTTTTATATGAGCTTCATCTCTTTTCGGTAACTTGCCTAGTAATTCTTCATATTCCATCGTAGTAAACCTCAATATTGATTTTAGCCCCATTATGATTTCACTTCACAGTTTTCTCAAATGTTGCCAACTTCGCATTTTAGACATTAGGTACATCATGTAGTTTGAAATATTTATTATAAACTCAAAATAGTCCACTACCTTTATCTTCCTACATTTCTCATCACATTCCAACAAAAACCATGCGACAAAATAGCACACATATCGACAAGGGATAATATAAGCCACCTATACCGGTGGCTTTCAAAATTCATTTTGCTTTCTATTTTGTACATTGATTGTTCTACTGATAACAATAAGCTAAGAGTTCTATGTTTCTGTCTCGGGAGCTACAAGTTCCATCTTTGTGTCATAAATATAGGACAGAAAGATGGAACTTTACGTCATAGAATCGTTGATTTTCAACAATCTATAAGTCCCATCTATCTGTCCTCAGAATTTACTTAGTTTTTTTAGAGTTTTTGTCCAAAGTGATTTCTTAGTCTATCAATTTATCCAACATTTTACCCTTCACTTCTTCAGGCATCCATTCTATGACAGCAAAGCTGCCCTTTGATATTTGGTTGACCTTGTTTATCCATTCAATCTCATTGCTTGCTTTTGCCTTTAATATTTCATTTGTAGTATTTGCAGCATACAGGCTTGCATTAATCAGCCACCATTTGCTGTGTATGCCTGCCCGTTTCAAGTCGTCCTGAAGTCTAACTGCTTCATATACGGGAGTAGCTTCCGCCAGGGTAACAATGACTACTTCAGTTTCAGCTTCGTTTCTTAATCTGGGCAGCAGTTTTTTTACGGTCTCTGGTATATCTCCCTGGGATCGCTGAATTTCCTTGTGATAGCTTTGGGTAGAGTCCAATAGCAAAAGAGTATGACCAGTAGGTGCAGTATCTATGACTACTACCTCCTGCTCTGATTTATCCACTATCTCTGCAAAGGCTCTAAATACAGCTATTTCTTGTGTGCATGGTGACCTTAAATCCTCTTCGATATAAGCGATATCCTCTTTAGACATGGATCCTCTTGCCTTACTTAGTACATATTCCTTATATCTTTCAAGCTCCTTTTTTTCGTCTATACTGCTTATGGTTATACCGTTGTTTTCATCTATAACATGCCTTAAGTGAGCAGCAGGATCAGTTGTGGTCAGGTGAACCTTCTTGCCCCTTTTGGCCAAGCCCAGAGCTATTGCAGAGGCGATAGTCGTTTTGCCAACGCCACCCTTGCCCATAGCGAATATTACCTTCTTATTCCTTTTATCAAGGTCTTCAATTACCTTTACAAAGCTTGATATTTCATCGACCTCTAGAGTTTGTCTGTTAGTTTTAACATGTTCTACTGACAGAAATGCCCTAACATTGTCTATACCAGTTATACTATAAGGTCTGAGAGGTATCTTGAAGGTTTTTAAAGACCTTAATGAAATTGGCATACTTTTCAATGCATCCTGTTGTTTTATATAAAATGCTTCAGAAATATCGTCATCATGCTCATCCAACAACCCATTTATAATAAGAATTTGATTGTTTACGCCGATTTGCTGTAGCTCTATGGATGCTCGTTCTGCTTCATTCAAAGGCGAAGGCTCGGGACGTGTGACCAGTATCAATGTTGTCTTTTGTTTGTCAGACAGATTATTTACTGCGTTTTGATAGATTTCCTTTTTGCTCTCCAATCCTGAAAGCTGACCTAAGCATGAAGCTCCATGGGTGCTTTCGCTGATAAAGCCGCTCCAAGCAGAAGGAAGCTGAAGCATCCTCAATGTATGACCAGTTGGGGCAGTGTCGAAAAGGATATGGTCATATTGCTCTGCAGCTTTTTCATCGGTGATTATGTTTGAAAACTCATTGAAGGCTGCTATTTCTACAGTACATGATCCGGAAAGCTGTTCCTCCATGTTTCTTATCACTGCCTCTGGTAATTTTCCACGATAAGGGCCAATTACACTTTCTCGATACTCAGCAGCAGCCTCTAAAGGATCAAAATTTGCCACAGTTAGGTTGGGAACTTCCTTTATCTCAACGCCTTTATTGGTCAAGGCTGTTTCAAAAACATCCTGTAGATTGGAAGCAGGATCAGTACTGATTAGCATGACCTTCTTTCCAGAATCTGCAAGCTTAACTGCTGTTGCACAAGCCACTGATGTTTTGCCTACCCCACCCTTTCCAGTAAAAAATAAGTATTTAGTTAATGCTATTTCTTGCGTATTATAGTTTTTTAAATGCATTTAAATCCCTCTTTCCAGTCTTAACAGCATCCGTCTTTGCAACCGCATCCTTTGGATGGAATTTTCACTGTAGCTTTGAGAAAGTTCGATGGTATATCCAGTAAGCTGCAGAACTCTTCATCTGTTGGATACGCCTTAGTTTTTACTACTTCACCATTTACCATTGTTACCGGAAGCAATTCTATACCTTCGTCATTTATTATTTTATTTATCTCCTTGTTATCTACAAACATTTGAGGATTACTTGATAGGTTATATCTTTCTACTAATATTCCTCTGTTCTTCAAGTTGTTTATATTCGTAGATATCCTTAACAGATCCGTATCTACTGATGGACCGCAAACTCCTGTTGAGCAGCACATAGCTGGTTCAAAAATTATCATTTTTTTCATTTTCATACACTCCTTCTATTTACATTCACATTTAGATTTATCCTTACATATACATTCATCTGTTTCTGTAATAAGGTTCATAAGAAATAGTATAAGCTTATTACACTTAGAACTATTCAAAAAATAGTAGCTCCATTGCCCGTCTTTTTTACTATCAACAATACCGCTGTCCATTAAAACCTTCATGTGATGTGAAAGTGTTGGCTGCGTAAAGTCAAAATGCTGTAAAATATCACAGGCGCATCTTTCACCACAAGATAAAATATCAATAATCTTTAGTCTGCTTGGATCTGAAATTGCTTTAATAATTTTTGCATTTTCGTCATAATTCTGATTCAATTAATCACCTCGCATATAGATATACATCTATATATAGTATATGGTATTTTATTCTACATGGCAATGCAACATAGATATATTTACATAGAATTAACATTATATTTATATATATCTATATATGCATAATATATTATACTGTATACTTAAAGGCTGCTAAACTTCTAATACCAACAAAAAAGGGCGAGTACAATAATCACCCCTAAAAGTCACATATTCAAATTTTATATATTTTGTAATGCATCTCTCTTCCTTGGCTTTGGAGCAACAGCAGCAGCCAATATACCTAAAAATGCTACAACTGCTAACCCGGCAATAACCTCAGTATATCCACCAAGCATGTCAAATGCCATCCCTACTGGTAATGGCCCAAATGCTGAGCCAATAACGCTAGCTGTCATAGAAAGCCCTCTTATACTGCCAAGATGTCTTCTTCCATAGTAATTCGCCCACACAACATTGTTGCTTATATTTAAAAATCCTGATGCTAGTCCATTTAAAACTCCAAAAATAATAATTACATAAAATGCATGTCCGTACATAAGTACAATCAAGCTAATTAGATGCAAAAAGAAGCTAAAAGCAATTGCATAGTGTACTTTAACTCGCTGTAAAACGATGCCTGCAATCATTGTCACTGGAAAGGATACTAATGCTATTACGCTTAATACAAGTGCTGCTGCTGTGTTCGGCAGCCCTTTACTCCCTATTATTGAAAGAAAATGAAAGGTTATTCCTGTATTTATTAAAGACGGTATAGCCTGGCAAAACATCATTAACCAAAATGCTCGTGTTTTCATCGCTTCTTTTAGAGTGTAAGAAGAATAAATATCATTTGCTTCGTCGTTAATTACGTTTCCTTCAACACCTGAGCTTACCTCAAGACTCTCTTTCTTATTATCTGGTAAAAGACCTATATCCTCTGGTTTATTTTTGATAAATATAAATGCTAAGGGCATAAATAAAAACCATAGTAAAATTGCCCAAAACCACCATGCTGCAGGCCACCCCCACTTTTCTATCATATAAATATTTAGAGGTGGTAGTACTGCAGATGATACTACTCCTCCAATTGTAAAAAGACTAAAAGCCAAAGTCCTTCTCTTAATAAACCACTGGGGGACTAATGTAGAGGGAATCAGAGTCATTGATCCCTGCCCAAAGAATCTAAGCATTAGAAACCCTATAAAAAGCATTGCAGGGCTATTTATAAAGCTGCTCCAAACACAAGCAAGTCCTAGTGAAAAAGATACCAAAATGGTAATATTTTTGTGTCCGTGCTTATCTATTAACTTTCCAATAAGAAAAAGAAATAACCCTGCAATCAATGTAGCAGATGAGTATAAATTTGAGACAAGTGTTCTACTCCACCCAAAATCTCTTATATATGAGTCTATAAAGGCTGAGTTTGAATATGTTTGTCCAGGACCTGAAAAGAACAGGCCTAAAGCTGCTATGATAACAATTGTCCAGCCATAATAATAATCTTTTTTTATTTTTATAATAGTATTCATAACTACTCTGTTAACCCCCGTTATATATGCTTAGATTCCTATTTCGTCTAAGACTTGAATAGTTGTATCCTTATAGTAAATGCTCATCCTATGCAATGCCCTTGTCATAGCTACATATAACAGCTTTAAATCAAGCTCATCCTTTGTATAGGCTTCATCTAGATTTATGATAATTACTGCATCAAATTCCAAACCCTTTGCCAGATACGAAGGCACAACTACTACATCACTGCTATAAATGCTATCTTTCTCATCAAGAAGCTTTATATTAAAATCTGTCTTTTTGATTATGGACTTATATATTTTATTGCATTCTTTAAGAGTTTTCCCAATTATTGCTATAGAGTGAAAGCCATCCTTCTTGTACTCCCTTACCTTTGATTCTACAGCCGATATTATTTCTTCAGAAGTTTTCAGGTTTCTTACTTCTGGTTGCTCCCCATGGCGTACAACTGGTTTTGCTAGTATTAATCCTTCAACCGGAGCCTTGCTTATTACTTTGTTGGCCAATTCCATTATTTCAATAGTTGTTCTATAGCTCTGCTCTAAGGTTAAGTATTGACTTTTATCTTTATTAAAAATTTTATTTAATACAGTATCCCAGTTCTTTATTGCTCTGTATGAGTGAATTCCCTGAGATAAATCACCTAAGATCGTGAATAGTTCGGTGTTAAATATCTTTTTAAGAGCATAAAATTGAAAATGACTAAAGTCCTGTGCTTCATCAATAACTACATATTTTATGTCAATCTTTTTATCAAACCCAAAAACTCTATACTTCAAATATGCCAACGCTGCTAAGTCTTCAAATTCTATATGCTTGGATTCTAAGATTTCAGCTGAATAGGTGCAAACAGCTTTTATAAAATCATTACTGATCTTGCCCAAGCTGCACTCCTCCAGCACTGCCTCATTTGCAATAATGTCTTTATAGTAAAAAAACAGATCTGCTTTGGGAAACTTCTCTATATATCCTGCAACAAGAGATTTTGTGCTTTTCTTTATATCATGTATTTCTTTGTCACGCTTATCAATTAAAGCTATGAGCTTTTGCCGCCTTTCTTCAGACTCTGCCTCAAAGTGCCTAATGTTCTCTATTTTTTTGTCATAGTGATCCTCAATTTCTGATAGTATATTCTTTTTATTGATGTTCAGCCTATTTGTTAAACTCTTTTTTACTTCTACAATCCTCTGATATAAGGGCAAGCTTTGATAGTCTTTAATAAAAGCTTTCTTTATTTCCCTTGAGCTCATTATTGTGATGTCCCCTAGTGCAAAATCTTCCTCCGGTACAAAGCTATACTCAAGCTTCTTTATATAATTATCAATTACAGCCTTATAGCTTAATGAACCCTTAAAGGCGGAAATTTTCTTAATAACATCGCTAGTGTGACTATTGTCATTTATAATGCTTATTAGCTTATTGCTTGGATCTATTAATTTATATTTATTACCAATGAGCTCAAGTATATAATCAATAAATGTAGTTTGTTTTACTTTATCAACACCTAGCTCTGGAAGCACCTCTGATATATAATTAAGAAAAAGTCTATTTGGAGCTATAATCATGAAATTTTCCGGATCAAAGCTGTTGCTATACGTGTAAATCAGATATGCAATTCTATGAAGTGCAATTGTAGTCTTTCCGCTTCCAGCTACACCTTGTACAACTAAAGGTCTTTCAATATCTGCACGAATAATAGCATTTTGCTCTGATTGTATTGTAGATACTATGTCTTTTAGTCTATTATCTGCATTTGCTTCTAGAGAAGCCTGTAGAAAAGTATCCGTAGCAGTAATGTCTATGTCCATAATACCTGTCAGCTGTCCATCATTTATTGTATATTGTCTTTTTAGAGATAATTCTCCCCTAACTGTTTCTGTTTGTGTTTTATAGCTTAACTCTCCCAGCCTTCCTTCATAGTACACACTGGCTACCGGAGAACGCCAGTCAATAATCATAGGTACTTCCCATTCAGGCTTATACAGTGTCATTTTGCCAATATAAAGCTTATCTTTCTTTTCGTGTCCTTCCTGCTTAAAATCAATTCGTGCAAAATATGGTTTCCTTCTGTATCTGACAAGACTTTCATAATTTCTCTCCAGATCTTCCAGAAGCTTTGCGTTTACAAGTATGCTAATATAACTCTGACTGCTATCAAGATAATCCAGGTTAACAAAAGCGTCCTTGATTTCCTCCCTATGAATATTCTTATTCTCTTCTGTTGCTGTTATAGCATTTTCTATATAATTCATAGTATCATCTAATCTATTTTTTTCATCAATATAATCATGATGCTCCATTAAAGTCATTAAATCAATCCTTTCAGTTCCAACGTGCAATACTTAAATGTTATATTTTTTCACCCGACTTAAGTCTTAAAATTAGCTCCTTCAAAGGAGCTTATAAGAAAAGATACTCCTCAGTCTAAACTCTCAGAGTATCTTTAATACTAAATTTTATATATAATCAGGATTAATAACTCCTACAAAAGGTACATTTCTGTATTTCTGCTTGTAGTCCAAGCCATAGCCTAGTACAAATTCATTTTCAATTGTGAAGCCAACATAGTCAATATTTAGATCCTTTTTTCTCTCATGTGGCTTGTCAAGCAGCGAGCAAACCTTTATGCTGTTTGGATTTCTTGAGTTTAGGACATTTAGTATGTTGTGAAGTGTCAAGCCTGAATCAACTATATCCTCAACTATAAGTACATCCCTGCCCTCTACGTTTTCATTCAGGTCCTGAATGATTCTTACTCTTCCGGTTGAGCTGGTGCCACCCTCGTAGCTGGATAGGGACATAAAATCCATAATCATTGGTACATCGATCCTTCTAGCCAGATCGCTGAAAAATAAAACAGAGCCTCTTAGGATACACACCATGACCAATTCCTTATCCTGATAGTCCTTTGTAATTATTTCGCCCAGTTCCCTGATTCTTGCTTGAAGCTGTTCTTCAGAAATCAATACTCTTCCTATTACATTATCCATTGCTTATCCCCCTATAATTGTTATTAATACTACTGTATACTATGCTTCTATGATTATTGGCAAAATCATTGGGCTTCTCTTTAGATTGCTGTCCAGATGAGATTTTATTGTATCCTTCACAATGTTTTTCATAGTACTCCACTCTTTGCTTGTATTATTTACAAGGGCATTGTAGGTTACTTTGCGAAGATCCTCAAACAGCTGTTCTGATTCTCTAACGTAAACAAAGCCTCTAGAAATAATATCCGGCTCAGTCATTACCTGTCCCGTTTCCTTATCAACTGTTACTATTACAATTACCATTCCATCCTTAGATAAAAGCTTTCTGTCTCTTAGCACTATGTTTCCAACATCGCCTATACCAAGACCATCTATGAATACATTACCTGAGGATACCTTTCCAGTAAGCTTTGCATTATCACTGTCAAGCTCCAGTACATTGCCTATTTCCATTATAAAGGAGTTTTCTGCTGGTATTCCTAAGGATTTTGCTATTATGGTATGATGTCTTAGATGCTTATACTCACCATGCACAGGCATAAAGAACTTTGGCTTTACAAGTGACATCATAAGCTTAAGCTCCTCTTGGCATGCGTGTCCTGATACGTGTATATCAGCCAGTGACTTATAGATAACCTTAGCACCCTTCTTAAAAAGCTGGTTTATTACCCTTGATACTGCTTTTTCATTGCCAGGTATCGGAGTTGCTGATATAACTACAAGATCGCCAGGCATAAGCTCAACCTGCCTATGTGTTGATGCTGCCATACGTGTAAGGGCTGACATTGGCTCTCCCTGACTTCCAGTTGTTATGATCATTATGTCATTTGGTCTGTATCTGTTTAGCTCCCCTATATCTATAAGCATACCCTCCGGTATATTTAAGTAGCCTAACTCAAGTGCGACCTTTACCACATTAACCATGCTTCTTCCACTTAGCGCTACCTTACGTCCAAGCCTTGCTGCAGCATTTATAACCTGCTGTACTCTATGTATATTGGAAGCAAAGGTAGCAACTATTATTCTGCTGCTTACATCAGTAAACAGCTTTTCAAAGGCTTCTCCCACTGTCTTTTCTGACATTGTATAGCCTTCGCGCTCAGCATTTGTGCTATCGCTCATAAGGAGCAATACTCCCTTTCTTCCCAGCTCTGCAAACTTTATAAGGTCTATAGCATTGCCTTGTATCGGTGTATAATCTATCTTAAAGTCCGATGTGTGTACAACTACCCCTACAGGTGTATGTATTGCCAGTGCAAAAGCATCCGCTATACTATGACAGGAGTTTATAAACTCAATTTTAAACACTCCAAGCTGTATTGTTTGTCCCTGTTCAACAGTAATCAGTGTTGTATCCGCAACCATTCTATGCTCTTCGAGCTTGTTCTTTAATAAGCCCAGCGCAAGCTTTGGTCCATATACAGGCACGTTAACATCCTTTAAAGCATAAGGTAATGCACCAATATGATCCTCATGACCATGAGTTATTACTATGCCTCTTACTTTTTCTTTGTTTTTCTTCAAATAGCTTATATCCGGCATTACAAGGTCAATTCCGTACATTTCCTCTTCTGGAAAAGCTATTCCGCAATCGACTACTACTATATCATCTCCATACTCAAATACAGTAATATTCTTACCTACCTCTCCTAATCCTCCGAGTGGTATGACTTTTAATTTTTTTTTCTTGTTAGACATAAAAACCTCTTTTCTAATTTTTTTCTTTTACTTTGGTATTATTATTTATTATGAACCGCCTTTACATACGGCAATCATCAAATAGTATTTAATATTTGGTCTGGGCTTTTCTATTAATTGATTTCTTTGATAAAACATATCAAGCTCGCTAAAATCCTTTAAGAGCTCAATAAACTCAGCTTCCTTATACTGCTGAATGTGGTAAGGGTTTGTACAGGGCAAGCCTCTTCCCATACCAAAGGGTGTAGAGATTATTAAGGTACCTTCCGGCTTCAAAAGCTTTTTTAGGTTTTCAACAAATAAAACATCTTCCTTAAGATGCTCTATGGTTTCAAAGCTTACTATTGTATCAAACTGACCAAGATTATCCGGCAGCTCAGGTGACACTGCATCTGCTTCTATATACTTTGCTTTACTGTCACTATAGTTCTCACGAGCATATTCTATGGAGTCGCTATGTATATCAACGCCAACTATTTGGCTTATTTGATCTTTGTTATTGCCGTTTAGCAGTATTTGTGTACCATAGCCTACTCCGCAGGCTATGTCCAAAACCCTGCCCTTCACAAATTTTGAAGCAAATTCATATCTGACAATGTGCTCTATCAGAAGACCATTTTGCGGCTTCATTAGATTGGGTATAACCCTTTCTTCGGTTAGCTTCATATTAAAGTCCTTAACTCCTTGTATGTACTGCAGAATCATTATTATTATAAGTCTATATTAATTCCCATCAATTAGTCAAGCCTATTATAGAGTAATGCTAATATATATTATGTAGAGCTCCTGCATTTCTAAAAACCCTGATAGTATATTATACCACTTCCTGTACAAAAAAAATCGCATATAAACGGTTTTTACGCTTCGTTTATATGCCATCAAGAGTATAATGCTGTTATTGTTAATTATTTTTGCCAGAGATTAGTTTTATCACTAAGTGGTATTACCTTTATATCGGATTTTATATCTCCATTATAAATAAGCCAATATACTGCACTTCTGATCCTTGTATATGGTATAGGCTCTAGCTTTTCCACCAACTCAAGTATAGAGATTCGCTTCTTTTCCTCCAAAAGCTTAAGTATAGCTTTTAGATCAGTATCAATAATATCCTTATAGCTGCTTACAATTCCTACTATTTTTTTTAGGTTTTCCAGATAAACCGGATTATTACGTATATCCTGTGCAGTTACAGCCGAGTATTCAAAGCCATATGCTTTACACCAGTCTCTTTGTATATCCTGCTGGTTTCTTATTCTTGAAGAGGCTTCTGCTGTCTCACTAAGCTTTATAAAGCCAACTGAACCGTTTTTTCGCTTTACCCACATATCAAGATTGGTTTCATGCTTAAAACCATTTACAGTATACTTTATCCTTATTGGCTTTTCACAGTATGCTTCTATATCCGGATTAGCCTCAACCAGCACCCAGTTGTCATATTCCAGCTCACTGTTTAGTATTACTATTCTGTCCAGCTTAGGACTATAAACCTCTCTATAATTCTTGTTGCTTTTGCTTTTTCTCTTCTCCTCTAACGAACTAATCACCACATCACCTACTTTTGTCTTTTAATTAACATAATTATAATTATGTTAACACTTGTAGTGATATAGTACAATCCAAAATTTATGCTTTATTTTGAAAAACTCACCAGCACTATTTAACTTCGTTATACAAAAGCTTTAGGATGCTTTATATTTAAGAACGCGCATTGCATTAAGCACGGCTAATAGCGCTACACCTACATCAGCGAACACAGCCTCCCACATTGTTGCTAGACCTCCTGCTCCAAGCAGCAGCACTGCGAGCTTTACAGCGAAGGCGAAAATTATGTTTTGCCATACAACCATTTTAGTAAATTTTGCTATTTTTATTGCTGATAATAGCTTTGAAGGACTGTCGTTCATTATTACTATATCCGCTGCTTCTATTGCTGCATCCGAGCCTACACCACCCATTGCAATACCTATATCTGCTCTGGTCAGCACCGGAGCATCATTTATTCCGTCACCCATAAATACAATGCTTCCTCTACCCTTCTTTTCCCCTTCAAGCTTTTCAATAAGCTCAACCTTGTTCTGCGGAAGCAGCTCTGTGTATACGGTATCTATTCCAAGCTGCATGGCAATGGCTTCACCGGCTTCCTTAGCATCACCTGTTAGCATCACAGTATTATTTATTTTTAATGCTTTTAAGCCCTTTATTGTTGCGGCAGAGTCATTTTTTACCTGATCTGCTATGCTAATGCAGCCTATATACTTACCATCAGCGGCTACATATACAATAGTACCTTTAAAGCCATCAGAATTTATTTTGATTCCATTTGAATTCATAAGCTTTGAGTTGCCTGCTAATATATTTTTTCCGAAAGCAGTAACCTTTACTCCATAGCCAGATATTTCTTCGTATTCCGAGATTTTACTTTTATCAATTTCTTCCTTGTATGCTTTTACTATGGACTGTGCAATTGGATGGCTTGAGTAGCTTTCAGCATAGGCTGCCAGCTGTATTAGCTCTTCTTCGGGTATTCCCTCAGGAATAACTGCTGTAACGGCAAATTCACCTCTTGTAAGAGTGCCGGTTTTGTCAAATACAACAGTATGAATATTATTAAGAGCTTCCAGATAGTTGCTGCCCTTTATAAGTATTCCGTTTCGTGAAGCTCCTCCTATACCACCAAAGAAGCCTAGTGGAATTGATATTACAAGAGCACAAGGACATGAAACAACTAGAAAAATAAGCGCTCTGTACAACCAATCAGAGAATAATGCACCTTCAATAACCAATGGAGGCAGCACAGCTATCGCTGCAGAGATAAAAACAACAACAGGCGTATAATACCTGGCGAACTTAGTTATAAAGTTTTCTGTAGGAGCTTTTTTGCTGCTGGCATTTTGAACAAGCTCCAATATCTTAGATACTGTTGATTCACCAAAAAGCTTACTTACTTTTATATAAATAAGTCCATTTAGGTTAATGCTTCCACTTAAGATTTCATCACCAACCTCTGCTTCCCTAGGCATTGCTTCACCGGTTAAGGCTGAAGTATCAAGCGCTGAGCTGCCTTTTATTATTTTCCCGTCCAAAGGCACTCTTTCTCCGGGCTTTACAACAATGATATCACCAACATTAACAGCCTGAGCTGATATTTGAATTATATCCTTATCAATCATGAGGTTTGCATAATCCGGACGTATGTTTAAGAGCTCCTTAATAGACCTTCTTGATTTGTTTACTGCCGCATCTTGAAACAGCTCGCCTATTTGATAGAAGAGCATAACTGCGACACCCTCCGGATACTCATTTATTGCAAATGCACCGATTGTTGCAATGGTCATCAGAAAGTTTTCATCAAAAACCTGACCATTTATAATGTTTTTCAAGGATTTTATCAGTACCTCACTGCCTATAAGCAGGTATGCTGCGATAAATATAGAAAGCTCAAGCCAATGCACAAAGCTAAATGCAATACCAATAATAAAGAGCAGTGTGCCTGCACCAAGCCTTACAAACTCCAGCTTTTCGAAGACTGCTTTTTTTTCTGGTGCGTTGCTATTAGGTGCTTTATCTTTTTCAATAACAACTACATGGGACTCCAGCTTCTTTACGATAGCCTTCATTTTGTCAATTATTACTTCCGCCTGCTCTTGGTTATTAAGCTCCATAGTCATTGACTTTGTGGCAAAGTTAAGTGAAGCAAGGTTGACTCCTTCGAGCTGTGCAACCCTTTGCTCAATCTTTATGGCACAATTTGAACAATCTAACCCCTCTAAAATAAATTCCCTCTTCATAATATTTCCCCCTATGCTGTAATATATGGTTAAACTGCTGTTTTTGTTATGCTTTTTATTTACCCTTTACGATTACATACTTCATTCTATTTTTCTCTTATATGAAGTAAGCCTTGATCAAAGATATGCTTTATATGCTCATCATCAAGTGAGTAGTACACAATTTTTCCATCCTTGCGGAATTTTACGAGCCTTGCCTGCTTCAAAACCCTTAACTGATGAGATATTGCAGATTGGTTCATCCCTAGTAGTGCAGCAATATCACATACACACATCTCTGCCTCAAACAATGCGTTTATGATTTTAATTCTAGTAGTATCACCAAAAACCTTAAAAAGCTCTGCAAGGTCATATAGGAGCTCTTCCTCAGGCATTACTGCCTTTACTCGATTTACTGTATCCTCGTGGATTATGGAGCACGTACAGCTATCGGAATAAGTCTTATTTTCCATATTAATTTTCCTCCTAACCTGAATGTAAAGGTGGTCTACCCTCCTTTACATCAGTAATCAACGAAAAAATTGCGAGTCTTAGGAAGTGACCTTAGACAGACGAAGCAAGGTTTTCGTATGCATTCATTATATGAACATATATTCATATGTGCAACTATATAATACTACCAAATTTCACTAATGTCAATATATAAAAGACCCCTTCAAATAAAGCGCATATCAGCCTCTTTGAAGGGGTCTATATATATTACTTAAGACAAACCGGTAGATATTTTTTTTCTAAATATAAAGAAGATAAGTATTGTCAAGCCCAGTATCCACATTGTGTATTGGCCTATAAGGGGCCAAGTTGCTGTATTTGCAACAATGCTATTTAGCCCTATGGTGCTCCAATAAATAGGTGACCAGTATAAGAACCTCTGATAGGTCTGGGGCAAAGCTACAGCACCTATAAAGGATGCAGATACAAAGAGCATCAAAAACTTCATATTAGCTATACCGCTTATCTGGTTGCTGCTAAGGACTCCTATCAAGAAGCCGAAGATAATTGCTATTAGTGAGCTTGCTACTGTCATAACCAGTATCATCATTAGATTTATATTTGTCATATTAAGTATCCATACAATTATGAAGGCTTCAATTATTGGAAGCGAAAAGCCCACCAAGCTTTTTCCGAGAATGAACTCCAGTCTATGCATCGGTGTAACTCCAAGTGCGCTTATGGTTCTGGATTCCTTCTCCTCTATTATATTCAAGCCAATTACTATCCCGCACAGTATTATAGCCATTAGTATGACAGAGCTTGTTCCATATATTGCAACAGTTGAAATCCGAGCTCCAATATCGCTGAAGGTGACTATTTCTTTTCTCTCTCCGCCTTGCAGTCTATTTATTATCTGATGTGCTATATAGCGTGAGCCGCCAGCTTCATTTCCCTCTAGTACTACTGCATAGCCACCGGCTGAACCTTTAGTTATTCCGATTATGTCATCGACCTTATTAACCCGTGACTTAAGCTTATCTAAATCATTATAGGTTTCTACACTGCCGTATTTTTTAAACTCCTGAACTACTTCATTACCTAGGCTCTCTTCAATAGCAAACTGATAGGATATAGCCTCGACGCTTGGTATAAAAAATCTTAAGCCTATAGCAAACAGTATTGGTGCGACTATTATATATACTGCTAAAAACTCTCTAAAGCTGCTTTTCAGGTCTCTTTTGAATATAGCTATCAATCTCATCATATTGACCACCCCCTAATCCCTTGCCAGGCTTCTTTTATAAGAAAGCACTGACATTGCATACATTATTGCTCCCAGGGCTGCTAAGATCAATATGCTCCTATACATTACAGCCGGATTTGTTCCTGGGAATACTGCTTCCCTTAAGGCAAACATTAGATCGTAGGTTGGTATAACAGTGAGGTATGCAGGTGAAAAACTGGGAACGAAATAAGCCGCCATTGGCACAGACAATACAAGGCTGATGCCCAGTATCCATATCATAGCCTTTGATATACTGTCAAAAAAGCTTCCCAAAAGCATAGCCATACAAGAGCTAAACCAGCTGCCTGCTATGGTTATAGCAATAAGCATTAACCAATTAACATCAATACCTACAGTGAATACAGTAATTAGTATTGTAGATATAAGACTAAGCACCATCATGAGTATTATTTTAGAAAGCAAATACTCTTTTATTCTGCCTGGAGTTACCATATAAGCCTTTATTGTATCCTCTTCCCTTTCCATGAATATCAGTGTGGCAAGGAAAATAAAACCAAGCATTATGGGTTCATTAAGCAAAAGTAAAGGAACTATACTCTTATTAAATGCAATTTTTCCATAATCCATATCCTTGTCTAATAATACAGTCTCAATGCTTTCTGCCTGCAGCTGTCCTATATTGGCAAGTGACTCTAGTGTTAGTGCCATTGCATTTTTACTTCTTTCATTTTCAAAGCCTTGCATTATTACTTCAAAGCGCAGCTGTTCCTGTTCCTCATATATAACTATACCTACAGTGTTTTTATTCTTTTTCATCTGCTCAACAATTGCTTCTTTAGAATCAAGTCTTTTATATTCCTTATGACCTTCAAATAAAGCTATTACCGGCTTCGCTAAGCTGCTATCAACTTCATCTAAGGTATAGAGTATTCCGGTTCCGGTGCTAAGCTGCTCTGGTACCAAGAAAACCGTAGCAGCAATAAGAAGTGCAGCTACAACAAATACTATCAGAAAGAAGTAGTTTCTATAAGCAACCGTAAAGTCCTTTGAAAGCAGTCCAAGCAACCTTCTCATGCTACTTCAACTCCTTACCGGTAAGCTTTATAAAAATGTCCTCAAGAGAAGCTTCCTGTGTATGCATAGTTTCAATCTTGCCTGCAGAAATAATGCTGCTTAGTCTTTCTTTATTAGCCTCTTCAGTAAGCGAAAGCTCTTCCTTCGTTAGCTCTCCTGCTTCTATATGCTCAACTATTACACGCTTTTCTCCATACTTAAGCTTCAGGCTTCTTGGTGAATCAATAGCACTTATCTCGCCATTTGTTATAAAGGCTACTCTGTCGCAAAGCTCTTCAGCTATATGCATATTATGTGTAGTCAAAAACACAGTTGCCCCCTGCTTCTGCCTGTTTCTTATTATATCCTTGATCACACTCGTAGTTGTTGGATCTAAGCCAGAGGTCGGCTCATCCAAAAACCAGATGCTAGGGTTGTTTATCATTGATCTTGCAAATACAAGCCTTTGAAGCATTCCTTTTGAGTAGCTTGACGCCTTTTTGGAGGCTGCATCCTGAAGTCCTACCATTTTTAAAAGCTTTAATGGATCCTCTGTTGGAACACTGAACATCTGAGCAAAAAAGCTGAGGTTTTCGATACCGGTGAGCTTTTTATAGACATTTGCCCTTTCAAAGGATACCCCTATACTGTTAAAAAGCTTCCTGTTTGCATTCCTAATATCCTTACCGTCTATACTAACCTCACCTCTTTGAAGCTGTAGCAGTCCGATTAGGATTTTTTGTGTTGTTGATTTGCCAGCTCCACTTGGACCAAGAAAGCCGAATATTTCACCCTTACTAATCTCAAAGCTTACATCCTTGACAGCATAATTACTATCATTGGTGTAAGAATGATACAAATTTTTAACCCTTATCATATAAACCTCCAATTTACTCTTCGTCATCTATGTTTTGTTCTTTTTTTGTTGTCAGCTTCTTTAGAATTCTCATCTTAATAGGAAGCATTATAGCTGACACTACTACAAGTATTACTATCCATCCCCATAATGGCATTTTTCTCACCTCCGTTAACTTTTATTTAAGCCACTTTAAGAATTAAAGCCACTTTCTAGTATAAAAAGCATCTTATCGACCTTATCTAGAAGCTCCTCTTGATTTAGAAGTATTTCGCTAAACTCCATGTGATTTAGTACCTGATCTACTATTGCCGTATTAAGATGTGTAATGATGTATGCTCCTACCTTTGTATCTATTTCGTTTTTGACTTCTCCTTTTTGCTTTGACTTTTCTATCAGCATCTCAAAAAACTGATTGCTTTTCTCCATGTTAGTTCCTAATATTTCTTCCTTGAACCTTGTATCGGTTTCCTTTAAAAAATTGTTTGTGATGCTGGCAAGCTTTGGATTTTCTATTGTAAATAAGATACCCTGCTTATATAGCTCACGAATCAGCTCAAAAAGCTTTAAGCCCTCAATTCGAGCTATACAATCCGTCAGATATTCAAGCTTTTTATTGCCGGAGATTTCGATAATATGCTTATACAGATCCTTTTTATCAATAAAGTATTGGTATAAGCTGCCTTTAGCAATGCCTGCTCTTTCAGCAATTTTAGAAATGCTTGCATTTTTAAAGCTATCACTTGCGAACTCATCTATAGCTGTTTCAATTATAATATTGCGCTTTTCTTCAGACAAATTATAGAAGGTCTTCTTTGGCACTTTTGGCTCTCCCCTCATTATGACTGGGTAGTCATCTTATACTTATATTATATGACCACCCAGTCATAATGTCAATGTATTTTATTAAAAAATAAAAAAGTAGTAACCAAATTTAAGCATGGCCATAGTATGGTAGTGGGAAAAGAACCAAGCTGAATATTTAATAGGGAGGTGTAAATATGGCAGACGGATGCGGATGTGTATCACCAATAGTTTCACCAATCGTTGACTGGTGTAAGGAGAATGGTTTCCTACTACTCCTTCTTCTGTTCATTCTTTTAGCTTATACTAGAGGACAGGAGCAAACATACTTCTTCATAATCATCCTTGCAATAATTGCATTTGGTGGTTTCGGAAGAACATTTGGTTTTGGCATATAGTTAAAGGAGAAGGTTCACCATTGGCGGTGAACCTTTCTTTTTTATCAATCTGTTCTTTTTTTAGCAGCGGCATGCTCTATATCTATTCTTACAACAAGGGTATGCTTTCCGCTTTTTTCTATATATTCATTGCCTTCCTTCAGGTAGTCTGGTGAATACTTTTCTATCAACATTCTTAATGCAGAGATGCTTTCAGCAGAATCCTCAACAATAGTAGCCTTACCGAAGGCTATTACACTTTCGTACGCCGTGCTAAAGCTGCTGGCAAGCACCTTGGTTGAACCTACTATACAAAAGCTTACTTTATTATTGTTTTTTATTAAATCTAATTTTTGACCAACCTTTGCGCAGTGAAAATATATTTTTTTGTCAGTGTAGGTAAAATTAACAGGTACTCCGTAAGCATAGCCGTCTTCGGTATTTATAGACAGCACACCGTACTCACCTTCATTTAAAAGCCTTTCAACAAGTTCATTATCTCCCTGACGATCGGACCTTCTTATTTCCCTAAACATTTATTAGACCTCCTTATGTATTCATTAGTGACCTCATAGATTTATATTAGCATAGTAAACAATATTATGTAAATTTTTTCATTAATGTACAAAATAGATATTGACGAAGTATCACAATTTAATATATAATAGTAAATGTCTCACAGGGGTATAGCTCAATTGGTAGAGTAGTGGTCTCCAAAACCATTGGTTACGGGTTCAAGTCCTGTTGCCCCTGCCATCACGATTTTAAATCTGTAGTAATACAGATTTTTTATTTTTTGTTTTTATTTTTCCCATTACATAAAAAAAATCACCAGATATATTCTGGTGATTTTTTTCTTTATTCAAATAACCAAGTACTAAAAAATTTATCCAAATCCATACCTGATGTCTCTTTTGAAACCTCTATAAAGTCCTCTGTTGT
>CALJSV010000171.1 GCA_937976095.1 uncultured Clostridia bacterium | reverse complement strand
TAAGCTCCAACTGCGGTATAGCTGCAAGGTTTGTATTTGATGGTGATATCAAAACCGTAATAAGTGATGATATTGAGCATATGCTTACAATAAAGGATAGGGAATATACATTAATATATAAGGCAGGAGAGTTATGATATGTTCCTTAGGGGGCATATCAATGTCTCCTGCCTTTTTCCACTTCTTATTCGTATAAAACTCAAAAAGGTAACACCTTCAATAAAATATTCTAGAAAAGTATGGTAAAATTGTTTCTACTAGCTCAATTATATATAAGTCTTATTTGTATGTATAAGTTTATTTTAAATAGTGTCACAAAAACACTTTTATAATTGTCATATATATCGGTGCACCAATAATACGAAGGGAAGTGATGCAGATGGAGCAGCAAAGTGATATTGATCTAAGCTTTGATGGTTTACTTGCCGCCTATGGGAGGAGGCTATATATCTACTGCTTTCATATGCTGCGCAGTAAGCCTGATGCCGAGGACGCGGTTCAAGAGGTCTTTACAAAGCTTTATATGAAGAAGAATGATATTTCTAAAATAAATAATCTGCAGGCCTGGCTTTATAAAATAGCCTACAACCACTGTCTCAATGTGCTTCGCAGACGGCAGATACTATCCTTTATTCCTCTGCAAAGCTTTCAAAGTGAAAAAGCTATATGTACGCAGCAGGATATACTGGAGGAGGAGCTTAGCCACGAGCTGGAAAGCGGGCTTATGAAGCTTTCTCCAAATGAAAGAACAGTTTTGCTCTTGAGGGTTTTAGAGGATAAAAGCTATGAGGAAATCTCAAGTATAACAGGCTCAAGCTGCGGTACTGTGCGCAAGCAATTTGAGCGTGCAAGAAAGAAAATCAGTCAATATATAAATAGTTGTGAAGGAGTGAAGGCTAATGAAACAGCTGCAATCCTATGAGGATTTTGAAAAGGCTCTTGCTATAGAGAAAGTCCCCGAAATTGATTTGGATAGAGTAAAAGCAAAAGTATATGCAGTAAGAAAGCGCCAATATAGGCTTAAGCTCGCCCTTGTGCTAGCCTCAGCACTAGTGCTTACACTGGCGGTAGGAGTCGCAGCCTTTAACGGCTGGGAGCTTAAATCAGACAAAGGCAGAAGCATAGTGAGCTATCTGCAGCAGGATGCTAATTGGTTGAAGGAGGATAAGAAGGCAGAAGAGCTTTTTGAAAAATACTCCAATGAGTTCGAGCAACTTGCTGCATCTCTCGGTAGCAATGAGGCAGGAATCTTCATAGTCACAGAATCCTACAGCAAATACAATAGGAGCTACATGTCCTATGGGGATAATAAGTATTATGAAATTAATGAAATAAAAGCAATAGCTAAGGATAACATAAAGCTACCGTCGAGTCTGCCCCGAGACCTTGCCTTTAAAGAAGGAACGGTAATATATGAAACTGAACTATCGAATATGGAGCTGTCGCTCTTAAAGGAAGAACTATATAAAAAAGCAAAGGCTGAAGGCTTGGAATATATAACAAAGAAAATCCAGATCTCTAAGGAGCCGAATAACATCAACTTAAGCTATCGCAGCACTAGCGGTTCTGCAGTATTATCGGTATCCAAATGTCCCATATCAATGTTCTCTGATATAAAAAATGAAAAGGGAGAGGTATTAACCCTTGAGACCGGTGAAGTCCTTATAGTAGAAAAAGGTGGAGAAAATGCATCAATAGAGCATATTTTTATAAAGGAACTTGGTGATCAAGCCTATATGTACACCATTAGAACGAATAACATCAGGTTTAACAGCGAAGAGCTCAGTGAAATAATCGGCAGTCTAAATTAAGCTGGAAGGGACTCTGCATAGTGCGGGGTCCCTTCCAACTTTGAAGTTTGACATATACTTCCTTCAATTTTATAATTAGAATTACAGAGGCTCTTATTTCTATAGCTTGGAGGTTAGAAGCATGGTGTTAAATATACTGCTGATTTTGGCAGCTATTACTCTTTTACTCATAATTATTGGAATATACTTTTCAAACAAAATAATATATCCAAAGACATGGACCCATGAGGATAGCTATAAATACGAGGTGGAAAACGGAAAGCTGGATAAGGAATGGTATGATAGCCTCCCAGAAGAAGAGGTAGAAATCGACTCACCCTTTGGGTACAAGCTTTATGGCTACTTCTTCCCCGTTGAGGACTCTAAAAAGACAATAATTATTTGTCACGGGATAACCTATACATTATACGGCTCCGTAAAATACATGAGAATGTTTTATGATAGAGGCTATAACGTACTGATATATGACCACCGCAACCACGGCAGAAGCGGCGGCAGCAATACTACCCTTGGCTATTTCGAAAAAAGTGACCTTCAAGCTTGCACTGACTGGGTTTTTAACCGATGCTGGTTTGACAGCAGGATAGGCATACATGGAGAATCCATGGGGGCAGCAATAGCTCTTCAATACGCAGCAATGGATCCTCGGATATCCTTTGTAATAGCCGATTGCCCCTTCTCATCTCTAAAGTCGCTTTTGAGCTACAGGCTAAAGCAGGACTTCAGGCTTCCTGCCTTCCCGCTGCTTCATGTTGCAAGCTTTATTAGCAAGCTGCGAACCGGAGCATACTTTGGGCAGGTCTCTCCTATAAAAGCTGTAGAAAAAATTGAAGTACCGGTATTCTTTATACACGGAAAAGACGACACCTATATAAAACCGGAAATGAGTCAGCAAATGTATGATGCAAAGAAGGGCTATAAGAAGCTTTACCTGGCACCGAATGCCAAACATGCAGGCTCATACTGGAACAACCGTGAAGAATATACCAAGCTTGTAAATGAGTTTTTAGATGATATAGGAATGTAAAAAAGAACCACACGCAATTCATGATTTGAACTGCGTGTGGTTTTATTATCTCTATTTCAGTATAAATGTTGCTGTTACAGGATTGTGATCGCTGTTTTCAAAGCCAAGGTTATGACCCTGAACCTTAGCAACCTCTATATTAGGAGATACCAGCATTCCGTCTATGACAGCCACAAAATTGTAGCCCTCTCTATATGCCGTTGAGTTTTGCCTTACAGTTGGCACCATCTTATCCGCTACCCAGCTGAAGCCTTCAGGGATAAAGTCTGCAGGCATTTCTACACACCAGTCAGGCCATACTTCCTCGTAGGCAAATATCTTAGGATCAGTACCTGGAATCACGTGGTTCCAGTCTCCTCCTACTACGACATAATTGCCCTTTTCGTATTCCTTTGTTATGTGCTCCTTCAAAAAGCCCAGCTGCTGCTTTCTGATCATTCCACCTTTATCATAGGCTGACAGATGTGCATTTATCAGCACCAGCTCCTTGCCTCCATCTACAGCTATCCTGCTTTCTATGAAGCATCTATCTAGCTCTGCAAGCTGTCTCGGCCATGCCTCACTTCCTGGGAACTGATACCTTGTAGCCCTTGTGCTATTGTACTTTGATAGGGTAAGTAGCCCCCCATATACAGAGCCCATAGGATGAGTCAGTGGAACCGGTACCCAAGGCACCTTATAGTTGACTGCAAAGGTAGCCTCGTAGTTATCGAAGTTTTCTTTCATATAGCCTACCTGGTCTACCTTAAAGCTTCTTGAGGCTTTTACATCCACCTCCTGCATAACTACAAAGGTTGAATCTAACTCTTCCAAAACCTTAATAATTCCCGCAAGGTTTATTAGTGTCTGCTCCTTGCTTCTGGAGCGTGACATAGTGCCTCCGTCCAAGAAGAAGTCCTGCCCCTTATCCAGGCCGCAGTAACCTATATTAAAGGTTGTAACGGTAATAGGAGTATTAATCCTGAGTACATTGGCACTCATGCCCTTGCCTGCTGCAGGCTCTAGCGCAAGAGTAGCCGGAGGCTTGTAGTCTGTAACCGTCATAAAAGCAAAGTAACCTGCTACAAAAAGAACCAATGCAAGCACCAAAGCAGCAATACCCTTTAGAAATTTCTTCATTCTCTCTCCCCCAATTTTTAGAATGATGTCAGACAGATCGGTTTTTCCTCTGCTCTAAAGAGCCTGTTTATTATGTCTATGTAATGGTTATCTGAAATCTGTGCCAGTCCATACTTATGTAGTGCTTTGAACTCAATTGCACCTATTATCAGAGAAGAGAAATCCGATATGTCCATTGTGATCTCAACCTCATAGCTGTCATCCTCTTCAAAAACAAATGGCCTGCCATTTTTAAAATGCACAACAGTTCCCCCGCTGTTTTCCGGCAGGAAGCTGTCATGGATGTTGATCTTTACACTACACTGCTGATTGTTGAAATTATGTAAGGTCAGTGCTCTGAAGATCCCCTTAACATCCAAAACTCTGTACATTATACCGATGCCCTGAAGATTGCTCTGATGATATACCGGAGCAAACATGTTATCAGAATGATCTCTTGGATCTCTTAGAAGATGGTGAAAGCTTTCATCCTGGGTATTGAAGACTACTCTGTTTACTTGATCCTGCTGTGAATTTAAAAAAGTAAAAAGCTCCATAAGTGCATCAGTATCCTCGTAAACGAGCTGTTTCACAACTATATCGTTGGTAAGAAGGTTCTTATCATTTGCCCTCTCAAAGCTGAAAATTATATAACCAGTAACCTTCCCATCAACCATGCAGTATACCAGCTTATTCTCCATCCTGCTCATAAATCCGTTAAAATCATATTCGGTCATCCGTATGACCCCATGTGTTTTTTCCTTGTACCTATTATAGCACATAATGATTAAATCTCTATCATTATTATCATAAAATCTAAGATTTTTTTTGATGTATCCCTTTGGAATATCACAAGGCCTTACTCTGTACTGGCTCATCTTAGTGCCATAGCCAAAGCCCATGCTTTTATAAAAGTCTGGCCTGAAGGGGTAAAGCATTGCCATAGGTGCTCCTACCGCTAGAGTATGCTTCAAATAAAAATCAGTTATCTCCTTGGCTATCTTCTCCTTCTTATGCAGCAGATCAACTGCCACAGAGCCGATGCCCGTAGCCTTTATGCTCTGATTGAAAAGGTTTAGATCATAATCATGTATGCGCATCCCACCTACCAGATTTTCATCACGAAAAACCCCATAGAAATCCAGTGTCGGTTCTTCGTTTTGAAGCTTTATAAGTCTTTCCTCCATCTTTTGCTTTTCCTCTGGAGTATTTACCTTAAAACCCGGGTAAGCGTTTGTAGATATATCCACCCAAGCCTTAAAGTCCACATCCTTTAGTTTTCTAATTACACTCATTTGTCTGCCCCCTCATATTTGTATTTAACCCTCTATTAGCTTTATAACCGCCTGTCTACTTCTTGGCCCGTCAAACTCGCAGAAGTATACACCCTGCCATGTGCCCAAAAGCAGCTTCCCACCTTGTATAATTATATTCTGAGAAAAGCCCATCATGCTTGCCTTTATGTGAGCCGCTGAATTACCCTCCATGTGCCTGTAGCCATCACTATAAGGCACTATCTTATCAAGCTCCATCAGCATATCTCTGACTACATCAGGATCGGCATTCTCGTTTATAGTTATCCCCGCTGTTGTATGAGGAATAAACACTGTACATATACCATTCTTGCAGCCAGACTCTTCTACAGCTTTTTCTATTTCCCGGGAAATATCGACAAATTGTTCTTTTTTATTTGTCTTAATGTTTATATGTTTGAGCATTGTAGCACCTCCAGATGATTATTTTAGACTCATCATGTAAAACTTCTGCAAAACTGCCTAATGTAACCTTATTATATATTGCCTACTGGTTTTGTAGCAATACGCCCCGCTCGCGCCAATATACTACAAGCGTTTACACAAGTGGTATAAAGAATAGGAACAAACGCTGTAGCAATTGCGTCATAAGCATAGGGCTTACTTCCCTTATGCTATTTTATAATCCCACAATAGAATATACATAAATTCTTATTACTAATATTGAGCAAGGACGTGATATTATCAATAGAAAAAAGAGCATATTACTAATGTTATTAATATCGCTTTCTATCACTGTAGGATGCTCTTCTTTGCCATTAACTCAAAGATATAGCAAGGATAGCAATACCACAGCACCGTGTTCCTCAACTACGTCCGATATTTTTACAAGAACAGAGATGTCTTTTGAAGACTATATCGACAACTGCGACCTTATTGTTGAAGGTAAAGTTATAGGTGACAATGTTCAGACCTATGTAGGATTTGCACTTACAGATTTTGAAAAGCAAAATGGTGCAAAAATGCCAAACCCAGATTTCCCTGTTACAAGGGTAGAGGTTGAAGTTAGTAAAGTTATATACGGAGAGCTTTCCGAAAAGACGATAGTATTTAGTCAGCTTGGTTGGAATGATACTGATTTTGGTCACAAGAAGGTCAAAAAAGGTGACAAAGTCATTCTCCTGTTAAAGAAATACGAAAATGAAGAAATATATTCATCTGTATCCCTCAATAACGGTGTGTTTCTATATAACGAAGACACTATAGATACTTACTCAGAAAAAACTGATATAAAAAAGTATAAGGAAATGAAAAAAGATGATTTTATTAAAGATTTAGAAAAACAACTAAAAAAACTAGGGAAAAAGCAGTAGCTATAAAAGGCAACGAAGTTAATATGTCGTTGCCTTTCTCTATAAAAAAATGTTTTTCTAGATATTTTCCTAAGCAAATATATATCTCTTTCTGTAGTGTTAAGAATCGACGTCAGCTTCTAGCTCACAATGTACCATATCCCCATAAGCATCATTGCAGCTGCCAAAGGAGCCTTGCGAGTCATATTCCTCAAATACAGCAATCTTTTTAGTATTGTGCACCTCCCCTAATGCTTTTCCTTCTTCTTCTTACTATCCTCATCGTTTATATTGAGTAGATAGTTTTTAGCTTGCTTAAACAGTCTTTCTATTTCCTCTGCATTTGCTTTAAAATACTTTATGTTCTTTACCCTTTCTTCCTTTATAAGGCCTATAGCCTTCAGCTGCTCAAGGTGATGTGATATCGTTGCCGTGGTCAGGTTTAGCTTTTCTGCCAGTGCTTTTCCGTAGGAGGTTCCTGCTGAAAGGCATTTTAGTATTTCCATTCGTTTTCTGTCTGATATTGTTTTTAGGAGCTCTGATACCCTATCCCCTACCTCATCCTCTGAGAGCTTTGACCTTCTAGCGTCATAGATTATTACCTGCAGCTCGGTGTTGTAGAACCTAATTTGATGTGGACTAAAGAAATATGAGGGTATAAAATAGTACTCCTTAAAGTCGTATACCTTAAGAAACTTTCTTCCTATTATGCTTTGCGCCAGATCCAGGGGCTGTGCATTAGCAAGCTTTACACGCATTTCATCTGCAGCCTGCTTATACCATCTTTGGTTTGTCTCTATCTCGCTGTGAAACTCAACACTGTCCATTTCCTTAATAAGCTCAATAACTGACCTTCTAAACCCCTCTGTGTCATATATAAGCCTTCTTAAGCCCGTAAAATCGCCAGTGAACACAACGGAAGCTTCAGCTTCAAGAGCCCTTAGCCTTCCTTCATCAGCCTTTATTTCCGCTATCCGCTCTCTTGACAGCTCCTCACCTAAAAAGGTGTATATGAACTCTACTTCATCGTATTGCTTCATAGAGCTTATAAGAAGCTCTGTATCATTAAATATCCTGTCCCTCAGCATAAACTCAACAAGCTCAAGTCCGTGCAGTCTCATAGTATATAGCATTTTAAGAGTTTCAAAGCCCTCTGCTGAAATGCTGTTGCTCATAGCCGATATCCAACCATCCGCGAATTTGTGGTGAGTTGGATCTGCAAGCAGCTGTATGGCAGCAGCCAGCTCAATATTCTTTGAAAACAACACTTCTTTTTTTATGGAGCTTACATTTATATCTATTTCCAATGGCATAAATAGCCCTCCTATTTGATATCCTTGTTGATATTATATCACATAAATACACAAAAGAAGCATAGCACACAGGTGTGATATGCTTCTCCCGCAATGAAGAGGAATATGTCTAGCTCCTGCTAGAGCTCGGTACTGCTTATTATATCCATATTGTGATCCAATACATACAGGCTGCTTGATGAGCTTCTGCTTTCTAATGGACCTGCCTCACCTGCTATCACTTTTAGCTTTCCTTCTGACTCTTCTATTGGATTTAAATGCTCCAAAATTCCAGGTATTGTTGCCTTGCCTGTATACTCCAGCTTTGTACCGTTTATATAAAACCTGTATAGGTATGTCTCAGGTCCGATGCTATCATTTGACTGACTATCACCTGAATACATTATGGATGAATAATAAGACGATAAGTCGCCTTGACCTTTTATGGCAACATACATATTGCTGTCTGTGGTATACTGGTAGCTTCCTATGCCAAAGTATGCTGCTATAGCAGCTCTTTCTCCCGGGTTTGAAAGGTCAATTCCTGCGGTAGTAAGATATGCGGCCTCATCTATTTCAGGAAAACAGGCTATGCTGTTGTAATCTATAGCTAAAAATCTCTTTGACATAACAGTATCTCTAAAGGAAGGAGTTGGATTTATATCCTTCCTGAATAGCAGTTGATAGTGGTCAGCCTCTCTATTGGCAGTAAGATAGATTATTGACCCGATTTGCCTTACACCCTGGTAGTAGCCTTCAAGCTCAAGCTCTCTAACTAGCTTTATGTTTGACTTGTCATAGGAATCATACACCAGAAGCTTTACTGTGGCATTTATGTAGTAAGCATTGCCTTTATCCTTAACTTCCAAGGCATTATAGCCGCTTTTCTTAATTTTGGCCTTGGAGCTGCCTACAGCCACGATATATCTCTCATATACCATGAGCTCGTATACTTCATCTAGCTCCCGGCTGACATCTATCTCTCCAAGCTGCTCTTCATCACCCTTAGTACTTACCTTTATAGCTTTCAGTATACCGTTGCTCAGCAAATACTTATATTCTCCAGCAGCTTTTTCAAGCTCCAGCTCACCTTCTAAGCCTGACTTTGCCGGCAGCTTATGAAAGGTCTTTGCAGCATATGTCTCTAAAATACTCTTTAGGTTTTCGTAGGAAGCAAGCTTTGGAAGCTCCTCCTCAATGCTTGCAACTGCAAACCTCATGGTAATACTTTTAGCTATACTCTCATTTGGCTCATATTTGAGTGACCCTCTTATCCACAGCTTGTATTCAGCTCCTTTTTGATAGGGCTCAACAGGAATTATTTTTATTGATTTTCCATCCAGGCTCAGCTGCCTGAAAACATCTACTCTTTTTCCCTTGCTGTCTGTCACATAGATAGAGCTTTTATTTATGGAATCTGCTTGTATCGGCTTATCAAAAGGTATAGTAAGCTCCATCCTTGGAGATACTCCGTTCATTACAGGCAGCTCAACCTCTGTGCTGATTTTTTCTATTGCAGTTGCTATTGATATGGTCATAGCAATTATCATGCCTAAGAATAGAAATTTTTTATATAGGTAGTTTTTTCGCAAGCGTAATACACCCCCCAAGGAACATATATACCTTTGACGTATTAATTTGGAAATAGTTTCATACAAATTAAAAAGTACGAGCTTTCACTCGTACTTTTTTACAATTTGCTTATAAATAAATCAACATTAAATCCAGGTAATAGAAAATCATCGGGATTATCCACTGTTATTTGTACAGGTACTGAGGTTTCGCCGTTTTGCTGCACCGCTCTGCCTGCTATAGCCGATACTTTCCCGCTGTAGCTTTTGCTCCGATCTGCAAGGGGTATTATCTCCACTGCTGCATTAAGCTTTACTGAGTTAATAAATTCCTCCGGTACCTTTGCTTCAATAAGTATGGTATCCAGGTTCATGATACTACAAAGCTTTCTAGAGGGGCTTAGAATATCGCCTTCTATATAGGCTATCTCATATACTATTCCATTTTCTGTATCAGCCACAACGCTTGAGCCTTTTAAAAGACTGCTGTTTAGCTTTTCTCTCATAGCCTGTAGCTCTGTTTCGATAATACTTATCCTCTCTCTTATTATCTTAATCGACGCCGCTTCCTTTGCCTTTACATCCAGATTTTTCACATCCGTACTATCAAGCAGTGAAAGCTTTTGGTCTATATGAGCCTGCAGCTGGCTTATCTCAGCCTGCTTAGAAAGCTTTACAGACTCTATGGTAAGCCTTGTATCCTCCGCTGCCTTACTTCTTGCAGCGGCATCCTTGATAAAATGCTCCAGCTGCTCTGCCGATATCTCACCCTTTTCATGCTCTGCCTGTTTTTTTATCAGTGCATCCTGCGCTGCCTTATAAGCCTCCTCAGCCACCTTGAGATTTCCCTGCAGCTTTTTAAGCTCAGGGTCACTGCCGCTGGTCAAAAGCTCTTTTTTTGCTGCTGTACTGTCCAGTATTCTTTTTATATCGTTCTTCTCCCCTAGGAGCACATTAAGTGACTTTTCAAGCTCAAGCTTTACTATAGAAAGCTCCTTTTCCTTAAGCTCAAGCTGTTTATTATATTCCTCCAAGCCTAGTACAGCCAGCACTTCTCCCTGTTTAACTCTTTGACCATCGGAGACAGCTAGCTCTACCAGCCTTGCAGGAAAATCTATCGTAATACTTTTTACCTGCTTAACTGCTACTGTACCAAATGCTTCAATATATTGATCCTTTTTATCCGTATTTGCGTTAGCCTCTGCCACTGGGGCTTCCTTTTTGCTACAGCCTGACATAAAAGCGGCTGATATAGTAAAAAGCACTGCCAGCAGCAAGGCTGCAACCTTTATGTTTGTTTTCTTCATTACTGCCACACCCTTCCATCCTTTACATTAATCACTCTGTCTCCATAAGCTGCTGACTCTCTTGAATGAGTGACCTGTACAATGGTCTTTCCCTTTTCCTTATTTATTTTTCTCAGCAGCTCCATTACCTCTGTTCCTGTTTTACTGTCCAAATTACCAATTGGCTCATCTGCCAGTATTATGTCTGGCTCATTTATCAGCGCTCTTGCTATTGCCACTCTCTGCTGCTGTCCACCTGACAGCTCTCTCGGAGTGTGGCCTCTTCTATCTGTCAGCCCTACTACTTCAAGTATTTCATCCAGTTTTTTTCTGTGATCTCTTATTCGCTTGCCATCCAGAAGTATGGGGAGCATGATGTTGTCCTCTATGTTTAGGTTTGGTATAAGATTGTAGAACTGAAATACAAAGCCAATGTCTCTTCTTCGGAGTATGCTTTGCTCCTTATCCTTCATCACAGAAAGCTCCTTGCTGTTGATCTTTATGCTGCCTGCGGTTGGCTTGTCAAGCCCTCCTATCAGGTACAGAAGTGTGCTCTTCCCTGAGCCGGATGGCCCCATTATAGATACAAACTCGCCTTCATGTATGCTTAGGTTTATGTCCTTTAAGACCTCCACATCCACTGCCCCAAGCTTATAGGTCTTATATAGACTGCAGGTCTCTATTACTGCCCTCTGAGCCTCGGTTATCGGAATTCTTTTTAACGCTTCCATGTCTTTCCTCCTATTAAATATATAGACTACTATTCGTATTTGACTGCTTCTATTATGTTAAACTTCGAGGACTTGAGAGCAGGACTTATTGACGCCACAACAGCGACCACAACCCCTGCCAAAATCGAGCTTAGCAGCATCGGCACTGAGTAGTGTATCTTAATGGGCAGGTCTATTGCCCTTAGCACATATGGCACAGTCATTATGAGCAGTACTCCCATGATTACCCCGATTGTACCTCCTATAAGACCCCCGCTTAAGGCCTCTATAAATATCATTTTTACTGTCTGAAGCTTATTCATCCCCATAGAGCGCATCATTGCAAGTCCTCTTTTGCGCTCAATAAAGCTTATGGCGTAATTGTTAAGTACTCCAAATACACCAATAACCATAGTCATTATGGAGAATATCCTGAAAATATTAAAAAGTGCCTCATTGCTATTTTGGTTGCGTTCCTCCATATCCCTTATAGTTGAGATATAGGTGCTGGTGCTCTTAAATTTAGTCTTTATCCTATCTACTACCAAATCCACATCCTCTGAGGTTTTTATAAGTATTTCCGTATAGCTTCTTTGCTTCATATCCATTATGAAATATTTATCTGAAATAAAGCCTACCTGACCGTTCCACATTATACTGTCAAAGAAGCCTATTACCTTATAGTCCCTGTATCCCGAAGGAGTCTTAATAGTCATGTAGTCGCCTTCATTAAGCTTAAACTTTGTTTGAAGCGCTTTGGATATAAAAATGTTTCTATCCTGACTCAAACGCTCCAAAAGCACCTCATGACTTTCATCAAAGCCCACATCATAGTACTCCAAATGCTTCTTAGTATCCGCTCCTATCAGGGCAATCAGCCTGCTCTTACCATCTGAAAGCTCAACGTCATAGGTTATATAGCTTCCATATACATCCTTCACTCCCTCAATGCGTCTTAAGGAAGCAAGGGCACTTCTATCCATATCCTTTAAACTCAGCTCTATATCATAGTTCAGGTTCTTGTATCCATTTGTCACCTCTTTAAAAACACTGAAGCTTATGGTATTTATAAGCAATATAGTAGATATTCCCATTGCAAGCAGCGATATATTGTTTAGCATATTTTTGTTGTCCCGCAGGTTTTTTGCTGCAAGCACGCCTTCATTTCCAAAAACGTACAGGTATATGGCTTCAAATATCCTTAAAAACACATGTGTTATGTAAGGTATAAGCAGTACAATTGATATACATGCAGCTGTCATAACAGCTGAATTTACTATGAGCGCATGCTCCCTTGGTATAAAGGGCGGCACAGTCACTACTGCAGCAAAAAGCATCAACCCCGCTATAAGCTTCCAGTTGCTCTTTTTAGTCTTTCTCTCAATGGTATTTAGCACTATGTCCTTAACAGGAAGCTTTGATGCCTTGAGAATAGGTATAATCGAGCTGACTATTGAAAGCAGCACGGCAGAAAGGAAAGCAAAGCCCATCTGCTGCGGCTCAAAGTCAATAGCAGCTGCAAAGCCTGAGGAGTTAAAGCCCATGTTCATCATCATCCTTGACATTACCCATAGTATTCCAATTCCCATAATGCAGCCAAGCGCTCCACCTATTATTCCATAAATTAAGCTCTGCGAAAGCAGCACAATATCAGTCATCTTTCTTGTTGCACCAATGCTTCTAAAGGTTCCCACCACCGGCATCAGTTCTGCTGTTATTACTCTGAAGGAGGTGTATATTATAAAAACACTGATAAGCATAACCATGACAACCATCATCATAAATGGTATTGTCATACTATCTGTTTCTCTTTTTATATCCTCCATAGGAATAGATTCAGCTACCTTATACTTTTCGTAGACCCTGGAAAGCCCCCTTATGAGCTCTCCCTTATCCTCCCCCGCTGCTGGCTTGATAAAAATTGTGCTGACGCTGCCCTTCACCCCATAGACAGCTGCCAAGGTCTCTCTGGGTACAACGACAGCCGATGTTCTTCCATCGTCTGTAAAAAGCCCCGTGTCGTTTGCAATTCCTGCTATACTAAAGCGATGCTTGCTACCCCTAATCGTAATAGTGATATTGTCCCCAACGCTTATGCTGTTTTCCTTAGCAAATAGCGAGCTTACTATCAGCCTTTTGCCTACAAATGGTACTTCTCCATATGTCGAAAAGCTTATGGGGTTAAAGCTCTGAAGCTCCTCTAAGCTGTAGCCGTAAAGATTCAGCCTTATATGCTCCTTCTTCTCCGTCTCATATACAGCGGAGCCTGTTATGCAGCCTACGGCGTAGTCCACCTTTTCCTTAAAGCGCTCTGCTCCTGCTGTGCTTACAAAGGGGCTTGGGGAATCCGAGCCTGCATGTATCATTATTTCAGAGCTGCCTACTACCTTTCTTATCCTGTCCACTACCATCTTTTCCATGCTGTTGGACATTGCCCCGGCTGCAAAAAAAAGAGCCGAGGACATCATGATGGAAAAAAGAATCAAAAAAGCCCTGAACTTCTTCTCCTTTATGCTCTTTAGTACAAACTTGAAAATTATTGCCATTAACTGAACCTCCGGTCTGGATGATTTATCCACTTTACTATCTATTCCTTATACGAAAGTTCAGTTGTATATGTCTGGAAATTTAGAGAAGCTTTTATGCGGTTTTGTTTTGTGTTAGAAAATATAAAAGCAATCTGTGTAAAGGTTTAGAAGCAGTTAATGACCGAAGGAAAGCTGCACCAATTGAGCTACCCAGAGGGGGTTACTGCCTTGGTGCAGCCCGTAGGAATTTTACTGTTTCTAAACCTTGGAACATTATTGCTTGTTATTTTTTAACACAAAACAAAAAAAGCCGGATCTTAAGATTCGGCTTTTTGATAGTGTATTTTCTTGTTTTTGTACATTTCAGAGTCAGCTATGGATATCAGCTCCTCAACAGATATGTTTTTGGAGGGCTCATACTCGGAGAAGCCTCCGCTGATGCTGACATCATATCTTTTTATCTGCTTTTGATTGTATTCCTCTAAGCTCTGCTGTATCCTATTCCAAATAATGCTTGCATCTACTACACCGCATTCCGGGAACACCAGCAGAAACTCATCGCCTCCAAGTCTACACAGACTGTCTGCTTCTCTTATGGTTTCCTTTAATATGTTTGTTATGATAAGTATAAACTCATCACCCTCTTGATGCCCGTACATATCATTAACATACTTAAGGCCGTTTATATCTATATAGCAAGTGGTTAGCTTAAGGTTGTTTCTTTTGCACATTTGCAGCTGCTTTTCCAGCACCAGAAGCCCTGCTCTTCTATTGAGCACTCCCGTAAGCATATCTGTAGTCGCGTACATTTGCAGCTTACTCTGAGCTTCCTTTATTTCAGTTATGTCTCTGACAACCCATACATTGCCTATAAAGCTGCCATTTTCATCCTTAACTGAGGAAAGCGATGCAAGCACCGGGAATTTACTTCCATCCTTCTTTAGATGAATTGTTTCATTTCTTCCCATATTATCCTCAAGCTCTGGTACATCGTCAAAGCAGTTGGAGCTGCAAGCACAAAGGATGCTTACAGGCTGGCCCAATATTTCTTCTAAAGCGTACCCGTATGTATCTGTAAAGGCCTTGTTTGTAAATATCACCTTGTTTTCTTCATCGGTTATATATACACTGTCCCCAATGCTCATTATCGCTTGAGACAGGAGTCTTAGCTGCTTTTCATTCTCATGTCTTGCTATAGCGTTTTTAATAGTAATAGGAAGCATCTTAAGGTAATTGTTTTCCATATCCTTTATTAGATAGTCCTTAATCCCTTGCTGCATAGCCTTTACAGCTATCTCTTCATTTCCCGCTCCTGTTGTAATTATTATAGGAGTATCTCTAAAATACTGAAGCACATCAAAGGCAGTACCATCTCCAAGCAGATAGTCTGTTATTATGACATCATAATCCTTCTTACCCGACATAGCCTTTGCTTCCTCTGCTGAACCTACTATGTCATATTCAAAATCAAGCTTCTTTACTTCCACTGCCTTTCGAAATGCTATTTGATCTATCCTGTCATCCTCAATTAAAAGCAGGCTATATGGCTTTTTGCTCATGATTACACCCTCCTATACCACTTATTTTGGCATTATGCTGGTAGACCAATAGCAGTCTATGTTTCTCATTATGTCTAAAAACTCTCTATAATCAACCGGCTTCAGCATATAACCGGAAACACTCAGCTTGAAGCTTTCTACGATATCCTTCTCCTGATTGGAGGTAGTGAGCACTATAACGGGTATCATTTTTAGTCTATCATCCTTTTTAATCACCGAAAGAAACTCTACCCCATTCATTCTTGGCATATTCAAGTCCAGCAGAATGAGTCCCGGCAGCTGGTTTTCACTATTTTCTAGATATTCCAGTGCTTCCTCTCCGTTTCCTGCCACTGCAAGCTCGTTTGGAATATTTACATCCCTTATGGCTCTTTTTACTGTCATTACATCTACTAAATCATCTTCAACCAATAGTATAACTCTTTTAGTATTCATATTAATCTCTCCTCTTCGGCAGTGTAAAATAAAACTCACTTCCCTTGCCCGGCTCAGATTCTACCCATATCCTGCCGCCACAGGTTTCAACTATCTTCTTTACTATTGAAAGTCCTATGCCTGTGCTTTCAAACTTATCCCTTGGCTGCAGAGTCTGAAATATCTGGAATATCTTTTTATAGTATTTCTCATCTATACCTGCACCATTATCGGCAATACATATTTTCCAGAAGCCTTCTTCCTCTTCTGCACTGATTCTTATTACTCCCTTTGGCTTATCCATAAACTTTACAGCGTTGCTTAGAAGGTTCTGGAAGATTTGCTCTGCAAAAAGCTTATAGCAGCTAATTTCCGGAAGCTTGTTTTCTATTTCCACCCTTATATTGTCAGGCATTGAAATAAGCTCTAATGCCTCATCTACTACCTTATTCAAATCAACCATTGTGAGGTTTTCGTTTGCCCTTGATAGTCTGGAGTACTGCAATATCCCATCTATAAAGTTTTTCATTCGTTCCACTCTATTGATCATAAGCCCTATTATATCCTTGCCCTCTGTGTCCATCTTATCAGAATAATCATTAAGCAGCCAGTTGGCAAGTGAGCCAATTCCCCTTAGCGGAGCCTTTAAATCATGAGAAACTATATAAGCAAAGTTGTCCAGCTCCTGATTGGTAGTCTCCAGCTCCTTTAAAAGCTGTGCCCTTCTTTCCTCATCCTGCTTTCTTTGAGTAACATCCTCAAGCATAGCAATTATAAACTGAAAATCCTCTCCCGCATTAAAGATATATGACATCTTCAGATTGCACCATATTACTGCATTATCCTTGCGCATATACCTTTTCTCTATATTGTAGCTGTCTATTATGCCGTTTATAAGGTCATTAAAAAGCTTCATATCTTGATCATAATCCTCTGGGTGGGTTATGTTTTGTATTCCCAGATCCCTCAGCTCCTCTGAATTATATCCAAGTATCTTTTCAAATGCAGGATTTGCTTCTATTATTATTCCATTTACATTTAAAAGCACTATTCCAATGGAAGAACCTTCAAATATGGCTCTTGACCACGCCTTGCTCTTTCGAAGCAGCTTCTCTATCATCTGTAGATCAGCTATATCCTGCTTGAGCTGGTCATTTGACCTTATTATCTCTAAGTTTTTTTCAGCCAGCTCATAAAACATATGATTTATGGGACTTTTCAGTGAAGTAACAACTATTGCACAGTAAAAGAACCAATAAGCAAGAAACTTGAGTATATGCCCTGCAATTGCAACATCCTGCGTATGGCTGTGATCCATAGTAAGTATCAAACCGCTGGCTATAGTAAGGAGCATAAATAAAAGTACATTTCTATATAGCTTCTGCTTTATGCCGTCACGGTTTTTGACAATTAATATAACACCTATAAACAAGAGTCCGGCTATAATATACTCACTTATCCGCTTAAAGTCTGTAGAGCCAACTCCCTCAATATAACAGTCAGGAAATATCTTAAAATAAAAAATCACCGCAATCAGTGACGAAACAATCACCAAATACACTGCAATTACTATATTGTTGTTTATATTCAACCTTAGCGCTTTATATAAAATAAATGCTGCAAGTATTGAAATGCACTGAACCCATCTGGCTGAAATCCACAGCTGTGCAGAAATATTCAGGCTTTCAAAGCCAATAATATTGATACCGTCATGTGTGAAGGAATGAAGCAGGTCTAAAAGTGCTATAAATGCAAAGGAAATTCCCAGAAAGGCTATAAACTTGTTTTGGGATATTTCATAGGTATTAATTACAATTACAAAAACAACAAAGGATATTACTATAGTAAAAAGCTCTACTGTAGTATGAAAAATTGAATACTCATATAAGCCAAGCTGTACAAGCCCTAAGATTATTGAAGCCCATATTGCAAGCACCAATGCACCCCTTAGTATAGTTTTCCAGGTTGACCTTCCACTATGATTTACTTCCATCCGTACACCCACCTTAAGCTTAGCTTTATGAAAATTAATAAGTATTTCCAGTATATTATACAACAAATTATAACAGTGTATATAATATTTCTGCTTAATTAAGGTTTTTTTACACATTTCTAAATAAAGCTGCTGTAATATTATTCCCTATAGTGGCAAATACTTACCTTATTGGTTATACGTATACAAATACTAAATTGAAAGGATGGTGAAACGCCTTTTTAAGGCGAAATGTTGAAAGAAATTATAATAAATCAAAAAGGAGGTACCGAGCCCATGCAATTTCTGTCATATGGTTTTGTGCAAATTGCTGGGCATGGGCATATTTATGAGCGAGTATAAGGTTGATACTGAAAAGCTTCATAGGCTGGGGGATTACATAGATGGATTGGAGCGCAGCGAGGGTGAGCTTATTAATATACTTCGTGAAGCCCAGGAGATATTTGGCTATCTTCCACAGGATGTACAGCTGTTTATAGCTCGAAAGCTAGGCATCCCTGCTGCAAAGGTCTTTGGAGTTGCTACTTTTTATTCCTTCTTTACTATGGAGCCCCGCGGAAAAAATGTTATAAGTGTTTGTATGGGAACAGCCTGCTTTGTTAAGGGTTCTGATTTGGTGCTGGACGAGCTCCGAAGCCGTCTCAAAATAGTAAACGGCAACACCTCGGAGGACGGCATGTATACAGTAGACACAGTGCGCTGCATCGGAGCCTGCGGTCTTGCACCTGTGGTGCTTGTAAATGATAAGGTACATGGAAGGGTGCAGGTCGACGATGTGGATGCTCTTATCAAAGGAATAAGCGATGGCATAGCAAGCAAGCCGGAGTTGGTATCAAAGTAGGTTTTTAAATTAGGAGGAATGCAAATGAGTACAATTAAATCCTTGGATGACCTGAAAGCCTTGCGTGACAAGCACAAGAGCAGTATAGACCTCAGAGAATCCAGCGACTCTGAAAGCAGAATAAGAATAGCAGTTGGCATGGCCACCTGTGGAATAGCCTCAGGCTCCAGAGAAACAATAAATGCAATAATTGAAGAAGTGAGAAAGCTAGGCATGGAAAATGTAGCTGTAGTTCAAACAGGCTGTCTGGGCTATTGCTATGCTGAGCCGATAGTTGAGGTACGGATTCCAAACAAAGAGCCGGTGCTCTATGGTAAGGTAAATGCTCATAAGGGCAGAGAAATAGTGAACAGTCATATAAAAGGCGGTCAGATAATTAGCGACTGGGTCATAGAAAGGACGGGATGCTAATATGAGCAGTTCTAATGCAGTTAATTATAGAATGGATCTCTTGGTCTGCGGCGGAACAGGCTGCCAGGCTACAGACAGCTTTGATCTTGTAGAAAAGCTAAAAAGCCAGATACAAGTAGCTGGCCTACAGGATGAGGTTAGAGTAGTCCTTACAGGCTGCTTTGGCTTTTGTGAGCAGGGTCCTATAGTAAAGGTGATGCCGGACAACATATTTTACGTGAGAGTAATGCCGGACAAGGCAGAGCTTTTAGTCAAGGAGCATGTAGAAAAAGGGCGTATCGTACATGAGCTATTATACGAAGAGCCTGACAGCAAGGAAAAGCTAGATGAGCAAAGCGACATACCCTTTTATAAGAAGCAAAACCGTATAGCACTCCGCAACTGCGGCTTCATAGACCCTGAGAATATAAACGAATACATAGCAGCAGAAGGCTATATGGCTCTTGGCAAAGCCCTTACCTCCATGACAAAGCCTGATGTAATAGAGGAAATCAAAAAAAGCGGACTCAGAGGACGTGGAGGCGGTGGCTTCCCTACAGGACTTAAGTGGGAGTATACCAGAAAGTCCCAAGCAAAGGAAAAATACATTATCTGTAATGCTGATGAAGGTGACCCGGGTGCATTTATGGATAGAAGCATCCTTGAGGGCGACCCTCACAGTGTGCTTGAAGCAATGGCTATTGCAGGCTATGCCATAGATGCACAGAAGGGCTACATATATATAAGGGCAGAATACCCACTGGCAATACACAGGCTCAAGGTTGCCGTGCAGCAGGCCTATGAGTTGGGACTGCTTGGTAAAAACATACTTGGAACCAGCTTCTCCTTTGACGTGTATCTAAAGTATGGTGCAGGAGCCTTTGTATGCGGAGAGGAAACAGCTCTGATCAACTCCATAGAAGGAGGCAGAGGTGAACCAACTGTTAAGCCTCCCTTCCCTGCAGAGATAGGGCTTTGGAAAAAGCCAACCTGCATCAATAACGTAGAAACACTGGCAAACATCTGCCCAATAATATTAGACGGAGGGGAATGGTTTGCATCCATAGGTACAAAGAAGAGTCCTGGCACCAAGGTATTTGCTCTTGCCGGCAAGGTTAACAATGTAGGCCTAGTAGAGGTGCCAATGGGCACTAAGCTAAGAGATATAATATTTGAGCTGGGCGGCGGAATAAAGGACAACAAAAAGTTTAAGGCAGTTCAAACAGGTGGCCCCTCAGGAGGCTGCATCCCCGAGGAATTTCTTGATACACCCATAGACTATGATTCCCTTGGAGAAATAGGCTCAATGATGGGCTCCGGTGGTATGATAGTAATGGATGAGGACAACTGCATGGTCAACATAGCTAAGTTTTATCTTGAGTTTACAGTTGATGAATCCTGCGGAAGATGTACCGCCTGCCGGGTAGGCAACAAGAGGCTTTTAGAGATGCTTACCCATATCACCGAAGGTGAAGCTGAAATGGAGACTCTGGAAAGGCTTAAGGATCTTTCGCAGATTATTAAGGATTCCTCTCTTTGCGGTCTCGGTCAGACAGCTCCAAACCCCATACTAAGCACAATGAAATACTTCTGGCATGAGTATATTGCCCATGTGCAGGATAAGAATTGCCCTGCCGGTGTATGCAAGGCACTTCTCAAGTATCATATCATACCTGACAAGTGCAAGGGCTGTACCCTATGCGCAAAGGCTTGCCCCAAGGGCATAATCACAGGAAAGGTAAAGGAAGCCCATATAATAGACAAGGAAGCCTGCATAAAATGCGGAGAGTGCGAAAGAGTATGCAAATTTGGAGCAGTAACGAGGAAATAGATAGGAGTGAAGCTAATGTCTAAGGTAAACCTTACAATAAACGGCATGCCTGTCACTGCCGAAAAGGGAATGACCATAGTAGATGCCGCAAGGCTTGTAAATATAGAAATACCGACCTTGTGCCACCTGAATATCCATGATATAAAGATGGTAAACAGAACTGCCTCCTGCAGAGTATGCATGGTAGAGGTAGAGGGCAGGAGAAACCTTGCTCCTGGCTGTGCAACTGAGGTCTTCGAAGATATGAAGGTGCATACAAATACAGCCAGAGCCATAAAGTCCAGAAGGACGATGGTAGAGCTGCTGCTGTCTGACCATCCAACAGATTGTCTAGTCTGTGAGAGAAACAATAACTGTCAGCTTCAAAGCCTGGCTGCAAACCTGGGTATAAGAAAGATAAAGTACGAAGGAGCCATGTCTGAGTATAAAAAAGACTCCTCCAGCGAAGCTTTATATAGAAACTCAAACAAATGCATCATGTGCAGACGCTGCGAAACTATGTGCAATGAGGTTCAGACAGTAGGAATATACTCTGCCGTAGACAAGGGCTTCGAAACAGTAGTATCACCTGCCTTTGGACTGCCAATGATAGATACGCAGTGTGTTTTCTGCGGGCAGTGCACACAGGTATGCCCGACTGCTGCACTCACTGAGGTAAGTCACGTAGCAAAGGTATGGGAGCTTCTTGGTGATGAGGATGTTCATGTGGTGGTTCAGACAGCACCAGCCATAAGAGTAACGCTCGGTGAAAAGTACGATATGAACGGCATGGATGTAACCGGCAAGATGGTAGCAGCCCTGAGACGCCTCGGCTTTGACAGGGTGTTTGATACCAACTTCGGGGCAGATGTTACTATTGTAGAGGAAGCCCATGAATTTATAGACAGGATCAAAAATGGAGGACGCCTGCCTATACTTACAAGCTGCTGCCCAAGCTGGGTTAAGTTTATTGAGCACCAGTTCCCAAACCTCCTTGATATACCCTCTACCTGCAAATCACCCCATATAATACTGGGCACCCTTACAAAGACCTACTATGCAGAAAAGTATGGAATAGACCCGAAAAAGATACGAATGGTATCCGTAATGCCCTGCATAGCCAAGAAGTATGAGGTAATGCGCCCCGAGATGCAACATGAGGGTCATAAGAATGTTGACCACGTAATAACCACCAGAGAGCTTGTTCAGATGCTCACCGAGGCAGGCATAGACTTCAAGAGCCTTCCCGATGAGGACTTCGACCATCCAATGGGCGAGTCCACAGGAGCAGCCGACATATTTGGCACTACCGGCGGAGTTATAGAGGCAGCACTTCGTACCACCTATGAGTGGCTGACGGGAGAAGAGCTTAAAAAGGTAGAGTTCCGGAAAGTAAGAGGCCTTGAGGGGCTTAAGGAAGCAACAGTAAAGATAAACGGCCAAAAGATTAAGATAGGTGTAGCCCACGGACTAGGAAATGCCAGAATACTTCTGGATAAGATACAAGAAGGCAAGGCAGACTACCATGCCATAGAGATAATGGCCTGCCCTGGAGGCTGCATAGACGGCGGTGGTCAGCCCTATCACATGGGAAATATAGAACTGGTCAAAAAGAGGGCTGCAGCGCTCTACAAGATCGATAAGAATAAGCCACTTAGAAAATCCCACGAAAACCCAGCAGTAAAGAAGCTGTATGAGGAGTATCTGGGTGAGCCGTTCGGAGAGGTGGCCCACCGGCTGCTGCACACTCATTTTGAGGAACGGGACAGAATCTAGCCTTGCGGTGCTGTATTCATCCTCTGCCAGGTGATCCAAACCAACGGACCGACGAGGACGCCGATCCCTACAAGGCTTGGCCAATGGCCAACGGCATTTCTCGTCTTCCGTAGGGAGTGGTGCCCTCACCGCTCCGTGCGCGGATGCATTGCATGTTAGCGTATAATGTGTTATGATGCACCAATAATCATATGGGAATGGTGAAGCATGCACTA
>CALJSV010000170.1 GCA_937976095.1 uncultured Clostridia bacterium | reverse complement strand
ACTGCATTTTCTAATATACCTTGCATTTTGTCCTCCAGAATATAAAGTATTAATATGTCTACAGGAAAATTATATCATGAAAGTCATTGATTCAGTACAACAAATTTCCTCAGCAGATATTTACAAAATACGATATAATATAACTAATAGTTGGCTTAAATATAAAGCAAGGGGCTGATTAAATGGAAATGAAAGCGTTCTCCATAGATTTCAAAAAGTTTATATCCTCTGTATCACTTGCACTTGATCTGGCAGAAGCATGTGCATTTAGAGATCAAAGTAAGAAATTTGACTTTGATGTATCTATTCCGGGCTTCAGCATATATAGTCATAATTTTGCATCGCATTCAAAAAAGACTGCTCTTGTTTCTATGCTTTTGGCAAAGGAGCTAGGCTTTAGGGGTACTCGCTTGGACAACCTATATATAGCTTCCTTTCTTCATGACATAGGCGCAGTAGATGCCTTTAGCGAGTGTCACTCTGACAAGAGCTTTATATATGAGCACTCCGAATTTGGCTCTCAGATTGTAAAGAAGCTGCCTGTAGATTCAAGTATTTCAAGGTTCATTAAATTTCACCATGAGAACTATGACGGCTCTGGTCCAAATTGTGTTTCCGGCAGTGATATACCAGAGGAATCAAGCATTATTCACGTAGCTGATTTATTTGAGCTGATGTATAGAGATGACGTACCAAACAGCTTACAAAGAAAAAAAATACAACAATGGTTTAATGAGAAGAAGGGAAGGTTTTTTGCTCCACATATTGTAGATGCTCTTTTGTCTGCAACAGAAAGCGAAAGATTTTGGCTGGACATGGAAAACATTAATTCCGATCCTGATATATTAGATAGAATTCATCCGGCAATTTATACTCCTATAACTCTCAATATTTTAAATGATATTGCATTGGTGTTCGCAACTATAATAGATAGAAAAAGCAGCTTCACACACCAGCATTCTATTGGACTTACCAACCACGTTTCCAGTTTTTCAAAATACTATGGCTTTGATGAAGAAAAAACTACTCGCATGAGAATAGCAGGACTCCTGCACGATCTTGGCAAGCTCTCAATACCTAACAATATTTTAGACAAGCATGGCAAGCTTACAAGCGAAGAGTATACTTCAATTAGATCACACACCTACTATACTAAGCTCATATTAGAGAAGGTCAGTGGAATGGAGCAAATATCTGATTGGGCAGCAAATCATCACGAAACCTTACGTGGAAGCGGTTACCCTGAAAGGCTCGGTGCAGAAAAGCTTTCACTTGAGAGCAGAATAATTGCTGTGTGTGATATATATCAAGCCCTAACAGAGGATAGACCTTATAGAGGTGGAATGACAAAGGAAAATTCCTTAAAAATAATAGATTCCATGGTTAATGTAGGCAATATAGATGCTGATGTTGTTAAGGTGTTAAAGGAAATAATATAACCAACTATTACAGCACTTTAGTATTTAACAAAAAATGCTTCCTAACGAAGTTCCTTTTATCCAAAAATGAGCTATATAATACACTTATTTGGAGGTTTGCCTATGGAGTTACTTGCAAACAGGATACTTAACGATATGCCCCAAAGACCAGAGGACAAGTGTGAGTTCTACTCTACTGACAGTATTGCCTTTTTCAAAGCGTATGATGTTTTTCCTGGCCCTGCTGAGTTTGATAAATATGAGTTCGTAATCCCCTCAAGTGCATTTCCTGTTCTCTATGTAGATAAAAGAGAGTTTTATGTTGAAAAGAATACTCTAATGCCAGTAAACCCGGGACAGTCTCATGGAGCTAGAAGTCACTATAGTGTGCCATGCTATATACCGATTTTCATTGACAAGTCCTTAGTCAACCAGGTAGCTTCGCAGATATTTAATATTTCAGAGGCATTTTTTGAAAATGGCACATATAGAATTAGTCCACATTTGATTAATAGCATAAATCAGTTTATGTATGAATCAAAACATAAGCAATTAGGCTATGAGTTTGTATTGGATAGTCTTACAACTCAAATAATTATTTCAATTCTAAGACAAACCGATAGCAATTTACCTGCTTACAAGCTGGACAACCACTATAGAGATACTAACTGTGTAAAGAGGGTTATGGAGTTCCTGAGAGAAAACTATAATAAAAAATACTCCTTTGAGACAGTCGCTCAAATAGCAAACTATAGCCCCTACCATTTTATTAAGATTTTTAAGGCAGAAACAGGCAAGACTCCCCATGAGTACCTTATAGATGTAAAGATAGAAAAGGCTATTGAACAGCTTGGAAGCAAGGAAGGATCAATAACTGAAGTATGCTTCAGTTGCGGTTTTAATAGTCTCAATCATTTTACCGGCGTTTTCAAGAAAAAGACGGGATTGACCCCAACTGAGTTTAAGAAGAGCTTTTTTAAGTAAACTCTTCTTTGGAGGGATACAATGAAAATAAAAAAAGCTTATGTACTTTCTGTAATAATACTAATTTTCACCTTTCTTCTTTTCATTGACTCGCAAAGTAATACTAGGGAAAGCTTTTTGAGAGAAAGCAATTTATTCGTTTATGTTGAAAACAACCTTCAGGATATAATCTTTCAGAAAAAAAAGCCAACAGATACTAAAATAGTTCTTGTAGCCATAGACGAAGAAAGCTTGCAGACTCTTGGCAGGTGGCCCTGGCCAAGAAGCTACCATGCTGAGCTTATTAACATTATTTCCGAAGGAGATCCGGCAGCCATCGGTGTGGACGTTTTATTTACTGAGGCTTCTGATCCTGAAGAAGACGAACCGCTTATTGAGGCAGTAGAAAACGCAGGAAATGTCGTGCTCGCATCCTATGCTCTCTTTGAACAAACCGGCAGCAAGGTAAGGAAAAGCTCTGACTTTGTGGGAGGAGAGCTTTTATGCGATACACTTGTTAAGCCTTTTGGCAAGCTAAGCGAGGTCGCTGCAACAGGACATATAAATGTTTTTTCCGATGTTGCCGATGGCATTGTTCGTAAGCATCTTACAAAGGTCAAATATCAGGATGGAGAAGACATAAAAGAAGAGGCAAGCTTTGCAATAAACATATACAACCAGTATTTGAACTACAATGGGCTGAACCTGCTAGATGAAAGTCAGCTTCCTGTAGATAAGATATATAGAACCTATATTGATTTTACCAATACGCCTTCTGAATATACTCCAATACCATATTACGAAGTACTTACAGGGGAAATACCGCCCGAGTACTTTAAGGACTGTATAGTCCTTATAGGCCCTTATTCTGTTGGGTTAAGTGATCAATATTATACGGCAATAGACAGACAAACTCCGATGTACGGAATAGAAATACACGCAAATATAATGCAGTCTCTTATGTATAAAAGTTTTAAAAAGAATGCTCCCATAACAGCAGATATCCTAATACTATTCCTTCTTAGTATGATTACATACTACTCCATCAAAAGGCTTATACCTGCGTTATCAGCCCTTGCGACCTGTATCACATTAGCCCTTTATATTTGGGTTGTTGGCCTCGTATACTCTAGAGGAATAATATTATCAGTGTTTTATCCGATTGCATCAGCAGCAGTAATTTATCTTGTTATGCTTGCATATCGTTATTTGGAAGAGCTTATGGAAAGAAAAAGAATAACAGGCATATTTGGCAGATATGTCGCACCTCAAGTCGTAAAAGAGATACTGACCAAAGGCGAGGCTGCACTTCAGCTGGGCGGAACCAAAAGAGAAATAACTGCACTTTTTGTAGATATAAGAGGCTTTACTCCTATGTCCGAAAAGGTACAGCCCGAAGAGGTAGTAAGTATACTTAATGAGTATCTGGATTTGTGTGCCAGTGCTATTTTCGAAAACGGCGGAACCTTAGACAAGTTTATTGGCGATGCTACAATGGCTATTTTTAACGCACCTCTAGATTTAGAAGAGCATGCCTTAAAGGCAGTTAAGACAGCATGGGCTATGAAGCAGGGCTCAATACCGCTGCAGGAAAAGCTAACAGAAAAGTATGGCAGAAGTGTACAATTTGGCATAGGAGTTAACACAGGCTATGCAGTTGTAGGTAATATTGGATCAAAGACAAGAATGGACTTTACAGCAATAGGGGACACTGTAAACACCGCCGCAAGACTTGAGAGTAATGCAATGCCCGGGCAGATACTTATAAGCAGCGTTACCTATGAAATAGTTAGGGATAAAGTCATTGCAACACCTTTGGGAACTATTAAAGTCAAAGGTAAGGAGCAAGAGCTTACGATTTACCAATTGGATGGAATTAAATAACTGATAAATTTAAATTAGAGGCTTGATGCAACAAACTGCATCAAGCCTTCATAATTATCTTAGTAGCTCAAGAGCTTGGCCAATAACTGCTATCCCATCTGCAATTCTTTCTGTACTAACTGCAGCAAAGCTTAGTCTTATAAACCTCTTACCTTCTTCACCGCTCAAGAAGTATGTACCCGGGGTAAACACTACCTTTTTTGTCCTGCACTGGTTAAGAAGGTTGTCGCAGTCTACTTCGTAAGGAAGCCTGATCCAGAGGTTCAAGCCCCCATCAGGTTGTTGGAACTGCGCCCCTCTAAGATGCTTTTTAGAAGCTCTTACTGCTTCAAAATATCTTATGCTATATTCCTTTTTCATGTATTGCAAATGCTTATTCCATATATCTCCCCTAAAATAGATATCTAACACCCTTTGCATGAAACCTGATGTTGATATATCAGTCATATACTTTGCGTTTGCAACCATTGGTTTTATTGCTTGTGGTATAACAAGGTACGCAACTCTCAGACCAGGCATAAATATCTTTGAAAAGCTCTTTATATATATCACCCTGTTATCTTTATCAAAGGCTTTAATAGGCTTTGATACTTTGTCAGTATAGCTAAGCTCACTTAAATAATCATCCTCTAATACCATTATGTCGTACTTTTTGCAGAGAAGCAGCAAGTGCCTCTTTTTCCTGTCAGAGTAGCTGCAGCCTGTAGGGTTTTGAAAATTTGGCATTATATATATAAACTTTGGTTTTATGAATCTAAGCCGCTTCTCCAGCTCGCTTAAATCAAGTCCATCTGACTGCAACGGTATCTCAACAATTTTTGCTCCTCTTGATTTAAAAACTGCTATAGCACCCATATATGTAGGACTTTCAACAAATACATAATCACCGCTAGAAAGAAGCACTCTGGCAATAATATCTATACCCTGCTGAGCTCCAGATATAATATTGATATCCTCAGCACTAACGCTTACACCGATTTGCTGCATATAGCTTCCTATAGATTGCCTAAGAGGCATGTATCCATGGCTATCCTGATAGGTAAAGGCGTTTCCTCCGTCTCTTTCCAGAACCTCATTAACCACCTTTTTAAAATCTGTCACAGGAAAAAGCAGAGGGTCGGGTGAAGCAGAGGCAAAGTCATAGACTTCACTGTCATTTGTTCCTTGCAAGCTGTAATCCGCATCCTCAGATATAGACCTGCTTCCTATATCAACTATAATGCTTTCTTTTATAGGCAGTACGTAGGTGCCGCTCCCTTCCCGTTTATATACCAGCTTGTTTTCTTCAAGCAGCCTGTATGCATTTACTACTGTAACATTATTGACTTTAAGCATAGAAGCTAGACCCCTTATAGTTGGAAGCCTACTGTCATGCTTTAAGACTCCTGCCTCAATATCATCTCTTATTCTTTCATAAAGCTGTATATACATTGGCTTTTCAGCGCCTCTCTCGAGGCTTACATTTATATTATATTCTCTGTCACTCAAATTCCTATCACACCTTCAACTTTGTATCGATACAATAGTACCATATTTTATTCTTGTTGTAACTATAATTGTCTTACATAATTTCCATTTTATGCCGACAATATATATAGCTTTATAAACTAAAGGAATAGTTTATGGCAAATTTCACAAGGAGGTGCAAACAAATGAAGATTTCAAGTTCAGAGGTTTCATTAACTTCTCAACGCAGCAGTGTGGAGGTTTATAATAAGTCCGAAAGGCTAGTAGCCTGGACAGGCAATTCTCCTCCATCAGAAGGCTCAGCCGCAAACAATGGTGTTATACTTGAGTTGTCAAAGGATTCCTTGTCTATTCTATCAGAAAAATCACAGATCGCAGTAGCTGCTCAAAAGGACAAAGAGCTTATAAAGGAGCTGAGTGATAAGGAAAGGCTGAAAGTAATGCTTATCGAAAGCTTCTTCCGCCATTTTCTAAAGCGAAATATCAAGCTAAGGGTAATGAGCTATGAGGATCTCAAAATCAGCACCGCTCCTGTATCTCAGCCACTGCCCGAACAGCCTACAAGGCTCGGATGGGGGTTGTCATACGACATGAATGAAACTCGTTACGAAAGCGAAAAGGTATCCTTTGGTGCAAAGGGGATTGTGAGAACTGCCGATGGTAAAGAAATTAAGCTCGATATAGATATTAAGGCAAGCAGAGAGTTCCTGTCACAAGTAAATATTAGCATAAGGGCTGGCGATGCTCTACTTAAGGATCCTCTTGTTATTAACTTTCAAGGTAGAGCCTTCAATCTAACGGAAACAAAGTACAGCTTTGACATTGATTGCGATGGTCAGCCTGATCAAATATCATTTGCAGGACCTGGCAGTGGTTTTTTGAGCTTAGACTTGAATAGTGACGGGATTATAAATGATGGAAGCGAGTTATTTGGAGCTGCTTCAGGCGATGGTTTTGCAGATCTTGCTAAGTATGATGAGGATCTTAACGGTTGGATAGATGAAAATGATTCTGTTTTTCACAAGCTTAGAATATGGCATAAGGATAGTTCCGGCAATGACCATTTAATCGCACTTGGAGAAAAAGGGATAGGTGCAATTTATCTGTCAAATATATCTACAGAGTTTTCTATAAAGTCTGGCACAGCTCTTAAGGGAATCACTAGAAAGACCGGAATCTTTCTTAGAGAAGATGGTTCGGCAGGCACGATTCAACATATAGACCTCAGTATATGAGAAGAGATAGGCTGCCCTATCTCTTTAACTTTTGCACTAATTGTATATCTGTTCCGTTTGTTTTCATTTTAAAAAGCCTGCCTGCCGTGTTTTGCTTTATATAGTATATCCATCCACCCACACTGTTTATCAGCTGAGAGCTGTCATAATTTAGTATCTTTCCTTTGCTGCCATCCTTCTGAATCCTACCTATTCTGTTATCGTTGTAGCTGCTGCAATAATATATCCAATCTCCATGAACATTTATAAAGCTAGTGCCTTCCTCAGTAAGCCTTTTGCCTTCGGTTCCATCAGTTTTGACCTTATACAGTCTGTTTAAATCTGTTTCATTTGTATAGTATATCCATTCCTCATCTACATTTAGATATACAGCCTCGTGGTCAGACAGCTTAGTCTGCTCGCTGCCATCCACCTTCATCTTATAGAGACTTTTCTTATCATCACCATTGCAATAATATATCCACTCGCCTACAACACATAGATAGGAAGCAAACTCTGAATTAAGCTTAGTTCTTTGACTTCCGTCAGTCTTGATTTTGTAGATTGCTCTTCCATCGCTGCCGTTGCTATAGTATATCCAATCTCCGACTACATTTATAAAGGATGAATTGTCATCATTAAGCTTTGTTCTTTCGCTTCCATCAACTTTGATTTTGTAAAGCCTTCCTTTATCCTCAATGTTTATATTGCTGTAGTATATCCATTCCCCAATAACATTAATAAACATAGATTTATCACCGTTCACCTTGATAATGTCATCACTGTTTATTTTAGTCTTATAAATGCTTACATCATCATTTCCATTGCAAAAGTATATCCACTCGTCCTGTATTACAGTTATACCTCCATTGGTTATGTTTCCTGTACTATTTCCTCTCAAGTTAACAGCCGGAATATCTACATTAACAAATTCACCTTTGTTTTTTCCCAAACAACCGGTGATGCTAAGTGTAACTGTCAAGAACACTAACATTAATGCCAATAATTTCTTCATACTGACTTCCCCTTAAATAAAATCTTATATTTGCTCTAATATAATTATAACATAGGCTTTCCTGCAAGTATAATTAAGCCATTATCTATATATATCGACAATTTTGCTATGGTATTTTACTGCAGATGCTATATAATATATATAAATTATTCCGATTTTAAAATTTAATAGAACATGCTGGGTAAATTTAATTAATTTGGGCATAATACCTATATGATTATAATAAGAGGTGATGAGCATATATGAATTTCAACAGACTTCCAAATCATATAGGATTTATTCCTGACGGCAACAGAAGGTGGGCTTTGTCAAATGGTCTTCAAAAGCACGATGGCTACGATCATGGCATTAAACCTGGATTTGAGCTTTATAAAATCTGTCTCGAGCTAGGTGTAAAAGAGTTAACATTTTATGGCTTTACTCAAGACAATACCAAAAGGCCATCGGCTCAGACAGAGGCATTTAGAAAAGCTTGTGTAGATGCTGTCATGGAGCTGAGCAATAGAGACGCAGATCTTCTTGTTATTGGAAACACAAACTCTCCTTTATTCCCAAAGGAGCTTATCCCTTTTACAAACCGAGTGAAATTCGGAAAAGGTCTAATGAAGATCAACTTTCTGGTCAACTATGGATGGAATTGGGACTTAACCTCTAACATAAGCTCTGACTCGTCAAGCTTTATAAGCAATCTTGCTTCTAAGGATATTTCCAGAATAGACCTTATTGTAAGATGGGGTGGCAGAAGAAGGCTTAGTGGATTTTTGCCCATACAGTCCATATATGCTGATTTTTATGTAGTTGATGATATGTGGCCTGATTTCAAGGCTGAGCACTTCTACAATGCTTTGGAATGGTACCAAGCCCAGGATGTTACTCTAGGAGGCTAAGTGGTGACGCAATTCGTTATAAGCCTACCCCCTGAGGTAAGCTGTATCATTGGTTTTTTAAGAGAAAGTGGCTATAAAGCTTATGCAGTAGGCGGCTGCGTAAGGGATTCGGTTATGGGACTACAGCCTAAGGACTGGGATATCGCTACTGATGCAAAGCCACCTGCTATAAAAGCACTTTTCGAAAGAACCATAGATACAGGTATAAGTCATGGGACAGTTACTATAGTTCTCAACAACAAATTTTACGAAACCACAACCTTTAGAATTGACGGAGAGTATAAAGATTACCGCCGTCCCGAGGAAGTGTATTTTACCACAGCATTAGAAGAGGACCTGTCTCGAAGAGATTTCACTATTAACGCAATGGCATACAGCAGTGAAGAAGGGTTGATAGACCCATATGATGGAGTCAAAGACCTAAACAGTAGGGTTATTCGCTGCGTCGGCAGACCTGACATAAGGTTTACGGAGGATGCTCTTCGAATGCTAAGAGCTGTACGCTTTTCTGCTCAGCTTTCCTTTGACATTGAAGCTGCAACTATTAAAGCTATATCAGACAACTGCCAGCTTATAAGAAAAATAAGCCATGAACGAATTCGGGACGAGCTTAATAAGCTTATGATATCTGCCTCAGAATACAGCTTGAATGCTTTATGGCAGACCGGTCTTCTAAACCAAATAATACCTGAGCTTGATATGAACTATACCACCAAAGCCTCAATAGCTGTTTCAAACGCCGATGCCGACTTGCTCATAAGATGGGCTGTGCTTTTATATCCGCTGGAAGCAGCTACCGTCCATGTAGTACTTAGCAGATTACGGCAGGATAAAAAGCTTGCCGCCCTTGTCTTCAAGCTGCTACAGTATAGCAGAATTGAGATTGCTCCGGCTGCTATTTCCGTAAGAAAGGCTGTAGCCCGTATCGGAAAGGAGCTTTTTCCAAGCTGGCTGAAGGTGAAGAAGGGTAAAATGCTCTGCGGATGTGAACACGAAAATGAAAACAGCCTCTTAAAGCTTCAAATTATAGAAGATATTTTTAATGCAATACTATCTGAGGATCACTGCACTTCACTTGACGAGCTTTCCGTAAATGGACATGACCTGATAGCACTGGGAATAATGCCGGGTAGAGCGCTAGGCCACACTCTAGACAAGCTTCTGGCTTTAGTGCTGGAGGACCCCAGCCTAAATACTAAAAGTAAACTGCTGCAAATAATCAAAGAGCAGTGATTTATGCCCAAATCACTGCTCTTAGTTAAAGCATTTTATATACTCCAGAGCCCTTGGGCTCATATAAGTAATATTGTTCTGAGGTATGGCAAATTCTTTCTCTATAAAAAGCTTGCCTTGATCTTCATTTCTTACCCAAACCATATAATATATTATGAAATCTTCCTTGACTACACTTAGCCTATTAAATACCATATCGGGTCTAACACTTAAGGCATCAGATATAACTGTTATTATCTCATTGACCATGTAAGATACCTTGCTTACCGATATTATTATCTCATCGTTAGTAGCTGTAAAAACTATTATGCAGTTGTTAATATTGTTTTTTATGGTTACAGCTCTTTTCTTTTCAATAGCCTCAGTTAAAGCGTCAAGGAGTATTAGCCGGAAATTCTCTTCCATGCTGTTCACATCCCTTCCTATGACTGTATTACTGCTCGGCTTCTGGCTGCTCTAAGTTTAATCCATCAGTTAGTATAGCCCAAAGCTCGTCCCTATTTTGATGGGTTTCCGATGAGTATGGCATTAATATATCTGTTTTGTCAAGATTTAAGGTCTCCTTAATAAGCTTCAGCTGCTTACTTACGGCATTTTTTCCTATCTTGTCCAATTTAGTCGCAACCACTACTACTGAATCCCTATAGTATTTTATAAAATCATACATCATAACATCGTCATTGGTAGGCTTATGCCTGATGTCTACCAGCAGCACGACATTATACAGGCTGGCTCTTGACTTTAGATACTCCTCAATCATGCTTCCCCATTTTGCTTTTTCTACTTTAGATACAGCAGCATAGCCATATCCCGGAAGGTCCACAAGCAGAAAGGCTTCATTAACTGAAAAAAAGTTTATAAGTCTTGTCTTTCCCGGGCTTGAGCTTACCTTTACGAGTTTTTTTCTATTTAACATAGAATTTATGAGTGAGGACTTACCTACATTTGACCTGCCGGAAAAAGCTATTTCCGGCAGGTTTGTTTCTGGATACTGACTTTTCGTTGTTGCACTTGTTATAAAATCACATCTTTTAATTATCATTAGAATCACCACTTACCAATGCATGCTTTAGTACTTCATCCATGTCATTCGCTAAGACAAATTCTATGGACTTCTTGACATTTACAGGAATCTCTTCCAAATCTTTTTCATTATCAACAGGTATTATAACCTTCTTGATACCAGCCCTATTTGCAGCCAATACCTTTTCTTTCAGCCCTCCTATTGGCAGCACCCTGCCTCTTAAGGTGACTTCTCCCGTCATTGCAACCTGCCTTGATACAGGCTTTTTGCTTAAGGCGGATATTAAGGCAGTCGTCATTGTAATGCCGGCTGATGGACCATCCTTTGGTGTTGCTCCTTCAGGTACATGTATATGAATATCCATGTTCTTTGAGAAATCAGTATCTATTCCTAGTTCTAGGCACTTTGATCTTATATAGCTGAGGCCAGCTCTTGCGGACTCCTTCATTACATCTCCTAAATGACCTGTCAGCTCTAGCTTTCCTGTACCAGGCATTACAGATACTTCTATAAACAATGTGTCTCCGCCTACAGAGGTCCATGCAAGGCCTGTAACAACTCCTACTTCATCTCTTTGACTGATCTTATCATATCTGAACCTTTTAATTCCTAAATACTTCTTAAGGTTATCAGGATTGATTCGTACACTCTTTTTGTCACTTTCAACTATCTGAGTAGCTGACTTTCTAATAACATTAGCCAGCTCTCGCTCGAGACTTCTTACTCCAGACTCACGAGTATAACCATTAATTATTGCCCTCACAGTAGCTTCAGACAATAATACATTCTCCAGCTTAAGTGAATGCTCTTTTATCTGCTTGGGTATAAGATATTTTAGAGCTATGCTTACCTTCTCCTCCTCTGTATATCCTGATATATAAATAATTTCCATTCTATCAAGCAGGGGTGCCGGTATAGTATCAGTAGAATTAGCTGTAGTTACAAACATTACTCTTGAGAGATCATATGGCAATTCAAGATAGTGATCTCTAAAGTCTTTGTTTTGTTCGGCATCTAATACCTCAAGCATTGCAGACGCTGGGTCTCCTCTAAAATCATGCGCCATTTTATCTATTTCATCAAATAAGAAAAGCGGATTGTTGCTGCCTGCCTGCTTCATTGAGTAAATTATTCTACCGGGTATTGCCCCAATGTATGTCCTTCTATGACCTCTTATCTCAGCTTCATCTCTAACTCCACCTAGAGACATTCTAACGAATTTTCTTCCCATAGCCCTGGCTATCGACTTAGCTATAGAGGTCTTACCAACTCCAGGAGGTCCTACAAGGCAAAGTATAGGTCCCTTCATGTTTTGTGAAAGCTGCCTGATTGCAAGATATTCAAGAACCCTTTCCTTAACCTTTTTGAGTCCGAAGTGATCTTCATCCAATACCTTTCTGGCATGCTTTATATCCAGATTATCTTCAGTCTCTGTATTCCATGGCAAATCAAAAATCCAGTCAAGATAGGTTCTTATAACCCCTACCTCAGGTGAACCCTGTGAGAGCTTGGAAAGTCTGTCGAGCTCTTTTTCAACCTTATTTACTACTTCTTCAGGAAGCTCGAGCTTTTCCATTTTATCTCTATAGATATCAATGTCCTCTTGGTGACCTTCTTTTTCACCGAGCTCTCTTTGAATAGCCTTAAGCTGTTCTCTTAGGTAGTATTCCTTTTGTGATTTATCTATCTGCTTTCTGACTCTTGAGGATATTTTTCTTTCTATTTCTAATATCTCTAGCTCTCTTGAAATCATTTCATAGAGCTTTTCTAATCTTTCACCAACATTAAATAGGCTTAAAAGCTCCTGCTTTTCTTCGATTTTTATCACTAGATTAGATGCTATCACATCTGCAAAACGAGAGTAATCATCTATATCTGCTACCGTCACAAGAGTCTCAGGAGCTATCTTGGAGTTTGACTTGACATAGTCATCGAATACTGACATTACGCTTCTTTTTAGAGCCTCCAGCTCAACGTCAGTGCCATAGTCTACCTCCTGCTGCTCTTCAACCTCCACCAAAAAATATGCATCATCCGAAATTATTTCTGATATGGATGCTCTTGAGATACCTTCAACCAACACTCTAATAGTATCACCAGGCAGCTTTAGAAGCTGCTTAATCTTTGATATCGTCCCTACCTCATAAAAGTCTTCTCTGCTAGGAAGGTCTGTATGCGCCTCTCTTTGTGTTACTAAAAAAATCAACTGATCATTAATCATAGCTTCTTCTAACGCTCTTACTGACTTCTCTCTTCCAACATCAAAGTGTAAAAGCATAAAAGGGAATATGCTTAAGCCTCTCAAAGGTAATAAGGGTATCCTTCTGCTTCTTTCCTTATTGTTAATCATCGTCATCAACTCCCGTACAAAACTTTTGTTATATAAATTTTAGGTGTCTTTAATCCATATGCTCTTACATTATAGTATGATGCTTAAGCTATATATTCTATTATAAAGGTTTTAACTTAAAAAAACACTTATATATAGCAAATTTTTCTATTATCCGAACAATTGTTTATTATATCGTTTGATTAGTATTTTATCAATACTAATCTTTAAATCAAATCCAACTCTTGCTTTGCTTGTACGGAGGTCGTATTCTCTAAGGGGTTGGCAGCCAGGATTCCAACCTCAGCAGGTTGAGCGATAAGAGTTAATGGTTCACTCTCTTCATTAAATACCAAGTCCATCACCTCTTGTATGCTTTCTACAGGTAGAATTTGTATTCCTGAGCTAGAGAAGATTTCTTGATAATTAGCCTTCGGTATGATTACTCTATTAGCTCCAGCCTGCCTTGCAGCCTCAACCTTAGCTACAATGCCGCCTACCGGCATGACCTTACCTCTTATAGATATTTCTCCTGTCATTGCAGTTTTACTATCAACATTTGTGTTCGTTATTGCAGAATATATAGCAGCTGCGATTGCAATACCCGCCGAAGGACCGTCTACAGGAACACCACCGGGGAAGTTTAAATGTATATCATAATCCTCGCAGTTTATACCCAAGTACTTTTTGAATACTGTAAGAACATTATCTATTGAGCTTTTAGCCATACTCTTTCTTTTTATGGTCTTTCCTTCTCTTGACCCTATTTCTTCCTCCTCAACAATTCCAGTTACGGTAACCTTTCCTATACCCTTTGCTGCCCTTGCTGCAGTAACCTCTATTTCCAACAGGGTTCCAATGTTTGGCCCGTATACTGCAAGGCCATGTACAAAACCAACCTGAGATTCTTCGTATATTTTCTTTTCAGGTCTTGGATTGTATTGTCCGTTATTGACCACCCATTCTATGTCGCTGACAAGTATCTTACTTCTGCCTTCATTAATGTTTACACCCGCAGCTGTCTGAATTATATTTACGGCTTCTCTTCCATTAGTCGCATAGTTAGAGATTTTATCTACAACACCACTCTCATAGTCCATATTTATCTTTTTAAGTGCATTTTCTGATACGATCTTTATTTCATCAGGCAACAGCGGCTTAAAATATACCTCCATGCATCTGGATCTTAGTGCAGGCCCGATACTTTCAGCCCCCCTAGTGGTAGCACCTATCAAACGAAAGTCTGCAGGCAGCCCATTTTGGAACATATCATGTATATGATATGGTATATTAGAATCCTCTGAGCTGTAATAGGCGCTCTCTAAAAATACCTTTCTATCCTCTAGAACCTTAAGCAGCTTGTTCATCTGAATAGGATGGAGCTCACCAATTTCATCAATAAACAATACTCCACCGTGTGCCTTAGTTACTGCCCCGACCTTTGGCTGAGGTATGCCGGCTACACCCATTGCTCCTGCACCCTGATATATAGGATCATGAACAGATCCAATTAACGGATCTGCTATTCCTCTTTCATCAAAACGCACTGTAGTGGCATCTATTTCAATAAACTTAGCTTCCTGCCTGAAAGGACTGAACATTTTCTTTTTTGCTTCCTCAAGTATTAAACGCGCTGCTGCTGTCTTTCCCACTCCTGGAGGTCCATAAATTATGACGTGCTGGGGATTCGGGCTGCAAATTGCCGCTCTTAGTGCCTTTATAGCGTTTTCCTGTCCAATAACCTCTTCAAGTGAGGATGGTCTGGTTATCTCTGATAAAGGCTTAGTAAGCTTTATGTCTCTCATTTTCTGCAGCTTATCGAGTTCTTTTTTTGATTCCTTTTCTACTGCAACCTTATTTCCCTGCTGTCCCTTTAGCATGTTCAGAAAGTATAGACCTATTACTACAGCAAAGAAAAATTGTATAACAAAAAAAATCTGTGCCATTTAACTGCCTCCATTCTCTGTTGTGAATATTTGTACACTTTTTGTCACATCTGTTTAATTGTATGTATTCAATGTGCTTAGTCATTAATATTATTTGCTTGGAGATTTTTTTTATCCTGTGCCAACTGTATATGATGTGTATTTATCAAGCTAGTGTTTACAATAAGTTAACCTATCTTCCCATAAACTTCTTTTTTTTACAATATTGACTTAAATAAAAAAACAATAACCGATGCTTGGTTATTGTCTATTATAGAACCCAGTGTATTTAAGCCAGCCAGAAAAACCACTGATCCTATACTTTACTCATTCCCACTCTATATAATCCTACCCAATGAATCCACTAACAACTTTAATTCCATCTAAATCAGCAATATAATACAATTTATTATCTACCCTTACACACTTATTCAGTACAAACTTTTAAGTGAATATCTAATCATAAAAGGTACGTTATCCTCTACTTACATTAGTGCAAATTAACATTATGTGGAAGTATGTTCTATTTAACAAAAAAATGTTCGACAACACAATTCGACATGTGTAATATATTACTACATTAATTAGTGGTATATAGTTGCTTAATGACTGATATGACAACCTATGTAATCGCCTTTATTTGCTGGTTTATTCTTTGACCATTTAAAAAACAAAAGATGCTATTGCCAAAAGCTATTAGTTCCTGCTTTTGAAAACAATCGCACCTTCATGTTTTACAAAACTTATCGCTAGACTATCCTTTGTATGGAGGGTACATGAAATCACAAGGCATTACTATGCTTCCTTTATATGGCGGATACTCAAAGTCAGCAACCTGCCTAATAATGTTTTTATATGGTGGGTACTCAAAATCTGCTATTTTATTACCTAAAAAGCTTCCCCCCATTATGTGCATATTGATACCTGTAAGTAGTAAGACCATAAGAAGTAGTGCAGTGGCTTTTAGTAGTTTCTTTTTTTTCATAACATATCCTCCTCATTTCTAGTAATATCTATTTACTTAAAATATACTATTTAAGTGAAAATATGTCAATACTATATTTGGAATTTATATTTGTAATTATTATCAAGTATGTTATAATAATCTTGATTGTGAAATGAAATAGGGGTGAATGAAAGTGCTTACATTAGGACAAAAGATTAAAATGGCTAGAAAAGACCTTGGTTTAACACAAGCCGAGCTCGTTGGTGACAGAATAACCAGAAATCAGCTAAGTCTAATAGAAAACGGCATTAACAATCCATCAATTCCAACATTGGAATTTCTGGCTGAGCGAATTGGTAAGCCAGTATCGTACTTTTTATCTGATGATGATTTTTTAAAGCATGAAGCAATAAGTATTATTAATAAGTGCGAGCATATGAATGAACATGAGGACTATCAGGGTACTATTAATACACTCGAAGCTTTTTTACAAAGGATCGATCTTTCCGAATTCCATTACGATGATTTGTTAGGGAAAATATATGCACTTTTGGGAGAAGCATATTTAAAACTCGGAGATTCCCGTTCTGAGGAGCTTCTTACTAATGCGATTAAGTACCTTAATAAAGATTTACACCAAGTTTATATCTGTAAAACATATAATAATCTTGGATGTTTAGCATCTAAGAAGGAAGATTATATTAATGCAGAAGAGTATTACACCAGGGGAAATAATACTCTGTCTGAAATATCACTTGATAACATAGTCCTAAAGTTAAATGTTACGTACAACCTTGCAAAAACATACTCTATCTTAAGAAAGCATGACAGAATTATACCTTTCGTGAATGAAATATTGCAGTACTCAAAAAAATATAAGATATATCATAACTTTGGCGAGTTTAAAATGATTCTTTCTAATGCCCTGGCTAATAATAGCAATTATAAAGAAGCAATAAACTGCATGATGAAGGCATTAGAATATTTTACTTTCACAAGTGAGGATGTTCTTAAAAATTATTGTTATACAAATTTGGGTATCTTCTACAGAATGGCAAAGGACTACCAAAATTCTTTAAGACATTTAGAACAATCAATTGTCTATTTTAAAATGACAGATAACTATAGAGCCCTAATAAATTCAAAGGCAGAAAAAATCAAAACATTGTTCTTTATGCATCATGATCAACATCAGGTAAAGGAGTTAGTCGGCGAAATATTTAATTCTGTAGAAGATAGTCAGCAGAATAAAGCTGATTTATTAACTATTCTCGCAGTACAAAGCTTAGAAAGTGGGGAAATCGATGATGCTCAGAGCCTGTTTTCTAATGCCGAAGAACTATTTGCCAAAAATCCAAACTCAGAGTTCTACCCTTATGCAAACTTAGGGCTCAGTAAGATATTTAAGTATAATGGCGATTGGGAACGAGCTTATCAGTACCTTTCCAAGGCAAATGAGTCCAGATTCGAAATTAAGAGAAGAATCAAATTTGAGTAAGTTAAAAGGAAGGTCAGATGACCTTCCTTTTTTATAGCTTAAATTTCTCTATATCATTCTCGAGCTTCTTAGCCAACTCAGTCAGTTTTTGCGAATAGTCCATTACTAACTGCACAGATTCACTTTGCTTTTCTGTAGATGCAGCCACTTCTTCTGTCCCTGCTGCATTTTCCTCAGATATGCTGGCAAGTCCCTCAATAATAGCTGCTACATCAGAGCTTGTTCTTCCAAGCTTATCAGTAAGGGATGAAACATTTTTGATTCTGACGCTCGCTTCTTCTACTGAATGCATAATCCTTTCAAAGGTTAGACTAGTCTCATCTACTGCCTTTTCTTGTTCTTCAACAATCATATCGGCTTTATTGCTTTCATCAACGGCCTGTGATATGCTTCTTTGGATTTCGCTAATCAGCGCTGATATTTCCTTGGTGGCACTTGCTGACTGCTCAGCAAGCTTTCTAACCTCGTCAGCAACTACTGCAAAGCCTCTTCCTTGCTCTCCTGCTCTGGCAGCCTCTATCGCTGCATTCAAGGCAAGGAGATTAGTCTGCTCAGCTATTCCATTGATAACATTCACTATGTCTCCAATTAGCTTTGATTTATCTGAAAGCGCGCCTATAGTATGCCTTACATTATGAGACGCTTTTTTGCTATCCTGCATTTTGCTCTTCTGGTATTTAACCTTTTCTGCCCCTTCAACCATAGCAAACATTGCTTCTTTTGTTATATCTTCAGATTTGCTTGTATTTATAATAACATCATCTAGCTTGGTTATTATTTCGCTTACTGCCGCATGACCGTTTTGAGTTGTTTCAGCCTGATCAACAGCACCTTTGGCCAACTCGGTTACAGTTGCTGCTATACGTTCTGATTCAGCAGAAGTTTGCTGAGTAGCCTCTGTCATACTACGAGAAGCCTCTGTCAATGTCTTTCCGGTAACTTTTATATCAGATATAAGCTCCCTCATATTTGATATCATGTCGCTAAATGCATCTGATAAGATCACTATCTCATTTTTTGAATTACGCCCAGTGCTTGATCTCTTTACCTCAGTTAAATCACCTGCTGCAATTTTCTTGGCATCATTTACTATGAGCTTTAAAGGCTTAGATACCGTTCTAGATATTATAATTGAAAGCAGAGCTATAAAAATGGCAATTGAAATTGCTGCAATCAGCGCATTAGATACAATTATATTATTTAGTACCGAGTAAGCCTCTGACATGGGATATATCAGAACCAGGTTTAGCCCTGTATTTCCAATTGGAGAATAAACAGCTATCTCTTTATTGCTCTTAACCTCAAAAAGTCCTGACTTATCAGCACTAACAATCATTTTGCCTAAAGTCGATACTTCCTTATTGTCCTCAGTTAGTATACTTTTCTGCAAATTATCCTCATCCGGATCGTCATCCTTGGCCCAATATTTGCCTTCTGCTGTCACTATATATGCATAGCCCTTCTCACCGACCTTAATATTCCTTATATAGTCCCTGATTTCATTGAGCGTCATATCTGCTGTCGTTACACCTACAACCTTTCCATCCTTTGTAATAGGAGAAGTACAAGTCATGAAGGTAGTATTTAGAGTTTCATCATAATATGGAAGTGTATATGCTATGCTTTCCTTAGTAGATAGCCCAGCCTTATACCAATCCTGAGAGTGATAGTCATAGCTGCCATCGCTATAATCCCAAGTAAGCACCATATTTGTCCCATCCTTGTAAATATATGGCCCATAGTGCTTGACTTGTGCATCATAAAAATTTGGCTCATACCAAAATCCACTTCCTGCTATCAGAGAGTCACCCGCGATACTCTTTCTAATAACCTCAAAGAAGACTTCATCGTTGTCTTGTACCTCCATAGAGGAAATTACATTAGAAAGTGATTCGCCTGCTTTAGCAACGTTATAGATTCTTGAGTATAAAACCGACGATTCCTTTTCTACTTCAGAAAGCAAATAATCATGAATGTTTTTAGTTGTAGCTCTACTAAATTGCGAGATAGTTAATACTGCTTGTCCAGTAAAAATTACCAAAGTGACTGTGACAACAAAAACTATAAACACAGCTTTTAAGCTCCAACCCTTTGACTTAATACTTTTATTGGTCTTCACTTTACTACACCCCCCCAAATATACTTGTTGTTAATAATATAATACTATTAGTTATGCCAAAAAACAACAGGATACGATAGTTTGTTGCGTGAATCTTTTGCCATTGTATCCATA
>CALJSV010000169.1 GCA_937976095.1 uncultured Clostridia bacterium | reverse complement strand
TAAATGCAATTGCTTTTTTCATCGTATTCCTCCTTGTCAAAACTATTATTTATACTTTAAATTTCGACCAAAAGTGCCAAATACCTCCTAGTTATTGTTATAATTAGTTTACAGTATGTTACAAGAATATTTCAAATGTGTATATCTTTCAAAACCTCTACACAGATTGCTTTATATCAGCTAGCACAACGAGTTATTTTATTTTAAACAATTCATCAACATCAGGGGGCAATAGTTCACTGGACTTTCCCTTATGCAGAACCGTCCTGCCAGCCTCTGTCATTTTGCCAATTATTTGTGCCTCTACTCCGTTATCCGCGAGGAGCTTTACCAGTTCATTTCCTTTATCAGTGATAATCACCATACATCCGCTTGAAATCAGCCTATATGGATTTATTCCATAATGCTTGCTAAGCATCTCTGTGATTATCTTTATTGGTATACTATCCAAATATACCTCTATACCAAGCCCGGCACTTTCTGCTATTTCCCATGCAGCTCCCAGAATACCTCCTTCTGTAACGTCATGCATGCTGTTAACACCGAATTCTCCGGCTAGCACGCCTTCCTTTACCACACTGATATTCCTTGCCAAGCTTTTTGCCAGCTCCAACTCTTCTTTAGAAAAGTACTCCCTCAGCTCAGCTTCTCTGTCTGCTGCTATAATAGCAGTACCCTCCAAGCCTGCCCATTTTGTCATTATTACATCGTCTCCAACTCTCGCTCCGGAGGTTTTTACCAGCTTGCTTTTTAGCAATTTACCGATAGCAGTGGTAGATATAACCGGCCTATTAACAGCCGAAGTAACCTCAGTATGACCGCCAATTATATCAACCTGAAGCTCTTCTGCTGCCTGGCAGGCTTCTCTCATAATCTTCTCTATTCCATCCTCATTATATGTTGGAGGAACCATTATTGTAATCATTAGGGCAATCGGCTTTATTCCGGATGAAGCAATATCATTGCAGGATATATGCACAGCAAGAGCTCCAGCGCCATTCTCCGCTCCAGTTATGGGATCTGTAGATAGCACACAAACATACTCTCCAAAATCTATGACAGCACAATCTTCACCTATTTCGGGTCTTACCATTATGTCTTTATTAAAGCTTTTTATATTACTAAATATAATTGATCTAAGCATTTCTGAGGATAACTTTCCTTCCTTCATATGTACCTCCACTATAAATAAATAATCTCAAGTATCACCAACAATTATATCATAACAAAAAACACATATGAATTATTACATGGTTTTAGAATAGGTATTTTTTGCATAGATATATACTGTAGGTATTTGATTATATCTGGCAAAGTACTATTTTAATGCTGTTTATATAAAATTTAAGGTGGTGAAATAATGGTATTGGATTTTAATTACCAGGACATAGTGGAGCAATGTGATACTATGGTATATCTAAACACTCTATCCTATTGCTTGCTTTCAGGCTGTGGTAATATAGAGCTTCCATCAGAGAATGAGATGGAAAAGCTATATAGCTGCCTATGTGATATGGACGAACACAGTAAGCCCAGCAATGTGTTTTTTATGACTTCGCTTTACAAAAGGTGTATGCCTTACTATGCACAGCCTCCTGAATCCCCATATGACTTCAGCAGCTTTCAGTGGATGCATAAAAAAATGCGTAAGATAATTAAGCCGGAAATAATGTCTTATTCAATTTTTTGTCTTTCTTTACTCGCAAAAAAGGTAAGCACCGGCGAAATAAAACCGGAGAATAAGCGATTTCTGCATTTTTGTCTTCTGAATGCTGCAATGAAGCAGGCTTTGTTTTGCAAGCAATATCTTAAAATCGGAGATTTGTATTATAATGCAGAGGATGTAAGCAGCAACTCCTATGGCGAATATCAAATAGAGATCAATCCTAACGAGCCAAAGCTTACCGCTCAGCTTCAATTATTAGAGGCATATGCAGCTCTTTTGAGCAACGAAGAGCTCAGTGAGCACTATAGCCCCTCAACTATATCCAGTATAGAAGGAGAGTTCAAGCTGCTTAGCGTAATATGTCAAAACATCACTGATAACATTAATCTTATCAACTCGAGAGAGCTTTCACTGATTGGCATTAGCATTTATAATATACATAAGCGTATTCCAGAGCAAAATGAAATCACTTATGATGCTCTAAATATTATCGGGTGTGAGCTGTTTGAGCGTCTTTATTCAAATGGTGATATAGCGAGAAGCATAATTGACCGAGAGCCCAGTTCCCTTATCACACTATGTAACTGCCTAAGATACTTTGCGCTGCTTTGCAACATAAATGAACTGGAAATGTATAAAAAAGCAGTACATAAGCTGTACGACAGAGTGGACTCTTTTTGGAATGACAACATGGGACTGTTCGTAAATGTCAATGAGAAAAAAGCGAGGTATACTATCAAGGATATAGGTTATGTATTCGCTTCTTTAAAGGCCTTGAAGAATTATTTAAAAGATGATGAGCTTTTGATATATGTAGAAAAGCAGCTTTCCAACTTTTATCGTGCAGCAATTGTAAACAGCAAAATATTTAATAATCAAGCCTTTCCTATACTTCAGAACAACAAGCTGGAGCTTCACACTCTTGGTACTGGCGATAGAAAAATGCCCCCTATATTCTTATGCGAGTTCGAGATTAAACTAAATAGAAAAAAATATTATAGTCGTCCCGGTATAATGAAGCCTGAATACGTTTTATGCGGCTGCAAGCACCTTATCACTTAAAAACCCATTAACAGTTTTCATAGCATAGTCTTCCACTTGCAAAAGCTTCCTTCCATTCAGTGCAGCTAAGGATCCTATGATCTGAAATAACGTAGATACACTCTATATTCTCCGGTGGGATATGATGCATAACGAGCACTTCTGCATCATATCCCACTTCCTTATCTTTTCTACAATTTTGATTTTCACTAAAGCTTAGGGAGCTTTTCCAGTAGTCCTCGACTATTCTACCACTGAATTTTTTCATAAATTCTTTAGCTTCATCAAAGCCACAGGTATTTTGTAAAATAAAGGGCTCATAAAGCAGATTTGCTATGTTTTCGTTACAGACCCAGCACTTGGCTTCATCAATAGTTATACCTATCAGTGCAGTATGGGAGTGCCACTTATGATCCTTTTGAAAGTTCATGCTTGCAAAAATAGCTCTGCTTCTTACAACCCATTCAGGCACAGATGTTCCCTTTATTTCGTCAAAGCACTGATGAAAACCATTATACTTAGTCTTAAATGTTTTTTTATCATCATATTTAAGCCCATTTCTTAAGACATTGTCTAAATCTGCTAGACTTACAACATGATAAACTTTTTTAGTGACAGTATAGTCTTTAAAAATCATAAGACAGCTCCATTATTTATATTATTTTTCTTTCATAATTATAGAATTTTCTGCAATATTTAATACACTATTATACACATTAGTTTTTTCTTTTTGGAGAAAATTATAATACAATAATTTATAAATGATTTAGGAATTTATAAGGAGGCTTGTATATGGTCTTAATATACTGTACAGAGAGTTGTATCCATCAGGATAACGGGTTTTGCACCTTCAATCAAATCAGCAGTATAAAAAATACAACCTCTATAGGCTGCGAATACTTTGTAGAAAGGAAAAAGCAACAGGAAATGTCACAATACGAATAAAAACCCTTATACCGACAATGTTCAGTATAAGGGTTTTGTCGTATATTAAATTATCAGTTATTTCCCAGGCAATAAACGACAGGTTCATCCATCGTTTCTTGCCGATTGGGTAGCTTCTTATCTAAATAATATAGGATGTGTAAATAAGGGTAGTAATCAACAAATCAGCACTCATAAAAACAATGAATTCAACTAAATTGCTCATATCGGTATAGATTCTTTTGAAGCACCTGCTGACCATGTAAGCTAATATAGCAACAAACACAGCATAAAAATATGGAGCCCCAATGAACTTCAATATATCCGGCATTACAATTGTTGAAAATCCTGTATAATAGTTGCTAACTGTCAGTGCCTTAATCAGCATATATACTGCAAGAGCTATATTAAAAACCAGCCTTGGTTTCTTTTTAGTTCCCTTTATATTAAACAGTTCGACTGCCAAAAACCATAAGGCAACGGGGAAAAACACCAAAGCTCTTATTAACACGAAAAACAATCCATTTACATAACCTGGTACGACTGCCATTAAAGCAACAGCCAGATCATTGCTCCGATATTTGCTTAGGGCACTTTTATACACCATACCGTTCTCTGCATAACGCACCTCAGAATCAAACTTCCCTGCAGGTGTCAGGAAGCACAGAATTTGATCACCATCGACAAGGGAGAAATCATAGCGTGATATCCAGGTTTTTTGCTTCGACATTCTTATTACACTTTCCAACTCGCCTTTATCAAAGGTGAGCTTAAAAAGACTATATCCCGTTTTTTCTCTCATATCAAATGTGTCCTTTATAACTGCTAGCTCCAGCTTTTTGCTTTGGTTCTTTATGCACTGCGGGCTGCTTACAAAGGTAAACATAGGTACCTCATCCTTAAACAAAACAAGCTTATTAAAATCCATCACCGGAAAGGCATCATTCAAAGCAAAATATGCATAATTTACTTCTGACTGCGAGGTTCTGCTATCAATTATACTTAATTGATAAAAAATATAAACATGCTCATCATCCAGCCCGATATCGATATCCCAAAGCTTACTGGACATTGATTTTGGCTTTACTTCGCTTTTAAGCTCCCAATACCCATTGCTATAGGTCAAGTATGCCAGTCTAAAGTAAATATCATCCTTTGTAGAGAAGGCAGCTATATGAAGGGTATTATCGTTAGCCTTTACAAACCCTACACCTTTAGCAGAAGGAAGGTCATAAACACTCCCCAGCTGTAGGACTGTTCCTGATTCAGCTTTAAACAGCAGCAGTCCTTTATCATTTGCAGCAATGAGGTAAGTTATATCACCAGGCAAAATACGAAAGTCTCTAACTCCCTGGGCTAGTAAAGCCTTCTCCCCATAGATTCCTTTCCGCTCTTCTACAGCATAGTACAAATCATAGTTTTCTGTCCAGAATATATAGTCCTTGCACCATAGCTGTTTAGCTATTATGTCCGTTCTGGCACCTTTTACATTTACCTCGTTGCTGGTAAGATTTCCTGTTTCTCTGTCTACAATTATATTTCTAAAGCTTTTTCCGTCTGCTACAAGTATATTTGCCTTCTTATCCTCTAAAAGCATAGAAGGTGTTACCTTATGTGGTATTCTTCCTCTTACCATTGTATCTCTTGCCCATTCCTCTGACGGACCCTTTACGTTCTCTGAAAGATAATAATAGCTTTGCACTGCTGTAATTATGAAAAATATAGCTAAAAGCAGCGCAGCAGCTTGAAGCTTATTGGCTGTATTTGTTTTTATCCTCATATTATGTGCCCTCCCTTTTTTGAAATAACAAGTAGTGTTCCCCCTGAACTCACCTGTATGAGAGGTATATCAAAAGAGTATTAAAGTCGCTATGATAAATATGTTGTATAAATAAGTGTAGTAATTATGATGTCAGTAAAAGCGAAAATCAAAAACTCCACTAAGTGACTTATTTCCTTGTTTGCCCTGCTGAAAAGCCTTGCTATCAGCAAAGAGACAAATATAGTAGCTAAGCTTATAATGTAAGGCGCTCCTGTGAACTTTAGCACGGAAGGCATTACAAGCACCGATAAGCTGGTGTAGTAGCTTTGTGCGTTAAACAGCTTTATTATGGTGTATATCCCAAGGGCAATTGCGTTTACCAGCTTTGGCTTTTTTCTCAAGCTTCTTATTTCAAAAAACTCAACAGCAATTATCCAAAGCATTGCAGGCAAGAACAACATAACCTTAATCATACCAATAAGCGAGCTTGTTACATAGCCAGGTATTGCATTTAAGAAGGCATAGAAATAATCCTTGCTGGTTGCTTTGCTTACACCGTTTCTGAAGGCTACGCTGCTGTCAGAGTACAATACTTCAGCCTCACCTTTTCCTGCTGAGCCCAGGTAAGTAAGAGCCTTTCCCTGTCCGTCCTCATATACTCTAAGATTAGAAATCCAGTCCATATCCTTAACAGACTTTTGAACCTTCTCTACCTTCCCATTATCCATGACAACAGCATACACTGTGTACATATCATTGCGTCTTACATCTACTGTATCCTTGACAACCGCCAAGCTAAGCTTTGAAGCTTGGAGCTTGCTGCATTTTGGTTCAATTGCAAATGGAGTTCCTTTATTCTCTTCGGCAGTTGATGCATAGAAGTAATTAAAGCTCATTTCGCTTCCGGTTTTATTAAGAGGAACAACCGTCATTTTGATACTAGCTGCCATACCTCTGTTGTCCCATTTACCCAGTTGATAGAATATATATGCATCTGTATCATCTATTCCTAGCTCTATATCGGATATCTTCCATGTTCCCGAAAGATAGGTCTCAATCTTTTCGGTTATTAGGCTCCAATCCGCATTTTTATAGACAAGGTATTTGATATTGTAGTGTATGTCGTTGTCACTGGAAACTGCAGCTATATGAAGCTCCTTGTTATTTGAAAGTACTACACTAACATCCTTAGCCTTTTGAAAGACAAAGGAGGATTCCTTAGCTATTTCACTATTATTTGGCCTATATAAGGTCAAAAGGTTTTCTCCTACAGTAATAAGATAGCACCCTTCTTCATAGTCTACTACATCAAAGTTCTTTACATTCTGTTCTAATAATACTTTGTTACTGTATCCGCCGTCCTTAGCTTTAGCAGAATAGTACATATCAAAGTTTTCTGTCCAAAATACATAAGCATCATTCCAGTAAAGCTTAGTAATCTTCTCTGGATTAATATTGCCTATCACAACAATCTTGCTGGTAATTTCAGCCGTGTTTCTATTTACGCTTGCGTGCTCTAACTGACTACCATTTATTATGAGAAGCTCTGCGCTTTCTTCAGTTAGAAATGCAGCCGGCGATTGCTTGTGCGGTATTTTTTCCTTTATGCTTATTCCTCTAGCCCAATCTTCTGATGGACCCTTAAGTGACTCTTGCAGGTTAAAATAACTATGAAAGGTACTTATCATAAATAAGACCATTAAAATCAGTAATATAGGTTGTATTTTAACCATAAATTTTTTTGCAGTATTCATATATTCACCCCTGAACTATTTTAATCGATTTAGAATAATCCCTTTTTTGTCTATAAACAATGATTAAAAATGCTATACATTTCATTTTAATACAATATTTAGCAGTAGTAGGGTATATTAAAAACCTCATTTAGAGGTTGTTTTATATACAACAATTAATAACGCACATTCTTCATTCTAAATTACGTATATAACCTACTACTTCCTTGCTGATTTTTGTGCTGCATCTAACAGTATTTCAACGTCTCATAGTGAACTATAAAACACATATAGTCTGAAATATGCAATTCAGCGCCTCAAATGTCAATTGTTTATATATGAAGCATTTTATTTTGAAGCAGCCCTCTACCTTCATAAAGTAGAGGGCTGATCCCTATTAAACTATATGACAAGCAACAAAGTGATCCTTAGCTACTTCTCTAAACTCAGGCATTTGCTGACTGCATATATCCTTAGCATATCTGCAGCGCGCTTTAAATCTGCAGCCTGGTGGTGGGTTTATTGGACTTGGAACATCTCCTTCAAGGAGTATTCTTTGTCTCTTTCTCTCAAAATCTGGGTCGGCAACAGGTATTGCTGACAGCAGTGCTTGTGTATATGGGTGCAGTGGG
>CALJSV010000168.1 GCA_937976095.1 uncultured Clostridia bacterium | reverse complement strand
TTGGCTATTACCCAGTCTATACCTGCTGTAACATTGCTCATGCTTCCGCTTCCGTTTCTGTCGAGAACCTTAACGCCTACCAGAGCAGCGCCTGGTGCAACGCCCTTATAAAGAGAGTTGCCATCTCCTTCGCCTGCCACTGTGCTTGCACAGTGCGTGCCGTGTCCATTGTCATCGTATGGCGTTGTTCTGTTATTTACATAGTCCTTCCAGCCTATTACCTTTCCACCATCCAGATCCACGTGAGTTGCATCAATGCCTGTGTCTATTACTGCTACAACTATATCAGCAGCAGAATAGCTTCTAGGGTTACCGTCTCTGTCTCCGTCCACGATAAAGTCTGTAACTGCTTTTTTAGCTCCAAACCAATAAGTTGCCTTATCGTTCATTGCATATACCGGCATATCGTACTCTATTTGCATTACTTCATCCAGCTTAGAAAGCTCCTTGATCTGCTTTTTCGTAAGCTCGGCTGCCATACCGGGGAAGGATTGATATTCGTGCTTTATCTTAGCTTCTTTTATTACATTTTTAACCTTATCTTTTTTGTCTGATTTTAGCTCTTCGTTGAAAAGAATGATAACAGGAAATACTTCACTATCATCCTTTTTGCTCATTTTCGTTTCAAGGTTGTCAAATATCTTGTTCTTGTCTTTATCGGTATTTTGCTCAAGATCTTCAAAAGCTTCATCTAACTTTACTGCATCTTCAGGGTTGTCCTTTAGCTTGTCATTATCAGCGTAGAATAATATACTGGATACCATAAATAGTATTGTAAGAACCATTATCATTAGAGTTTTAAAAGTCTTTTTCATCAATTTCTCCTCCAAATTTTATATTTTACTTATGAGACTGTTCTAGAGGATAAAAAATACAACGGAATCACCTCCCTATAAAGCTATGTATAGAAACATGTCCAAGAATTTGTCCAGTTTAAATGCTATATCTTTAGTAAGAAAGGAAAAGTCAAAATTAAGTTTGAAAATTAAGACAATTTACAACTTATAGTAACATATTAATACTTTATATTGCTTAAATCAATATAAAGCTACCAAAATGATGAAAAAATCATTCGACAAGTGCTTTGAGTGCATAAACTAATGATATTTGTAATTTAGTTGGTCACTTTGCATTACCATAATATTAAGACATGCTATTTGTGTTCCTGATATTATAAAAAAATATATAGCCCTTTTATATTTTGTTCCCATCATGCTATAATTGTCATGACAAACTTTGAAAGGAGAATACTATGCTAAAAAAACTTATTCTACTACTGTGTTTTACTCTTATTTTTACAGCTGCATGTGCACAAAAGGATGGACTGGATTATCAGACAAAGTCACCTAATCGCGGAGAGACAATTGCGATAATGAAAACAAATATGGGGGAAATTAAAATAAAGTTTTTTACAAAAGAAGCTCCAAAGACAGTAGAAAACTTTGTTACACACGCAAAGAACGGCTATTATGATGGTTTGACCTTTCATAGGGTTATAAAGGATTTTATGATTCAAGGTGGTGACCCTCTTGGTACCGGTACCGGTGGAGAAAGCATTTGGGGCAAGCCCTTTGAAGATGAGTTCAATGAAAACCTCCATGCATACAGAGGAGCCCTTGCTATGGCAAACAGTGGACCTAATTCCAACGGAAGTCAATTCTTTATAATACAAAAAAGCAATATTGAGCCTGAACTTGAAAAGTGGATGATGGATATGGGGTTTAACGAAGAGAAAATAGCAAAATACAAGGAGCTTGGAGGAACCCCATGGCTCGATAACAAGCATACCGTCTTCGGCCAGGTTTATGAGGGTATGGATATAGTTGATAAAATTGTCGCTGTAAATGTTGGGGAGAACAACAAGCCGGAGAACCAGATCATAATTGAAAAAATAGAAATAATGAAAAGATAAAATAGCTCTGCTCCTTCGCAAAACCTTGCAAAGCACAAATATGCCAGATTGACATAGTATGGAGTACAAAGTCTTGCGAGGAGTAGTTCATATGATTATTAAATCAGATGCTGATCTTAAGGCCTTAAAGACTATTGGGAGAATAGTTGCAATAGTCAGAGAGGAAATGTTAAAAGGTGTGAGACCGGGCATTACAACAAGGGAGCTTGATAAGATAGGGTCTAAGGTTCTGACTAGCTATAATGCAAGGTCTGCTCCAATTAAGGATTATAAGTTTCCCGGGTTTACCTGTATAAGTATAAATGAAGAGCTTGCACACGGAATTCCTGGAAGAAGAGTAATAAAATCTGGAGATATAGTAAACATAGATGTATCGGCAGAATTAGATGGCTACTACGCGGATACGGGGGCTTCAATAGTTGTCGGAAGAGCAAGCTCTGAGGTGATTGCTGTATGCAAGTGCGCTGAAAGAGCCTTGTATAAGGCTATAAGCGAAGCTAAGGCAGGTGCACTGATAAGAGAGCTCGGAAAGGCAGTGGAGAGTGAAGCAAGAGCAAGCGGGCTACAGGTCGTAAGAAACCTTAGTGGGCACGGAATAGGAAAGAAGCTTCATGAAAAGCCTGAGTATATACTTAATTATGCTGATATATGGAACACAGATACCCTTCGGGAAGGTCAGGTCATTGCCATCGAAACCTTTATAACCTCAAATGCAAGCTATGTTGTAAAGGCCGACGATGATTGGACCCTAAAGACGGCTGACGGAAGCATCGGCGCGCAGTTTGAGCATACGGTAGTCGTAACAGATGGTGAGCCGATTATACTGACAAAAATATAAGTTTTTAAAACAGCGGTAGATGCTTATCTGCCGCTGTTTTATTATGGAATGCATATATTGAAATGCAACATGAGCATTACTTTTGTCGAAATATGAATAAAAGTGTCGTGTGAAAAGCTTTGCATATGTCGATATTAGGTATTATAATGTTACAAGGAATGTGAAAAAATGGAGTGCGGAGCTGATCGTGAATGAAAAATAGTAAATATTACAATGTAGTGAGTCGAATGATATGTGGTTTGGCGAAATATAAGCTACTGTTATCACTGTTGCTTACATGTTCTGCAGTTTATGCTATTCTTCAGTTGGTTCAACCGATATTTGTTGGTCGATTAACTTCCCTCTTCATATACAGAGAGTTTAATATACTGGTAAACGTCGCTATACTGCTTACCATAATAAAAATAGTGGAAATTTTGATTGATAGTGTAAGGATGTATTTAACTAGTTATTTAACCGGAAGCATTAAATTTGAATTAAGTTGTCAGGTATTTAATAAAACTGTAGGTTTGGTTACTAAGGCTTTTGACAAAAATAGGACTGGTGATTTTCTTTCAAGGCTTACAGGGGATACAGAAATAGTTTCAAATATTATTGCTAACAACTTAATTGCCTTTTTGATTGATATTCTAAAGCTATTTGTTATAACACTAATAATTTTTCGCATAAGCCCTGTTTTATCATTAGTAGCATTAGCACTCATGCCATTTTCTCTATTAGTTTTTTTGATATTCGGTAAGCCTTTAAGGATAAAAAACCATGAGATAAGAGTGAGCGGTGACGATTATTTTAGCACAATACAGCAAACTTTATCTGCTATCAGAGAGGTTAAATCACTGGGTATCGCTGATAAGATGCAAACTGTTTTTAGAGAACAAGCTGCTACATTTAGAAGAAAACTTCTTGAGCTCAATGCAATTACAACCAAATCGAGAGCTGTAAATAGGCTTATTAACTACTTGATTACCATTATAATGCTGTGTACTAGTGGTTATTTACTTCATAAAGAAAGTTTAACTATTGAAGCATTTGTATCCTTTATGGCTTACAGTGCCCAATTTACTGAAGCAATAAAAAGTGTTACCGAAATAAATGTAACTGTTCAACAATTAGTTATATCATTAGAAAGAATATACAGAATTATAGATAACCTTGATTATGAAAATGAAACATATGGAGAAATCAGCTTACGTGAAGCAAAAGGTGATATAAAGTTTTCAAATGTTCAGTTTGGATATGAGGTTGATAGTGAGGTGATTCGGGACCTTTCAATGCATATAAAGTCAAATAAAACTGTGGCTATTGTCGGTAAAAGTGGTGCAGGGAAAAGCACGATTTTTAATCTTATTCTAAAGTTATATAATCCAGAAAAAGGAAGTATAACAATTGATGATATTGATATTCAAGAACTAGATGAAAAGTCGCTTAAATCAGTTGTTTCTGTTGTTCGACAAGAACCACTTTTGTTTAATATGTCAATTAAGGATAATCTTCTTTTAGTAAATAAAAATTTGACAGACACTATGATTGAACAGGCATGTAAAGGTGCGTATATACATGACTTCATCATTAGTCTTCCGCAACAGTATAATACCTTAATTGGTGAGAGAGGTGTTAATCTGTCAGGGGGGCAAAAACAGAGATTGGCAATAGCAAGAAGCATATTATCAAACGCAAAAATTATACTCTTTGATGAGGCCACATCTTCATTGGATAATGAATCACAGCTTTATATTAAAAAAGCTATTAATAGTCTTTCGGGAAATAAAACAATCATTATAGTAGCACATAGATTGTCTACAATTATAGATGCTGATGAAATTTTAGTGATAGACGAAGGAAGACTAGTAGGAAGAGGAACACATTCTTCTCTAATAAGCACAAATGGATTATATAAAAGTTTGTACAAATCAGAGGATATGAATAAAGAAGAAATAGAGGGAAGGGCTGGTTAATGAGCATAAGTTATAACTATAGACCATTAGTTGCGGTTATTGATAGTGGAATAGATAAAGACAAAGTCGAAAAGGGTACAAGTATAAAATATGCAAAGCGCTATATCTTGAATAGTAAAGGTAAAGTAACTGAGGATAATGATTGCGAAGCTAGACATGAACATGGAACTGCAATAGCTTTAATTATT
>CALJSV010000167.1 GCA_937976095.1 uncultured Clostridia bacterium | reverse complement strand
AAGGGCTAAGGCTACAGCCATATACTTATGTCCTATACTGTAGCTGTTGTCAATCTCCTGTCTTTTCAGCTGCTCCAGCCTTGCGCTGCTTATAGGCGCTTCAGGCTTATTTATATCTTGTTCCATTAAAAACACCTCGCTAAATATTATTTACCACTTCCCCTATTATGGAAAAGCCTTTTTCGATATCCTGCAAATCTACGTTTGCAAAGCTTAGCCTCATAGTATTGTGGTTGTCGCCTTCAACGTAGAATATGTCTCCCGGAGTAAAGATTACTCCTCTTTCATAGCACTCAGCCAGTACCCTATGGCAATCAATATGCTTTGAGAGCTTAAGGAATATGTACATTCCTCCGTCTCCTGTTATTTCCTCATAGGGTATATATCTTCTTGCACACTCCAGCGCAAAGCTATATCTTTCCTTGTATATCCTTCTTGACTTTTTAATACATTTATCCAGATTTCCCTCTAAGAGATATTCATATAAAATTGCCTGATCCAAAAATGACGTATGTATATTGCTGCTTTTTTTTATGCTCTCAAGAGAGGTCATCAGCCTTTTATCAGCCAGCACCCAGCCTACTCTTATGCCGGGAAAAAGTATCTTTGAAAAGCTGCCTATGTATATTACGCCATTTCCCTTACCTGATATAGCCGCAATGGGCGGTATATGCGCTCCGGAGTATCTAAGCTCCTCGCTGAAGCCGTCCTCAATAATAGGCACATTGTGCTCCTTAAAGGTCTTATATATCTCCACTCTCTTCTCCAGAGGCATAACCGTTCCTGTTGGGTTATGATAGGACGGCACCAAGTATCCTGCTTTTATGTTATTCTTTTTCAGTGCTTCTCCAAGCTTAAACGTATCTATTCCGTTGGCTTCGATATCTACTCCGACTACATTGAGCTTATGCATTTTCATTATCTTCAGGGCTGTGTTGTGAGTGGGGTTTTCGCATAGTATGGAATCCCCTTCCTCACATATTGTAGAGAGCACTATGCCAAAGCCCTCGGTAAAGCCGTTGGTAATCACAATATCCTTTCCCTCAGTGTCTATTCCTTTCCCTCTCATATAGCTTTTAAGATAATCTATAAGTGGCTTATAGCCCTTTGCATAGCCGTAGTTCAGCACATTATAGCCTTCCTTTGAGATAATGTTTAAAAAGGCTCTTTTGACCCCTTCTATATCAAATATCTCTTTGTCAGGTGCTAATCCTCTGAAATTTATAACCTTTTTTTCAAGCCTTACAGTGTTTTTGATAAGGTCAAGCTGGTCAGCTATGTGAGCACTTTGACTCAGCCTTTCCTCCCAGGACAGCTCCCAATTTTCCTCTGTGTTCACATGGATATAAAGCACATATGCACCTACATTGTGCTCTATCCTTACATAGCCGTCATCAGCCAGCTCTTCATAAGCCTTTAGCACACTATTTCTGCTGACATCGAGCATACTGCTAAGCTCTCTGGTAGATGGCAGCTTTTCATCCTTACGAAGCATTCCTCCGACTATAAGCTTTTTGATATGGTTTTTTATCTGCAGTGGTATTGGTAATCCATCCTCGAAGCTTAGCTCGTTAAACACCTGCATCACCTTATCCTTTGTACAAATTTTCACTATATTAATTTTCACATTATGGGGGCAAAAAATAAAGAACCACCCATAATAGTATTTTACTACAAAGTGGTTCATTAATACTCATTTTATTTAAACCAGTTTTGGTTAATTGTCTTGGAATGTAGTTAATATAAGAGCAATCTGTGTAAGGGCTTAGAAAGTGTAAGCGAATCTTAGGAAAGTTGTGCCAATTGTATTACCCCAACGGCGATTCTGCCTTGGCGCAACCCGTAGAGAGCATACAGTTTCTTAGCCCTGTAACTTTATTGCTTGTTATTAACTACATTCCATAACCGCCTAACCTAAAGCCACATCCAGTATCATCATTACTGTAAAGCCCAGCATTACTCCTATTGTAGGTATATCTGAGTGCCTTTCAGAGTGCGCCTCCGGTATCAACTCTTCTGCCACTACATATATCATTGCGCCCGCAGCAAAGGCCAGTGCAAAGGGCAGTATGCTCTGCATGGATACAACCGCTATAGCTCCTATCACTCCGGCTATTGGCTCAACGATGCCTGATGCTTGACCATATAGGAAGCTCTTGGTGCGTGAAAAGCCTTCTCTTCTAAGAGGTATAGATACTGCTGCGCCCTCTGGGAAGTTTTGAAGTCCGATACCTATAGCTAGTGCAAAGGCACCTGCCACAGTAGCACTTGAAAAGTTAGCTGCAGCTGCTCCAAAAGCAACTCCTACAGCCAGACCCTCCGGAATATTGTGCAGGGTGATAGCCAGCACCAAAAGCACGCTTCTCTGCCAGCTGGTCTTTATACCCTCTGTCTTGCCTTGCCCTGCATCTATATGAAGATGAGGCAGCAGCTTATCAACTGCCAGCAGAAAGCCTCCTCCGCATAGAAAGCCCAGCGCCGCAGGCACCCACGGCGTTCCGCCTGCCTGCTCTGCCATATCTATGGCTGGTGCTAAGAGAGACCAAAAGCTTGCCGCTATCATTACACCGGCAGCAAAACCCAGCATTCCGTTTAGTACCTTTCTATTGACCGTCTTAAAAACAAAGACAAGACCCGATCCCAGTGCTGTTAAAAACCATGTAAAGAGTGTTGCAAAAAACGCCTGAACTACAGGACTCAAACCTAAAAACCACTCAAAGCTCATAGTTGAAAACCTCCAATGCTGCATAATTTATTTTGATTATATAATATAGTATTATGGTAAATTTCTCAATATCTTATTACCCTTCCAAAGGTACTATAATTATATATGCTGCATTTTTCTAGAATGTGCCTGCAATTCATACCAAGTATTATGATAAGATATGCCACTCATTATTTTTCCTATGTTAGTGATAAAAGCTATATAAGCTTTCTTATAGCTGACTTCTACCTACTGTATTATATAAAATCATCAATAATTTTTGATATATCTAATTTTGCGTTGGCCTTTTCATCAACAATGATGCTTCCTGCACCTAAATACTTCAAAAAGCTTCTAAAGCATTTGACTACGGCCTTATCAAGCTTTTGGGATTGCTTTATACCTTCCTCCCACCACCAGTTTTTAATTATTAAAGCACCAGTTTCCTTATCCCTGCCAGGCTCAAATCTTGCCACAAATCTATCTCCACACAAAACCGGAAGTACATAGTAGCCGTAATCTCTCTGCTCGGCAGGCTTGTATACCTCCCAACGATAGTCGAATTCAAACAGCTCCGCAATAAGCTTTCTGTCCCACATCAGGTTGTCCAGCGGTGCGATAATTGCTGCTTTGGGATTGGCAGCAGCATTCTCAGCCGCTTTTATATCTATGCGCTCTATATCAGCTCTTCTGCTGTAAAAGGGGTACTTGACGCCTTCTACACATACCTCAACAAGCTTTTGGCTTTCCAGAAGCCTTTTGATTGCTTCATTTCTTTCCTTGCTTTTAACTCCTTTTATAAATATCCATGCATCTCCAGCCTTAGCCCATAGAAGACCAACACTTCCTATTCTTCTCAGCACGTGCCAGTCCTGATATTCTTCTTCGGTGATATTAGGGTCCGGTGCATCCAGCAATTCAGCTGGCAGGTGCTTATAAGTGAAATCATAGATGCGTCTTGTGTTTATCTTATGATGTATAATCAGCTCTCCCCAAAAATACATAGCTTCAAGTGCTGCTCTTGATAGTCTTGCAGGGGCCCATGCCCAATCCACCATTTCATCCAGCTCTACGTCCAAGGATGAAACAGGTCCTCTTTCGGCAATCAGCTCACGAAGCTTAGGAAGCACTTCTACAATCTTGCTGCCTTCTTTATGGTACCTTCTATAGTCTGCATCTCGATAACGTTTAAAGCGAGGCCAGTCTTCTATCCCATATATACACATTACCTTGTCAAAACCATCTACAAGCCTTCTATCCTTATAAAGAAGCTCATTGAGCATCTCTGGCTTAAAACCATCTACACGAGATTGAAGCACCAGCTCAGGATTTCGTCCCACAATATTTAGAGGATCAAATTGGATGCTTCCAACTCTCTTTATATAATCAAGAACTCCTTGCTCTCCTTTGAAGCCCATGCCCTTTAATAGACCCTGGTGTGCAAGCATAAATGCTCTTGCCTGGCTTTTGCTGATATAAAGCTTTATCATACTTTTTTCTCCTTGCAGCTTTGAATATATCCTAATTTTACCACGAACTAGTGTTCGTGTAAATTGCAAATAAAAGAGATTGACTTTTTAGGCCAATCTCTATACATTTTAGAATGTAAAGTTTCCATCCTTCATTATTATGACTTCATTGCCATCAGCAGTAACCCCTGTGATTTGCATATCCTTTGTGCCTATCATAAAGTCAACATGCGTCATAGAATTGTTGGCTCCATTTGCATCAAGCTCTTCTCTGCTCATATGCTCCCCACCCTTTAGGCAAGGAGGGTAAGCGTTTCCTATAGCTACATGACAGGATGCGTTTTCGTCAAACAATGTGTTGTAAAACAGAATGTTCATATTGGATATAGGAGAATCATAAGGCACCAGAGCTATTTCACCAAGGTAAGCTGCTGCCTCGTCAATTGTGATCATTTCCTTTAAAAACTCTATACCCTTCTCAGCAGTATATTCTACTACCTTTCCATCCTTAAAGGTCAGACTGAAGTTTTCAATAAGTGACCCGTTATAATTCAGCGGCAGTGAGCTTACAACCTTGCCGTTTACTCCTGACTTCTTAGGCATTGTGAATACTTCTTCCGTAGGCATGTTGGCTACAAACTCTACTCCTTCAGGTGTTAGGTCAGAGCCTCCAACCCACAGGTGCTTTTCAGGCAGTTCTATAACAACGTCGGTGCCTAGGGAATTTTTAAGGTGTATATGCTTAAAGCCCTTTTCGTTTAAGTAGGCTGTCGACTTCTTAAGATTAGCTACATGCTGCTCCCACTCTTTTACAGGGTCTTCCTTGTCAACTCTTACGGATTTAAGTATAGCCTCCCAAAGCTTAGCCATTGCTACCTCTGTGGTCACTCCGGGGAAAACCTTTCTCGCCCATGCCTCTGTAGGTATGGACGCTACGCACCACTTGTTCTGGTTGTTCATCATTCTTTCTCTGTATTCCTTAAGTGCTACACCGAGTGTCTTATAAAAAATAGCCATCCTGTCAGGATTTACATCTGACATCAGCTCAGGGTCGTCTGCTGAAATGCTTATAACTGCTGCACCTTCTTTTGCAAGTGAGATAAGCATATCTCTTCTCCATACAGGTACATCCTCCAGAGTTTTTTCAGGTGCATGCAAAAGCCTTATACGTGTTGAAGGCATATCATTCCAATTCATGATTACATCCTTCGCCCCTTCTTTATAGGCAATTTCTGCTATTAATCTTGCGAAAAATGCGCACTCCAAAGGTGAATTGATAATAAGCTTTTGATCCTGTTCCAGACTGACACCCACCTTTACCAAAAGACGAGCGTATTTTTCAAGCATAACGTTATCCATTCGAAAACCCCCTCAAAATAAATAATTTATCTGCATATACGTATGCAGGCGCATACACGTATGCGTGCATGCATTATAAGTATATCATACGCTTTTAATTATATGCCATAAAAAAATCAAGCCCAGGCATGTGCCTGGACCTGATAAATTTTTATTCTAATGTGAAGCTTCCTGATGCATCATTGTTTATTACATAGTAGCAGGCATTTTCCTCCACCTTTAAGTATAACTCAATTGTCAGAAGATCCTTTACAAGACCACCGTTAGCCTTCCAAATCTCCTTTACTCTTTTTTCCAGCTCTGATGCAGGTATTTCCTTGCCCAAATACTGAATAAATGAATTTACTTTCATATCTATTCCTCCCTTTACGTAGCAAAATGTATTTTACTTATTTTATCATACTGGAATAAATATGCAATTGATTTTCACATTTTTATATTTAAATCGTTATGATATATGATATAAAGCATAGCGATTACCTCTTCCAGCTGACTATATATTCTATGCTAGTCTCTGTTACAGATATTCCATGGTCTAGCTTTGTCCAGCCTCCACTAACTCCAAGCTCCCTGCAGCTTTGCTCAAGGTGACACATAGCAATTCCTATGTCTAATAGTTGAAAGTCAGCATAACCGGGGGTTTTGGCAAACAAAAGGTGCAATGCGCTCTTATCCTCCGATACAACTATTCTCCATGGCTGCTTGTTTGATGCCGATGGCCCAATCCTTACCATTTCCAGGGGAACTTCCAACTCCCTAGCCATTTCCTTACTCAAGGCTTTATCAAAGCTCTTAAAGAAGAACAGCTCCTCCCAAGGCTTTCTATTGTCAGATTTTGCAGCAAACCTCATAAAGGACTCAAGCATACTCTTTTTTTCTCCGAAATAGCCCACAGGCGAAACTGCCGGAATAATTTCACTTTCATTAAGCTTAAGCTCTTTTGCGAAGCTGCTCCTGGAAAAGGTTCCGGCTAGCCAGCAGGTCCCCAATCCCATGCTGGTTAACAGCAATACAAGCCTTTCAAATACATATCCATAATCAATTATTGCTTCCTTATCCTTCTTTGAGGTCCCTGCCAAAAAAGCCTTTGCCCCTTTTATCACCCCATAGGTGCCTATCTTTTGTCCGCCTTCTGTTATATTTCCCTCAAGGTTAAAAAGCTTTAGACTTACCATGCTGCCAAAGGGACCTTTTATTTGACTCTCATCCTTTAAAAACTCATTTATAACCTTAAGCTCTTCTTCCCTGATTTCAACCTTATCATAGGTTCTAACAGATCGTCTGCTCTTAATTGCCTTTATTGCCGAATACTCCATGTGCTCATCTCCTTATTTATACTTCACTATTAATATTTTGTTTCACCATGCAGGATTTTTATACCAATACAAGAATAATATATAATACCTATAAAGTAAACAGGGGGCAAGAGAAATGATATATGAGAGCTTTACCTTCACTGACCCGCAGGGCTTTGAAATTTATGTTTACAAGTGGCTGCCCGAGGATGCTTCAGCTATAAAAGGAATAGTGCAGATAGCCCATGGAATGGCAGAAACTGCAGCAAGATATGAACGCTTTGCTGAGCACCTCACCAAGGAAGGCTACATAGTATATGCTAATGACCATAGGGGACACGGTATGACTGCCAGGGATTTGGACAATGTAGGCTACATAGGTGAGGATGGCTTTAATTGGATGGTCAAGGATGTATATCAGTTAAATAGAACAATTGCCGATGAAAATCCTGGAATGCCAATTTTCCTCTTTGCACACAGCATGGGCTCCTTCATAGGTCAAAGGTACATTGAACAATACGGAGATAGCATTAAAGCAATTGTGCTATCCGGGACAAACGGCAAACCAGGACCTGAACTGCCCTTTGGAGTTATGATATCAAAGTATCAAGCAAAAAAGTATGGCAGCAGGTTCAAGAGCCACCTGATGAACAAGCTTTCCTTTGGAAGCTTTAATAATGCTATTAAGCCCATCAATACTGAATTCGATTGGCTTTCCAGTGACCCGCAGGAGGTTGATAAGTATATAAGCGACCCATTCTGCGGAACAGTCTTTAGCGCAAGCTTTTTCCGTGATTTTTTGCTGGGTCTTAAAGCTATTCATCTTAAGGAAAATCTGGATAGAATACCAAAGCAGCTGCCTATATATATAACCTCAGGCGACAAGGATCCTGTAGGAAAATTCGGCAAGGGTCCTACTCAGATGTTAGAAGTATATAAAGCACTTGGTATAAAGGATGTTTCCCTGAAGCTCTATAAGGATAAAAGACATGAGATGCTTAATGAAACCAATAGAGATGAGGTAATGAAGGATATATCCCATTGGCTAAACTCACATATATAAAAATATAACAGTATAAGGAGACATTATGCTAAGAACTATTGCGTGGTATTCAAATTTTGTACTGAGCCTTGTGACAATGTCCCCAAGGCTTATTCAGGTAAACTTATTAGATAAAAAAAATGAAAAACAAAAGAAAAAGGAGCTTGTACATAGACTGACCTCAAGATGGGCGCTGTCCCAAGTCAGGATGAGCGGTGCCAAAGTTAAGGTGTTAGGGCATGAAAATATACCTAATGACAGACCTGTGCTTTTTATAAGCAACCACCAGAGCAACTTTGATACAGCACTAATGATGTGCTTCGTGGATAAGCCAAAGGGCTTTATATCTAAGCACGAGATGAAGAAGATTCCCCTTTTACGCACCTGGATGAAGCATATGGAATGTGTTTTTATGGATAGAAGCAGCCTGAGAAGATCAGCTGAGGCAATAGCTGAAGGGGTAAAGATATTAAAGGGAGGTCAATCCCTGGTTATTTTCCCTGAGGGCACCAGAAGCAAGGGAGGACCTATGGGGGAATTCAAGGCCGGCAGCTTTAAGCTGGCTACTAAGGCAGGGGTGCCCATAGTCCCTATCACCCTCAAGGATACCTACAAGCTAATGGAGTTGAACAACAGCAAAATCAAGCCTGCCGAGGTCGAGATGCATATACATCCTCCAGTAGAGACAGCAAATCTAACTGCCGAAGAGGAAGATACTTTGTCTGAGAGGGTTAAGGCTATTATACAGAGTAAGCTGTAGATAATAATAATAAAAGCAGGTGCAAATACTTGAACTGGAAGCTGTACTGTTTCTAAACCCCTACACAGATTTCTCTGTATTAAAACAGTACAGCTTCCAGGTATATCTTGCACCTGCTTTTATTATTGCTCTACCAGCTTTCTGAAATATCTGCTATTCTCCACAACATCATCCCCATGTCTGAATAGCCCGCCTCCTACAAGGAATATTACATCCTTGCCGTATACTGCCAGAGATTCAGGTATGCTTTGAAGGCTCATTCCTCCTGCGGGGCAAGGAAATATAGGTTTTAGGCTGCCCATTTCCTCGGTAGACATCCTGGCTATACTCTGACATTCTTCCTTACTGAAGGAGAAGCGTCCTCCAAAGTTAGGATATATGGTGCCATCTGCACCTGCTAGTCTTGCTATTTGTCCAAACAACACCCCATGAGAAATACCGTTATTGCTCAGTACATAGCTGCCCTGGAAGGCCGGATGGCTTATAACCGGCAGTGCTATACTATCATCCTCTGCTATAGTCTTCAAGGTATCAAGACCAGCAAGCCCCGGCGATATAAGTAATCCTCCCGCTCCCAGCTCCTTTGCTCTTTTGGCTCTGGCTAGGGCATCGCTGTAGGGGGCTGTAACATTTGGCATGTAGATGCAGTGTCTTCCTGTTTCTCTATTGGCCCTTGCTACTGCCTCTGAGCAGAGCCTTACTCTTTCATCGAAGGGACTGAAGCTCTGGTTGGAAAGTCCGTGATCATCCTTTATGATATCAATTCCTCCAAGAGCAAACTTGTATGCCAGTTCGGACAGCTCTTCATTGGTTAACCCCATAGGCTTTAGGGCTGTAAAAAGCAGTGGTCTGTCCTGTACCTTCAATAGCTCTCTCAGCCCCTCTATACCAAAGCGCGGCCCCTTAAATATTGATAGCAATTTCTCTGGAAGCTCAAGTCTTTCAACCTTTATTCCTGTCTTTATGCTTATATTTCCAAACACCACATTTAAGAGCTGTGTAAACTCGCCAGCTGCACAATCCACAGGGTAGCTGATGACCGCTTCATAGCTTTCTCCACCAGCAATTGACTTGAAGTCTTCTATCCTTCCAACTATATGGTCTGCTATAACTCCTTCAGGCACAAGCTCCTCAGGAAATTCCACCGTCTGCTCAAGGCATATATCCTTTGCCTTAGCATAGGCTTCTTTTTCATTTCCAAATAACTTATATACTACGCTGAACCTTTCACAGGGCAGCTTAATATTGCTTTTTCCACTAAAATGCATTTCTTCTTCCTCCTGCTCCTAAAGTGCTTCTGCCTTTGCCTTGCTGTGCACCTCTACAATATACGGCTCAGTAAGCTCAGACTCCGATATATTAAGCTCTCTGCCTGTCAGCTTCTCGATTTCTCCTATAAGAGACATGGCATCAAGTCCGTATTCCTTCATAAGATATTGCTTGCTGGCACCATGTACAAAGGTATCCTTTATGCCTATTCTTACAAGCTTTTTGCCCATCCCTGCCTCAGCCATAAGCTCAGCCACAATGGTTCCCAGGCCACCGACAATAGTATGGTTTTCCATGGTAATTACCCCATACCGACTCTTCTCTATAGCCTTCATGATTTCTTCATCGTGGAAGGGCTTCAGGGTGCTTACATGTCTGTGATGAACGGATATTCCCTTTTCCTCTATAGCCTTGGCAGCTCTTAGAGCTTCCTCCGTACAAATGCCCGAGGTCAACAGTACTATATCACCGCCTTCTCTGATAAGGCGCGACTTGCCCAGCTCCATAGGCTGGTCTGCCGGAAACAGCCTTGGTATCTCACCCCTGAGCATTCTTATGTACACTGGCCCCTTTACCTGATTAGCCACATCAAGCACTGATTCTACATCTGTAGCATCACCGCACTCCAGCACTGTCATATTGGGCAGTGCTCTCATAACTGCTATATCCTCTATGGCTTGATGGGTAGCTCCTCCGGGAGTCATTATCCCCGGTAAAAACCCAAACATCCTTACAGGAAGGTTCGGATAGGCTATGGACATGGATATCTGGTCATAGGCTCTTCTGTATATAAAAACAGCAAAGGTATGGATATGCGGCTTAAGGCCTTCCCTTGCAAGACCACCTGCAAAGCTCAGCATGTTCTGCTCCGCTATACCCATGGAATAAAACCTGTCAGGGTATGTGTCTCTGAAGGCATCAACCTCTGTTGAGCTTGTGAGGTCAGCTGAAAGCACCAGTACCTCAGGTCTTTTCTCTGCCCATTTTACGAGGTTCTTGGCATGTACCTTGGTTAATATCTCCATATTAGCACTCACCTCTTTCCTGCTTTAGCCTGTCAAACTCTCTTATATACTCTTCCTTCTCTGCTTGATTGTTAAACCTTACATAATGCAGCTTTGGAATGCGCTTTTTCAGTATATCAATCCCCCTGCAGGGGTCTGTGTCGCATAGTACAAAGGTTGGTCTTCCATCAGGTGGCAATTTTCCAAGCTCAGACAGTCTATCAATGTCATGACCATCTACTCTGAATACTCTAGCTCCAAAGGACTCAAGGCGCTTGTCAAAGGGCTCTATGTTCATAACTGTCTCGGTCTTGCCGTCACATTGGTAGCCGTTTATATCTACATACATCAGCATATTGACCAGCTTATGATAGGACATGGCCTGCACTGCTTCCCAGAACTGGCCTGACTGACATTCACCATCTGATAGGAAAACTACTACTCTGCCGGTATCCCCCTTTAGCTTTCTTGCCAGGGCTATACCCGCAGCCTGGCTTATGCCCTGACCAAGGGAGCCGGTCATAACCTCCATACCCGGAGAATGCTCCGCTCCTATCATTTCCACTATGCTTCCATCCTTGTTGAATTCATCAAGGCCATTGCTTGCAAGTCTTCCCGCTTCTATCAGCGCTGTATAAAGCACCAGGGAATAGTGTGTTGGCGATAAAAAGAACCTGTCATACTCAGGGGATTTTCTGCCGTGGTATTTGGTTCCAGTTTGAGGTTCTAGGTTGTCCGGGCTCGGAACTCCCTTAAAGGCTACCGGAACAAGGGGCTTGGGCAGCTTCTCCATATTCAGTACATCTAAATAAAGAGTCGCAAATATCTCTGCAGCCGAGCATGCCTGACTGAGATAGCCCCCGTTGTTTTTTATGGTATGCTCCATTACACGGTGTCTTATGCCGTCTGCAGCTTTATATATACTTTGCT
>CALJSV010000166.1 GCA_937976095.1 uncultured Clostridia bacterium | reverse complement strand
GGTCGGCTATATCTACACTGCTTTTTTTACTTTTAGGCTAGCTTAAATGGCTATTTTTTTACTTCCTATTTTTCATAACTCACTTTACACTACCCCGTGTTATAGTGTACTATTGGTATAGTACACTATAACACGGATACTGTCAACAAAAAAAATAAAAAATCGCATGTACGATTTTTTATCTGCTTAGCTCACTGCCTCCTAAGCTAAAGGCATAGAGCTTATTATGCTTCCAAGGGTTAAGGGAAGGTAGCGGAAGACCCTCAATAAGTACTATAAAGTTGATGCCATCAATATCATCAGACTTTGCATCAATATCACTCAGCGAAATATTTACATCGTAGTAAAAGCCGCTTTCAAAGCCCTCCCTTGTGTTTAGAAAATGGTTAAGCTTTTCTTTTATAAAGTCACTTATAAGAAGCTTTCTCTGGTCAGGAGTAATACCTATTTCATTATCCTCAAGCCATTTGTTTGTTGAAACATCCAATACCTGCTTTGAGAGGGTAAAGCCGTAGTTTTTACCTTTGTATTCTATATAATAGGGAGTTTCACTAACCCAAGCGTCTCTTGCATCTGCAATAATAAGGCGATCGAAGGAAACAATGGCCTTCATCGGAATGTATTGCTTTAGCTCTAATTGTGCCTCCTTACTGTTCTCCATGCCCAGGTTTCTAAAAAGCACTATATAAAACCATTCAAGCATTGCAACCTTATTCACTGCAAGATTCCTCCTGTCATCCAAACCAGTCCCATAGCCTATAGCCGCCTTAGCAATATCTTCACTTTCCCTGTAGCAGCTATACTTCACTGCTGCATCTACACCTGCATCAACAGCTCTCTTGTACCTATCCTTCATCAACGAAAGATGATCAATACCCTTTCCAATAAATATTATAGGAGTTACAAAAACAAGGAATATTAGTATCCATAAAAACCATTTCATATTATAACTTCCTTATTGAACATATGAGCAAGCCTTGCCAAAAAGCTTAAAGTCCACTTGCTTTCCGTTAGGAACTCCAAAAACAGAGAACTCATACATTACTGATACCGGATGCCTCTTTCTATACACTACTATGACATTTATAAGATCATAATTATTTGAACGCAAATCAAGGTCGATGATATCCCAGCCCTCTAGCTTAAGAGGGCTCGACGCAGTGCCGTCAAAGCGTTCTGCAGATAAGTATACTTCATACTCGCCATACTTATCGAGCTTGCTGCAAAGCTCATCATATACTGACTTATACAACACACCTTTTTTGGCAGCAATTTGCGTATATTTGTAAACTGTATTTTCGACCTCCTGTTGAGCCATAGTATAGTTGCGATCCAATACACCAAACATGGAATACCAGGTTAGAATAGGAATAATTATAAGTGCGGCAAAAAAATTCTGCATGATGCCTCCTTAATTTATGTATCTTGACGCGTAAAGATAATCTTTTTTATTGAAGTGCCATCCTTCTCAACTTGCTTGGCATAGTATTTAGTGATTTCAGCAACTGCAAGGATATTGTCAACTGATACTCTATAGGTACTTGAAGCAGCGCCATTTTTAACAACTATATCAACAGTATTCCCGGCTTTACAATACTGATTTACCGTGCTTATAACCACATCTCCCTTAACTATAGTGGGAGCAGTATCCTCCACTCCCGCCTTTACAGAGTTAACTGACTGCTGTGTACTTTCTGCCATTGCCTCCTGCGCAGTTCTTTGAGGGTTATAGACATTCCCCACAAAGAAAACCCCAATAGCGGCAACTATGCCAAGTATAAGCAGCTTTGACCAAAAATTATCCATTTTTTCTCCTCCTCATTCTATTTTGGAAATAAATACGCTGGGTTTGACATTATTGTCAGTCCATAGGAAAAATATATCCCGGCAAGCAAAAACATAACCGCAACCAGCGTCATTGCATAAAGCCTCTTGCCTCTTCTTCTTTTTAAACCTGTGATTTCCATCCATTTAAGCTTCTGATCTGCAAGCCCATCCATATCACCTGCTGCATTGAGCATGCCTGTATCGCAAGCGAGCCTCATGGTCTCCAACAGCTCATATAAGTCCTCATTTTTTATACCCTCCATGGTGCTTTCAAACACCTTAGCAGCAGCTCCCTTTTTTACGCCCTCCAGCAGCTTGTTTATTAATGGTTTGTATTCTTCAGTAACCATTTCCATGCTCTCCAGGACTGTACGCACCGAATAAGGCGGCATGCTTCCAAATATGGAGAAGGCATATATGCAGTTTAACACCTCCCAATCCTTTCTATCCTCAATCAGCTTAAGCTTGATACTGGCAAGAAGATCAGGCAGCATATATATAAGCATAGCTGCAATAAGAGCAGATATAACCATAACTAGGTTATTCCTCTCAGCTTCAATAGTCTTCAGCTTTTCAAACATCCTCTTTGCTGTATTTCCTAAGTCTTCAGCGATATCAAAATCACTTCCTATTATCAGGTTTTGTATATATTCAAGGTACATTCCTTCGTTTTCCTGCCTATAAAGCTCATTTCCTTTATTTATGCTTCCATTAACCAGCTTGTAGAGCTTTTCCTCCAGCTTTACCGCTTCGGGCGTGACCTTAACCTGACTCTCAAAGGCTATCCTTCTATAGTTGATGTCTTTTATAACCTCCTCCACTCTCAGCCTCTGATTTGTCGCCTGGATATTTACAATAAGAGTCAAAGCTACAATAAAAAGCAAAGCCTTGCTAACAAAAAAGTATTCCACAGATATTGTCCAGCCTGCCTTTGATAGCAATTCCTCTGTCTTTCTGTATCTGATAGAAGAGCTTGAAGGCACCAGAAGCTTATAACGTGCAGCTCGCTTTCTTTTATACTTCCTTAAATAGTCCTCAGGAAAAATCCCCTTATATTTTATAAAGCTTATGTATTCCATTAAGAGTACAATTAAGACCATTGCAAATAATGCCAATACAATTAACTGTGCTATATGTACAAAATGCATATCATATGCCCCCTAATTTACTAATCCTGCTGTTTTCTCATCCATCTTATAAAAAGAGCGGAAGCATTTCCTACAATAAAAATCAGAGCCTTCATCGTTTGTGCCTCTACACCTGTATATACATCCCCAATGTTCATCTCGATAAGTATACGTTTATTAAACAACTCACTAGCTGCAATAAAAAAGTAAGGACACAAAAACATAAAAAGCTCAATTCCCTGAAGCTCTGCATCACTGTAGCCCTGCTCAATATTCAGGAGGCTTAAGACATTGGTTATACGCCTCAGGTTTTTTTCCAGCATGCCGTCTGTCCTTTCTGCATCTCCAGATGGATCACTATAGGAGCTTCCATTTAGCTTACCAAGCATCAAAAGCATGCACAGCATTTTTATCCATGTATAAGGTATATTGCGCTTCAGCTCTTCTATTTGCTCCTTAGAACGTACAGCCTCTAAGGCTTTACGCAGCTTTATCATATATAGCCTTGTACTTTCCGGACCCCTTTCCTCCGCTTCCCTAAGAGCCAAGGTTACATTCCCCTTATAGTGACTGTAGTAGTGCGCCAGCTTCCTACAGCATTTTGGTAAATCTGTCTTGATTTTTTTGTCTAATAGTTCAAAGTAGTATTCACAGCATAGGTAAGTGAATATTAGAGTAGAGATAATAGAAAAAAGAATATGATACCACAATGCATGGAACATATAGCAGGCCAGTAAAAAGTACAACGTAGCCATAAGTATCAGCATAATAAAAATAAAGCAGCTTGCAGCAAGGTTTTCTTTTCTACTTCGTTGATTTAGCCTGCACAGCCTTGCATTCAGCCTTCCTACCAAAAAAAATGAGCTTTTTGAGCCTGCATTTGCTGTTATGCGTTTTATCAGTATATTGGTTTTTGAGTTAAGACTAATTTTCATCATAATAACCAGCTTCCAGATCCATTTTTATAATATTTAACAGCTTTTCTGCAAGCTCCTTTGTATTTTTATTTTTGCTTAGCTTCATAAGAAGTCTATTAGAAGGATAACTAACAAACCGGGCTTCACCATCAACAGTATCAAGAATTGTATTTAGCCTGTACATATTTGAAGGGCTGCTTTTTATCTGCTGCAAATAGAAAAGCTTCTGAAGCTCTTCTGCAGAATTCTCTACTCCTATATCTCCATCATACTCAGAAGATGCAGCAACGAGCGGCACAATCTCAACAATCTTTGAAATCATTCTTCTTCCATCAATTATGTCATGCTGAAAAATAATATTTACGTAATGTATAATATCCATGATTGCCGCTTGCTCAGTAAGGTATCTCCCTGTTCCCATCAGCATATTTTTGAGCCTGGGCACTGTAGTATCAGGGTTTACAATATGGGTGGTAAACCAGGCAGCTACACTTACCGACTGCACCAACTGAATAAATGCAAAAAGCGCATTCCCATCCCTTACTTCGCCTAGATCAGCTACATCTACCGACATTCTCAAAAGAGTTTTAACAGCATCTAAAAGGCTCTTGTTGTTTATTGCCTGTGCCTCTACAATACGCTTCAGAGGGTACTTCCTTGCAATCTGTTGCTCAAAGTAGTCCTCAACGGTACCTATATGAAGACAATCGTCTAGTATTTCAAACATAGTCTCCATCTTGGTGGTTTTGCCAGTCCCTAATGCACCTTGTATACAAATGCTTTCTCCTGCTTTTATTAGAGCTGTTGTAAGAAGCTTGATTCTTTCCGACTTCTCCAGCTCATTGTAGGAGGCATTACTTTTGTTGAATATACGTATACAAAGATTTCTTGCTGAGAAATAAGGAGGTTGGGTCACTGTTATTCTTGCTCCGTCGGATCTATGACAAAGCTTTTCAGGATTGTTTCTATCCAGCTGCCCTATGCTTCTATCAAAGGATATTGCTCTATCCTGAACGACTCTGGCCTCCTCCTCCGATAAAGTCAAAAAGCTTAACCAGATTTTTTTATCACTCCAGCAGTATATATACTTACCGTCATTGGCAAAGCCAACCTCATTTACGTCAGAGTATGCAAGGCTGTCCAAGCACATAAGTCCAAATATCTTCTCATAAACAAGCTGAACAATAATATCCATCTTATCCATAAAGCTAAGGCTGATATTTTCGTTTTTAAAGATAAAGTCTATATCCTCTTGGCTGTACTCATAACGAACACTTGTATAATCCGCATTGCTCCTCTGCTTAGAAAAAAACTCATACCTTTGCATAAGACTGTTAAAAGCAGAGCTCCTACCTTTACCCTCCTTGCTATCAAGCACATGCAGAAGTATTGAAAACTTCTCAGCAGCAGTCAACTCTTCAAGGTTTTCAAAGGAAATAATAGCATCAACAAGACTGCTTGCTTCCTCCAGCTTTATGCATTCAAAGAGTATGCTATCTAATAGCCTCCCGTTTACTTCCTGCCCATATATATTAAAGGAGGTTAAGAGCTTCGTCCTGATGTGAGACTTTATGATGTCTCTTGATTCCTTGTTGCCTGATGTACTGTTTTCCTTATGCCTTTTCAAAAGCTCAATTATCCCTGCCTCTTGACTGCTTTCCGGTCGCTTGTTTAAAAGATCCTCGAAATCCTTTTCAATATGCAAGCAAAGATTATTAATTCCTAAAACCCTCTTTAGTCTTTCCAAATCATGTATATATTTTTTCATCCTTTTTCACCAGCTGTGCAAAACCAAGTAGCCCGCTGCCTACCCTATGCTCCCTTTCCCTTTTTCTATAGCAGTCTAATCCCAGCCTCTCAGATATCAGCACACAAAGCTCATCCATTTGCTCAACAAAGCCGTCTGTATCTCGCTTCAGACTTTCCTTAATAAAAGAATACAGCTTCCTATCCTTACAGCAGGCATTAAATACTTTTATGTCATACTCCAAGCCAAAGGCACTTTTAAAGCCATACTTATATATCAGTCTCTTAAGCTCTCTGGCACCATTTTCATACATCATGTTAAATACAGGGATAGTTTTATCATGGTTTAAGTAACTGCAGATAGGTATATTAATTATCTCATTGAAAATATCATCAAGCATTATTTCATTAGGTGTCATTACTGCCACAAGTACATCAGCTCTATTGAGGAACAGCTTATTCCCCTCCTTAAACCCCGCTTCTACATCTGCTATTACAAAGTCAAACCCTTCAAGGCATCTATCTAGAAGGATTTCGTTAAATCCATTGTCAGCTCCAGAGCCGTCACGCAAGGCAGAACCAGCTATTATCGACAATCTGTCATTAAGCTTTGTTGCAAAGGTGTTTATTTCGTGCATCTCAATATTACTGCCAAAGCTCTTCAAATAGTCTATCGAATAGCTTACATCGACATCATTTTGCAAAAACCTTTCCAAATAGCTTCTCTTGCCGGAAAAATTCACTATTAAAGTCTTCAGTCCCAAAAAGTGCTGCAGCATAATGCCAATTCCGTCAGCTACCGTGCTTCCACCCGCCCCATGATTACCCGGAACCCATACAGTTATCAGCTTACCTTTTCTTTTCATCTTCGCTCCCATGCCCAGTATTTCGTGGGCTCGGTACCTCCTTTATTTACTTATTTATTAGTATGTATTTAATTCTTTTCAATGTGAAATTTAAGTGAATAGCTTATGTCACTAGCCTTCTGGGCTGCATCCAAATACTGTACAGCAAATATATATCCCTCAGTTGCAGCCTCCTTCAAGTATTCCTGCTCCAGAAGGTTAAGATAAAAGCAAAGTATATCCTCCTGCCTACTTACTACCACAGCCTTTGATACCACCACACAGTCCTTTGCTCCCTCAGCGAAAAGCTTTATATCTACTATACTACCCGATGCTACGGAAGCCGGTATCGCACCAGGCTGAAAGGCATGCTCTATCAGCCTGTCATCCTCTGAATATACATCGCCATACTCTGCAATATCAAAGCTTACCAGAAGCTCACGCTCCACAATGTCACTGCTTGCCCTTTTACCTGCAGCCATTTCAAATGACTCAAGCACACCATCTGGCAGAAGCTCTTTCGGTACCATTACATACTCCAGCTTACTTTCCGAAATAACCTCCCAGGGTCTTATATGATCTCTTGCCCTCACTACCCTCATCATACCCTCCTTATTGGTAGCCGGTTCTTGTGATTTTGCTTCTAAGGCAGGATTCATTTCAAAAAAACCTCCCCAAAAGAAAACATAGCAAACAACTCCCGTAGAAATTAAAGCTAATAGAACTATCAACCATAGCTTCCCCATATTATTCTTTTCTTTTTTTATATACAAGCTACCCCTCCATCCAGTAATATCTTAGTGCTTGAAGCCTTCCTAAATTGAAAGCTCCTCTGCAAGCTTTTCCAAGTCAAAAATAAAGCTTTTGGTCTTAGCGTTATTTATTTGAAACGGTGATTTATCTGTACACATAAGCTCATGACTAACAGCCCCGCAGCTGCTGACAGGCAATATGCATTTAAAGCTGTACTCAAGCTTTTTTAGTTGATTGTGTATATATTTATATGAGCTGCTGCTTTTATCGCAGTTATTAATTATTGCGATGGTTTTTTCCGGTGAAAAATCATCCTTCATCCTGCTAAGCATCTGAATATTCATGTTGTAGTGCATAAGATCACAATCAAAAACAAGAATATCTAAGTCAGAGCTGTTTAAGGCTGCTTTTGTTATTGGACCTAAGCTGCTTTTAGTATCAATAATTATAACTTCACTTTTTAACCTAACCTGCTGAAGCAGCCTACCAAATGCTTCAGGCTTAATATCCTCCTCATCACCCAGCTTGCCTGCTATAACATTCAGCCCTGCTGATTTATAGCAGCCATCCAATATTCCTTTGTATTCATTATTTTCTATAGCATAATCCAGCAATCCATCGTATATATCATCAATCCCAAAATATATATTCGCCGAGTACCCTTTATCAAGATTTATAAGGCTTGTCCTATAGCGACGACCAGCTATGCATTTGCTCAGGTTCCACGCCGTATGTGATTTTCCTGTAGCATGATCCGAGTATATGCAAACAACCAGCCTGGAAAACCTGCCTTTACCGCTTGTTCCTCTTTTTCCTAGGGATTGCCACCTCTGTGGTTTTTCCCTTAAGAAAATGTTTTTGAGTAAAGGCTTCTTAAGCTTTTCACCTATCTTTGCTGATTGAGCTACAGCCCCAATCCCTTTACTCCTCTCCATAAAGCTAAATATTAGCTCATCCAGCTCATCAGAAGTAATGCTGCCACCAACATAGTAGTCAAGTATGCCTTTTACCTCTAAAAAACTACAAAAGCCTGCCGCAGACTCATCTTCTTCTCCATATAGAAAAATGATTCCTGAATTGTTCAAATCAGAAAGCTCAGTTATCAAGTCCTCCATTGTCAAGCAGCCTTGAAGTGCATTAGATACTATTATTAGGTCAGGTCTATGACTCTGGCACTCTCTTAGTAAGCTCTCCCGATCATACGCACAGCAAACAACATCAATATCTGTCAAATTTAACAGATATTTTTCCAGCTCCGTATAGCACAACCCTATTATTGTTCTCATAAAACGCCCTACCAAACTCGCAATTGTATATTTGTACTAACATTATATATGAATTATATTTTAGCATTACGCATATGTCAACAATAAATTACTTTTTACTGCATTTTTCGAGCGCATCCGTTATGCTATGCTAAATCTATATTAACTCAAGCTTTTTTAAGAGCTTTTTTACACACTTGATTATTGCCTTCATTAGAGTTAATATAATACTGGAAGTTGTTTAACGGCCTATGTGCCGCAGGCACCGGATAGGAGGATATTATGAAACGAAGAAGAAAGCCGGAATCCCAAGCATTGCAAATTGGAATAGACGACATAAAGCTTAGGATTGGCGACAGATTATTCAAAAACGGAGTGCTATATGGAGAAGTCGCAGATGAAAGCGATACACTCTTTTTCCTATCTAAGCCCCTAAAGGATGACTTGATTCCAAGTCCTTACATAAAGGAAAAATTGATTGAAAACATACTTTTAGGAACCTTTACATTAGAAAAAATAAATTACGAGTAAATTTAAATGCATCCCTTTCGGGATGCATTTAATTATTGCTCTTATTGCCTTAAATATTTGACCAGCTTTTTATCCTTTATCGCCTCTAGGTTAACTTTTTCAGTTTCCTCTTCAGGTATAGTTATGGTGTCGGGATTACCGTCGCTTATATATCGTTCATGTGGGTTCTTTTCAAAATGCGTAAGCCAGTCATAAATACCTGTACCTGCAGTATTCATTTCGCTGGCTCTAATTCTTGGTAGCTTTGAGGCATCAAACTTTATACTATTAGGCGAGGGGGCGGGATTGCTGCCAACCAGCAATACAGCCTTATGGTTGTATTGTGTACCCTCATATTCACCGCTTACTACATATTTATAATCTTCGCCCTTTGGCGAAGCACCATAAGGCAGCGCTAGCGAGAATACTTCGAAGTTCTCAATGTATTTTCTTGTATTGACCACGTTAAGCGCTAGGGCTTTTTGTACTTCATTCGCACTTATTTTCCCCAGGTTTTCATGCGTGTAAGCATGATTGCCAACCTCATATCCATTTTGTATCAAAAACTCATACTTTTCCTTAATTAACTCCTTCTGCCTGAAAGGAAGCGGATAGAACACATAGAAGCTTCCGCCACGACCAAAGTCAGGGTATTTTTTGAAATATTCCTCCAAAATTCCTACCGCACAATCAGGATCAAGCCTTCTTTCCCCATTTACCTCGATATAGTTAAATTGGTTCAGGAGACCATCATCAAAGGTCAAAACCACCGGTGTAAATCCGGCTTCAACCTTAATATCATTATCAATATAGTCTTTAAGACTTATTATTCTATACCCCTTTTCATAAAGCGTCTGCAGATCCCTCCTGAAATTCTCAGGAGTTCTTACCCACTCGCTCTCCTTGTCGCTTATGCCATGATACATAAGCAGCATTATTCTTCCGTTTTCATTTGGCTTGATTTTTTGCAGATCTATTGCAGCTTCCTGTTCCTTTGCCTCTTCATCCTTTTTTTCAGCCTCAGCTTCTGCTTCCTTTTGAGGAGCATCGATTGCCTCGCTGCTTTGAGGCGCCTTCTCTTCATTGGGTTGGTTAGTATTTCCATTGCATGAAATTAATGAGGCAGCCAAAAAAATTACTAATATTACTACTATTATTACTGCTTTTGCCTTCACTTAATCACCCTCCGTTCTAATTAAAATTATAGCAAATCATTCTATATATTTCGACATCAGTAAACAAATTAACACATGAAATTTCTGCTTTAATTGGAAGCTCTTTTATAATTATCATTTACTTGACGAAGGGTTTTATTATAAAAACGGACACAATAATAATGTGCTTTTTCATTTTGATACCCAAAAGGAGGAGTTCAAATTGTCAATGCGATATGGACGCTACACAAATATAAAAGGACATAGAGAAGAATTTGCAATAGATCTTATTGTCCCACACAATCTGTTTACTCCGAGGGAAGCAAAGTCACAAAAAGCTCAGCTTCAAAGCGAGCACAAGCACGGCACAAGAAAAGGAGTTAAAACTCCTATAAAAAGAAAAACAACTTAATATAGGCTTCAAAGGCAAGATATTTCTTGCCTTTTTATATATTGAAATTTGCAGGTCCCAGTGTTTAAAAGCTTAAATATTTCCTGAACCTAAAATTATATGCATCAAGCTATTAAATTATACATAAAAACAATATG
>CALJSV010000165.1 GCA_937976095.1 uncultured Clostridia bacterium | reverse complement strand
TATCTATTATTCTCACCGTTACTCCTCCTTTACTTATGTAGGCCATGTACTATTATAACAAATTTTCTGTCTTGTGTAATGTATAATTACTCGTTTATTCGTATTTTTTTTACAAATTATAATGCCTATAGCCTGTTTTTTTGGTATAATATATATTGCAACTGAATAAACACTAGTCGGAGGTATGGATGAAGAATAAGATTGTAGTATTGATTTTAATAAGCTTTCTCCTTAATATTACTAGGATAAATGCTGATCCCATCGTAGGCGGACCAGCTGCTATACTGATAGATGCCAAAACCGGAAGGGTTTTATACGAAAGAAATGCAGATACTAAAATGTATAATGCCAGTACAACAAAAATAATGACTGGTATACTTGCTCTTGAAAATACAAGGCTGGATGAGGTGGTTATTGCGGGAAAGAATCCCTCAACCTCAATTGAAAGGGGCAGCAGTCAAATATATATATTGCCCGATGAAGAGCTAACAATGGAACAGCTTATGTATGCGCTTATGCTGCAATCAGCAAATGATGCTGCTGTGGCAATAGCAGAACGCATATCAGGCTCTGTTGCAGATTTTGCAGTTCTTATGAACAAAAAAGCAAAGGAATTGGGTGCCAACAATACCAATTTCGTTAATCCTCATGGACTACATAGTGATGAGCATTATTCTACAGCTAGGGATTTAGCCTTAATCGCAAAGTATTGTATGCAAAATGAAATGTTTAGAAAGCTGGTTTCAACCTACAGCTATTCTATCCCTGCTACTAATAAGCAAGAAGAAAGACCCTATATAAGGAACAGTAATAAGCTTATAAATGACAAAGGCAAAGAATACTATGAGTTTGCTACAGGCATCAAAACAGGCTATACTACAAAGTCAAAGCATTGTCTTGTATCTGGAGCAAAAAAAGACGGTATGGAGCTTATAGCAGTTGTTTTAGGTACGGATAAAAACTTTTTATACCCGGATATAGTCAATATGTTTGAATATGGCTTTGCAAACTACGAGAGTATAAATGCGGTACAGAAGGATCAGATTGTCACCTATATCACTATACAAAGCACTGGCAAAAAAATAAATCTGCTGGCAGAAGAAAGCTTTGACATCACAATATTAAAGGACGGACAGGAGAAGCTTGTACCCGTGTTAGATGTTGTAGAAAACGCAGCTCCACCTATCTCTCGCGGACAAGTGCTTGGCAAGGTAAATTTTATGCTTGGGGATAATCTGATCAAGTCAGTAAATCTATACTCAGAAGAGGATTACAGCATACCAAAGCTTACTGAGAAGGTTAAGGAGTCCTTTTCATGGAAATGGGTTTATTGGGTTGTAGGAGCCTTTTTAGTGCTTAGAACTATAATTACAATAAATAAGCTCAAAAAGAAAAAGAGCAAGCGCTCAATGTATATTAAGTATGTTAAGAGATAATATAAAAGACTGGCTTCATAGTCTGAAGCCAGTCTTTTATATTTAAATATATGCAATCAGTTCTATCTCAACAAGAGCGTCCTTAGGAAGTCTTGCAACCTCGACGCAGGACCTTGAAGGTTGGTTGCTGGTAAAGTATTTTGAGTATATCTCGTTTATTCTCGGAAATTCATTCATATCCTTAATAAATACAGTTGTCTTTATTACTTTATCGAGACTGCTTCCTGCATCCTCTAATAATGCCTTAAGGTTTTCCAGTACTTGAGTTGTCTGTGCCTGAACATCACCCTCAACTATCTGCATTGAAGCGGGCACCAGTGGCAGCATACCTGAGGTGTATATAAGGTTGCCAAGCTTTGTTGCCTGCGAATATGGTCCTATGGCTGCAGGTGCATTATTTGTGTTTATTATTTCCTTCATCCTCTGTTTTCCTCCTTAATCGCATCTAAACTATTCTTACTCTTGGTACTCTTCTATCAAATTCTTCAACTATCCAGCTTTCCTTATCTTTCCCCTTAAAGATATGACAATATATATATGTCTTATTGTTTTTTTCTTCGAGTCTGATACCATCTCGCATTTTTTGTATATCAAACCACCATTCATAATTAATACCCATATGCTGATCTTCAACTCTTAAAATTGCCTGACCGTTTCTTTCTCTCAATACCTTCATTCTGCTCCTCCTATAATGTGTAGTATTATACCGGCTGTACAAATTATTGTGTTAAGCCATTTGTATAATATGCGGCACATTACAGAAGTATGACGCTTTTTATGAAATTTTTAAGAGTTTACCCTTATCTCATCCAGGTAATTGTATATTGTGTATCTTGACACACATAAAACCTTAGCTACATAGTCGATAGCACCCTTTATCAGGAATACCCCTTTAGCATCCAGCATTTCTACTATATTGACCTTTTCCTCCTTAGACATGAAGGCAACTGGCTTTCCAACACTTTCAAGGGTCTTGCTTACAATACTGCTAAGAACATCATTTACAGAGGATCCATAGCTTTCACTATCATCCTGCGGATAATCCTGATTTTCATCAACATTGATAAAGTCATACATAAGATTCTTAACAACTATAAGCTCTGATATATCAAAATTAATGCACAAAAAACCTATAAGATTGTTGGCTTCGTCCTTAATAAATATTGATGAAGACTTTAGTATTCTACCATCAGGAGTCTTCTTCATATAGTTTATCTTGTGCTTTGAAAAGTCCCCTTTTCTAAGTGAAGCAAGTCCGTATTCGCTCATCGGACCTCCTATAACTCTACCTGTGACGTGTCCATTTGCTATGGCGATTATGGAGCTTTGTGGGTTGCTCACATCGTGTAGCACTACTTCGCAATTCCTGCCAAAAGTACTTGCTATCCCTTCTACCATAGGCAACATGTTTTTTAGAATTGGATGAATATTGTCGCTCATAAATATCTCTCCTTTGAACAATAACTGCAAAACTTGTATATGATAAAATTTATATATATAGTATCCACCATTTACACAATATTTGCAACATTAAAATCTCTATTGAGCTTATAAAAAAACGAACCCCCACATTCTGCAGGAGTCCGTTTAAACGTACTCTTACTCTTCCACCTCTACAGTTTTAGCATCCTTCCATAGCCTCTCAAGATTATAGAAGTTTCTTTCCTCATCATGGAATAAATGTACTATAATATTGTTAAAGTCTACCAGTATCCATCTTCCGCCTCTAAAGCCTTCCTTATGGTGCAGCTTGTAGCCAGCTAGCTCCATTTTCTCATCAAGAGCATCAGCCATTGCCTGAAGCTGAGTAGTAGAGGTTCCTGTAACTACTAGAAAATAATCAGCTATAGTGGATATCTCATGTATATCCAAAAGCCTGATATCCTTAGCCTTTTTATCCTTAAGTATTTCTACAGCCTTGTTGGCCATTTCTGTTGATATTGCGAACAATAAAATCCCTCCTATTTTTTTATCATGTCTTTTCCTATAATTATAGTTATATCACAGCCGTGAGAGCTGTCAATATCCGTATCTATGTTTGGTATACCCGAATCCACTGCCAATAGACTTGCCCATTCTTCACTTCCGTTTCTATTAATTAGCCTAGAACTGGAAAAAGTCAGATCCTTAGTGTCCCCTATTTTAACTACCGAATATCCTAGTGCCTCGAGTTGAGTCTTGAGGGCTGAAGCAAGTCCGTTCTCCTTTGTGCTGTTCAGTATCTCAACCTTTATATCCTTCTTTTTAACCAGATTCTGATTCATATCTGCACTATTAGGTGTACCTTGAGATACTGCTACAGCATTCTCATCAACCCCTAAAACTAAGTTTACTTCCTTCAATAATTCATCCAATAAATTCTTGTTGTGTATAAAATATGCTATCCCATTAATTTTTAGTGCATTGCCTGGAACGGTATATTGAGCAATATTTTCAAGACTAATATTCTTTACATTTACAGCATATTTGGTAATATCACTTTCGTCAAGATTAGTCTTTATGTGTTTACTCATAGTTGTCAGCAAGGCTGGAGCCTTTGGCAGTATGGAAGGAGAGGTAAGCTTTCTTACAAAGGCCTTTATAAACTCATGCTGTGCTTTTATCCTTCCAAGATCCTGATCTGGGTAACCTGATCTATATCTTACAAAATGAACTGCATTCTTACCGTCAAGAACTTGATCGCCCTTAGGAATATCAATATATAAATCTTGATATTCATCAACATAGTACATGTGGAAAGGCACATTAATCTTAACCCCTCCTATTGTATCTACTATCCTCTCAGCTCCAACCAAGTTAACACGGACATAATGATGTATGGGTATATTTAATAAATCGCCTACTGTTTTCATTACTAATGCCGTACCATCATCCTTACTTACAACAGAATTAATCTTATCTGTTACTGATTTGGGCTTACCTTTAGATAAATAAGTATAATTCACCCTAGTATCTCTTGGAATAGATATAACGGCAATTTTATGGTTTTCCTTATTATATCGAACTACCTGCATTATGTCAGAAAGTCCTTGATTAACACCTAGCACTAACGCATTAACCACTACATCATTTTTGGATTCTGGTGGCTTTAATTCAGGATTATCAACAATTGATGCCTCAAAATCAGGGTCCTGCATTTGCTCATGAGTCTTATCAAGAAAATAGTATATGCCGCCTAAGATGCCAAAAAAAACTAAGAAAGATACTCCAAATATTACAATATACTTTTTCAAATTAACATCCCCATCCATCTATTTTTTCAGTTGAAGTTCTTCATCATACCTTTTGTTAAGCTCCAAGATTATATGATTTCTAGCTTCTATAGTTGCAATATGAATCGGTTTTTCCTTTTTTAGGACAAAGCTGATTGCAGAATTCAGTGCCATTAGAATAGCTTGATCCAGCTCTCTAAAAGCTATATCTCTTATAGCGTCAACACCTTCAAACTCCCTTGCCGGCTCTATAAAATCAGCTAGAAAAATAATTTTTTCAAGCAAGGTCATATCAGCCTTAGCAGTTGTATGGTACCTTACAGCCGATATTATTTCTTGATCCTCAATCATAAACAATTGACTGCAGACATATGCAGCTGAAGCTGCGTGAACTAGCTCCTTTACAAAGATAGTAACTTCATCCGGCACAACATCCAGCTTTTTTAGAAGCTTAAGCTGTGTGTCAATGTCCATCTCTCTTGTACAGTCATGTACAAGGCCGGCAATCTCTGCCTTGTGCAGGTCACAGCCATATCTTGATGCCAGCTCTACCGCAGTCTTGCTTACATTTACAGAGTGCTTGTATCTTTTGGCTGATAGCTCTTGCCTCAGATACTTTTTCATCCTGGCAATATCAATCAAAGCTTTCACTCCCTATATATCCCGTGCTTAATGATGTACTGCTCCACAGACTCGGGCAGCAAATACTTAAAGGTGTGATTGTTATTAACCCTGGTTCGGATGTCAGTGGATGATATAGCAAGCGATGGTATTTCTATCTGAAAAACTTCTTTACTATATTTAGACTTAATTTCATGTAGTTTTTGTTCCAAATCTTTCTTATTAAATCCCGGTCTTGTGGCCGCCACAAAATTACATAGCTTCAAGAGCTCATCTACCTTGTACCATGTTAATATCTCTAACAAAGCATCTGCACCTGTTATAAAGAAAAGCTCTGTCCCACTTCCATAAAGTGTCATTAACTCTTTAATTGTATCTATAGTATAGGTTATACCTTTTCTATCAATTTCTATACGAGAAACCTCAAAATACGGGTTTGCAGCAGTTGCAAGAAGCGTCATATTATACCTATGAATAGCATCTGTTACATTTTTACTATTTTTATGAGGTGGATTACCAGATGGTATAAACAACACCTTATCAAGCTGAAATCTATCTCTTACTGCCTCCGCAGCAACAAGATGACCGTAATGGATAGGATCGAAGGTTCCGCCCATTATGCCGAGCTTTCTACTTATACTAAAACTGTCGAAATAGCTCATAATTACCTCCATAAGGTCAGGAAAACATTTTATTTCAATTATACACCATATCTTTAAGCTTTTGAAGCAAATACTCAAAATTCATTATATTTCCAAACTAAAAAGGAGCCTTCGCCCCTTTATAGTATTATTCTTGGATTATCCTTTGATGGCTTATAAAGTACAAACTTACCACCAATCACCTGCACTACATCAGCATCTAAGAATTTGGCAATCTCTTCGCTTGCCTCTCTTACGTCTGTCATGCTGTTATTCAGTACCTTTATCTTAATAAGCTCTCTCGCCTCAAGGGCATAATCTATCTCATGCATCATAGCTTCCGTCACGCCACCCTTACCTATTAAGAATATTGGCTCCATGGTATTTGCAAGTCCACGCAGATAAGCTCTTTGCTTACTTGTCAGCATATCAGTATCCCTCCTTTCATTTTTACATATTGCATCCAAATAAAAAGCAGACTTGCGTCTGCCTCACTTTTATATATAATTATACTTCTACTTCTTTTCTAAGCTTACGTCGATGAGTTTCGTAACCAGGATCACCTTTTTTCCAGCCACTTCTGCTCTTTTCAGCATTTTGTATAAAGTTGTCGTTAATTACTATCTCGTTCTTTGAAAGGCAGAAATAAGTTGCAGTATTCTGCTTACAGTTTTCACAATGCATGCAGTTCATTGTTTACCTTTGACCTCCAGTTCATTAATCAAAATATTCAAATTCTAAGTCATACATTTTTACGGTATCTCCGTCTTGTACACCCATTTGCCTTAACTCATCAACGATACCTCTCTTTCTTAGCACCTTTTGGAAGTACTTAATAGAATCATTATCATCAAGGTTTACTGATTCGAGCAATTGCTCCACAAGTCTTCCTTCAACAATATAAATTCCGTTTTCCTTCCTGATGTTGTAAGGTTTTTCATCTGTATTTTTATGATACAACAATTCAGAGATTTCTTCAACTGGTTCTTCAACATCTTTTAGCTGATCAAGCATATTATATACCTTATTCATTAAAGGCTCTATTCCTTGCTTGGTTGCAGCAGAGATAGAAAACACCTCATAGCCTTGCTGCTCCAACTTTTCTTTGATGCCTTCAAAGCTTTCCTGTGCAGCAGGTATATCCATCTTGTTGCAGGCAACTATCTGTGGCTTTTTTGAGAGTCTTTCGTTGTAAAGCTTTAACTCTTCATTTATTTTGATAAAGTCTTCATAAGGGTCTCTTCCCTCTGAGCCTGAAACATCAAGTATATGTATTATGACCTTTGTCCTCTCAACATGTCTAAGGAAATCATGGCCTAAGCCCACACCACTGTGCGCACCTTCAATAAGGCCTGGTATATCAGCTATAACAAAGCTTCTGCCATTACCAAGGTCTACAACTCCAAGATTCGGAACTAATGTGGTAAAATGATAGTTTGCTATCTTAGGCTTTGCAGAGGTTACTATTGAAAGAAAGGTTGATTTTCCTACATTCGGAAACCCTACAAGTCCAACGTCAGCTATAAGCTTAAGCTCAAGCTCTACCCATCTTTCCTCGCCTTTTTCACCAGGATGTGCAAACCTAGGAGCCTGCCTGGTAGGCGTAGCAAACTGTGCGTTTCCTTTACCACCTTTACCACCCCTGGCAGCTCTTATAGTGTCTCCCGGAGCCTTTAAATCCCCAACTGCAAGCCCTGTTTCAGAATCTCTTAGAATAGTGCCTACAGGTACCTTTATGTATAAGTCCTCAGCACTTTTGCCAAAGCAATTATTGGAACCGCCTTGCTCTCCACTTTCAGCAACGTGCTTTCTTCTATATCTGAAGTCCATAAGGGTTCTTAGCTCTTCATCAGCTACAAAAATAACATCTCCGCCGTCTCCACCATCTCCGCCGTCCGGGCCTCCATTGGGTACATACTTCTCTCTTCTGAAGGATATACGTCCGTTTCCGCCATCCCCTGCTTTTACGAATATTTTCGCTACATCTACAAACATTACTTACTTCTCACCTCAATCAATACTGATTATATCGACATCATCTTATGTATTATATTATAACCTAATTATATTTATTTTACTGCAAATAAATCTGTTTTTTACTAACACAGGAGTGCAATTTGCGCCTGTGTTAGTAAAAAACAAAGGTACAGTCATACTGTACCTTTGGAATTCATTAGCTTATTGTGCAGCAGGGTATACGCTAACCTGCTTTTTGTCCTTACCTTTTCTTTCGAACTTAACAACACCCTCAACTAGAGCAAACAATGTATCATCTTTGCCGATACCAACGTTTGTTCCGGGATGAATCTTAGTTCCTCTTTGTCTAACTAATATATTGCCAGCAAGGACCAATTGTCCATCAGCTCTTTTTACTCCAAGTCTTTTTGACTCACTGTCACGACCGTTCCTGGAGCTTCCAACCCCTTTTTTATGCGCAAATAACTGAAGGTTAATTCTGAGCATTGATTACACCTCCTCTTTATCTAATAACCTTATATATTTTCCATAGGTAATCTCTATATTTTTTAGACCTTCATACATAGTCTCAAGTATGGCTGCACATTTGACAGCTCCAAGCTCTGAGCCTGCATCAATGATTCTGCATTGAAGATATCCGTCGCTTATGTCATAATCAACAGAAGCTTTGGCTACCTTTTCCAGTCCCAGCAAGGCCGTTTGTGTCAGAGCTGATACAGCACTGCAAACAATATCCTCACCACGCTTGGCATAGCCTGAATGTCCAGTTACCTTGAAGCCTATTATGCACTTATTTTGACGATAGATTTCCACTTTAGTCATATAACTAGCCGATTAGAAATTGATCTTATCAATCTTAACCTTTGTAAATGGCTGTCTGTGACCTTGCTTCTTTCTAAAGTCTTTTTTAGGCTTATATTTGAATACGATAACCTTCTTGCCTTTACCTTCTTGAAGAACAGTTGCTTCAACCTTTGCACCTGCAATTACAGGAGCACCGATTTTTATTTCTCCGTCCTTTGATACAACAAGAACTTCGTCAAACATAACCTTTTCTCCGGAAGCAACATTGAGCTTTTCTACTGATATAACATCACCTTCATTAACTCTGTATTGCTTGCCGCCAGTCTTTATAATAGCATACATTAGGCTACACCTCCTCATTATTAAGTCTCGCCGAAAGCTAGGTAAAATTTAGACCCGTTCCGTGCGGATACGCCTACATCAATATACTTTATCATAGTGGTAAGGGTTTGTCAACGAAATATTTGCTAGGCCTTTACAGTGCTGCCCATAAGTACCTTACCTTCTCCACCGCATTGTGGACATGCTTCCAAGAATGAGTATTCGGCTCTTTGTCTTACTTTTTTTCGCGTCATTTCCAAAAGTCCAAGCTGGGTCATTCCGAATACGTTTGACCTTGTCCTGTCCCTTTTCAGCGCGTTTTTCAGTACCTCTATCACCACTTTTTCATGCTCCTTATCAGGCATATCAATAAAATCAATAATGACAATGCCCCCGATATCACGAAGCCTTAGCTGTCTTGCTATTTCTCTTGATGCCTCTACATTCGTCTTCAATACTGTATCCTTAAGGTCTATAGTTCCTACAAACTTTCCTGTGTTTACATCAATAGAGGTCAAGGCTTCAGTTTGGTCGATAACTATGTAGCCTCCGCTTTTCAGCCATACCTTCCGGCTGAGCATTTTTGTTATTTGACTGGAAATATTAAAATACTCAAACAGGTCATAAGCCTTATCAAAATGCTGTACTTTGTGTATCAGCTGTGGTGATATAAGCTTCAAAAGCTCTATAACCCTTTCATAATGCTCCTTATTGTTTATAACAAAGCTGTCTATATTGTTTGTGAATATATCTCTGACTGTTCTATATATAATATTTAAATCCTTATGTACTATTCGAGGTATGCTTCCGGACTTTTGGTTTGTCCTGATATTATCCCAAAGCTTTAATAGAAATTCAATGTCCTCTGCAAATTCAGCATCGGTACAGCCTTCTGCAGCTGTTCGTACTATCAGACCCATGCCAGCCGGCTTGAACTTATCTACTACTGCCTTAAGCCTTTCTCTCTCCTCGTCACTTTCTATCCTTCTTGATATGCCTATGTATTCAACAGTGGGCATCAGTACAAGATATCTTCCCGGAAGTGTAATGTGGGTAGTCACTCTGGCACCCTTTGTGCTAATGGGCTCCTTTACTACCTGCACCATTATTTCCTGCCCGGGCTTAAGTATATCAGTTATTTGAACATCCTTGAACTGTGTTGCAAGGCTATTGTCATCCTCTTCATCAAAATACGCGTTTGGAATAGCATCCTTCACATAAAGAAATGCATTCTTATCCATCCCTATATCTACAAAAGCAGCCTGCATTCCCTGAAGAACGTTTTCTACCCGCCCTTTATATATATTGCCTACTACGGATTCATTAAGATTTTTTTCTACATATATTTCTGACAGCTCCTCGCTTTCCTGCAAGGCAACCCTTGTAAACATTTCGTGAACATCAACAATAATTCGATTCATAATCAGTCCCCTTCAATGCTGATTTATTTTAGCCTGCCCGTTCTTATGCCTTATTGATTTTCTTTCTCAGCATACTGAAGCAGATCTAAGAGCTGACCCTGATATTCGGTATAGACCTCTTCCCTGTTTATCCTCACTCCCGTAAGCTCCCAGCTGGAAAAGTCTGCAAAAGCCTTTACTAAAAGCTCCGGCTTAAGATTGTTCTTGCTTCCGGACAAAAGCAGACATTGTAGAAAGTAGCTGCCGCCGCTATCAGGAGCCTCTACTGCTCCTACACTTACTATCATTGGTCTTATATCTATTTCCTTCAACTCAAAATCCTTCTTAGGCTGCTTTTTCATTACCTTTATCTCAGCCAAACTCATGAATTCATCAAGCTTTTCTCTAAACTGGTTGAGTTCTATACCTTGAACATTTACCTTTACGGTGTACCTCGAATGAGTTACAAGTCCCATGGCACTCTTGGCTCTTTCATTGAGTATAGTCCCTGCACGAAGCTTTATGCCCGCCGGAAGCTTATCGTTGAGCTCTTCTATTATCGCCTCAGGCTTCATATCCTCTCTGAGCTTAATGTCAAGATATTCGGCATCACTTGTTATACCAAGAGACAAAGGTGCGCCAAAGGATATCTCCTGATGAGGATTAAAGCCGCTGCTATAGGCTATAGGTATGTCTGCTCTCCTTATTGCCCTTTGAAAGGCTCTCATAAGATCCAAGTGAGAAATATACTTTACTTCATTGCCTTTTGTAAATTTAAGTCTCATTAAAACATTCTTTTTGCTATCTACCTGCATTATTTGCACACGCCCCCTTCTTCCAGAAGGTTTATACCACAGCCTGTACATACCACTCTGCAATCCCTCGTCAGCTCACCCTTAAGAGCTTTTTTGTATTCTCCTCTCAGGTACTTTTTAGAAACTCCAACATCTATATGATCCCATGGCAGTACTTCATCCAGTTCTCTCCTTCTATAAGCATAAAACTCCGGCTCAAGCCCTGCTTCCTTAAATGCTTCCATCCAAGTATCAAATTTAAAATGCTGATCCCAGCCGTCAAATTTACAGCCTAACTGCCACGCCTTATAGAGAACCTCTCCCAACCGTCTGTCTCCTCTTGCAAAGATTGCCTCCATATAGCTTACGAAAGGCTCATGCCAGTTATATGTAAGCTTTTTGTTCTTTATGGCACCTCTTAAATATCTTTGCTTTTCTTTGAGTGTCTCTATGCTGTCCTGAGGCTCCCACTGGAAGGGTGTGAAGGGTTTTGGCACAAAGGATGAAACACTTATGGTAATGTTTACGCCCTTCCCTCTTTTTTCTTTTGGAACACTGTAATAGGTATCTACTACCTTATAGCCAAGGTCTGCAATGTCCTGAACATCCTCCATAGCTTCTGTTGGCAGGCCTATCATAAAGTACAGCTTTAAATTGCTGTAGCCTGTTATAAAGGCTGCCTCTACTGACTTTACTAGATCCTCCTCAGTAACACCCTTATTAATGACGTCCCTCATCCTTTGGCTTCCAGCCTCAGGAGCAAAGGTAAGACCACTTTTTCTTATTTTCTGAACCTCCTGCACCAGCTTCATGGAGAAGGAGTCTATACGAAGTGAAGGCAGGGATAGCCCGACTCTTTTGCTTTCATACTTCGATACCAGCTTTTCCACAAGCTCATTTAGCTTTGAAAAGTCACTTGTAGATAGCGAGGATAAAGAAATCTCCTCATAGCCGGAGCTTTCAAGCAGCCTATCCGCCAGCTCAACCAGCTCCTCAACAGTCCTCTCTCTTATTGGCCTGTATATCATTCCTGCCTGACAGAATCTGCAGCCCCTTGTGCAGCCTCTGAATATCTCAAGCATTATTCTGTCATGCACTATATCAATAAAGGGTACTATGACTTTATCAGGAAAGTAGCTATTCTTAAGGTCCTTAACTACTCTTTTTCTTACTTTTTTGGGCACACTCTCATTGTTTGAAGCTATTTCTTCTATAGTCCCATCTGCATTATAAGAAACTTTATAGAGGCTCGGAACATAAATTCCTCTTATTTCAGCCACCATAGCCAAGAATTCCTCTCTTGACTTATCCGTGGCCTTCCACCGTCTATACGCATCAATAACCTCAAGAGTTACCTCCTCGCCCTCACCAAGTATAAAGAAATCAACAAAGTCCGACAGTGGCTCCGGGTTATATGCACATGGTCCTCCTGCTACTACGAAAGGCTGTCCCTTTTCTCTCTGTGAGGCTTTAATTGGAATTCCGGCAAGATCAAGCATGTTAAGAATATTTGTATAGCTCATCTCATATTGAAGAGTAAAGCCTACAAAATCAAAGTCCTTTATAGGATCGCGGCTCTCAAGTGCAAAAAGCTTAATATCGCTCTTGCGCATTTCTGTCTCCATATCAGGCCACGGTGCAAATACTCTTTCGCAGTATACATCCTTTTGATGGTTTAGCAGATGGTAAATAATTTTCATCCCCAAATGAGACATCCCAACCTCATATACATCTGGAAAGCAAAAAGCAAATCTTATGCTTATTTCCTTTGTATCCTTATGTATACTGTTCCATTCTGTACCGATGTACCTCCCTGGCTTTTCAACTCTGGGAAGCAGCTCATCGTATATGTAATCCTTAGTGCTTATGTTCATTCATCCTCCTATTTATCTCAGCAGACAGAGTCTGCATAGTATTTCAATCATTACAGACATTATTCCGTATTATATATTATTACATAAATATCACATAAAATTCTACAGTAAGTTTACAGTAAGGCAAATTATTTGCTGAATATAACAGCTATTTATGAAGCTCTTTGATTTTTCCCTCATAGCCGTATCTTATGATAGCGTCCATAATATCAGCTTCATTCAGAATTCTTAACAGCTTTCCATTACCATCAAATACTCGGATTTCACAGACATTTGATGGGCTAAACTGAGCGGCTGCAAACCTTAGATAAGTATCCTCATGTACCTTTATGATCCTTTTTTTTATCGCTCTTGATTTTATTGCTTTTACTTTTTTATTGTTTTTGTTCAGTAAATAATAGTAGGAGCAATATTTCTGTTCCTTTACCGCTCCGAGAAACATAAAAAAAGCAACAGACGCAAAAGCAAAGGTTTCATCCCCGTTTAGTATCAGAAGAATATTATAGACCACCAAAATAATGGCAGCCAGCTTTCCCAATATAGACATTATTCTGGTAGACTGCTTGTAGCTGGTATGATGAAGCATTATGTTGCGAAGTATTCTGCCTCCGTCTAGAGGGAGCACTGGTGTAATATTAAAGGCGAATAGAAGAAAGTTGTACTTATAAACCAGCTGCATAGTCTCACTGAAAAGTGAAAAAAAATAAAAGCACATTGCTATAAGTAAGCTTACAGAAGGTCCCGCGAGCGCTACAATGGCTTCTGTCATCCCACCATACTTTGTCATGTTTTCAATCCTTGCCACTCCTCCAAAGGGAAATAGCTCAATTTCTTCAACATGCAGCTTAAGCTTGCCGGCTACATACACATGTCCCAGCTCATGGAGGATTACACTTGTAAATATGATAATAGCCTGTTCAAGATACCCCGTATAAAAGCATGCAAACAAAAAAAGGATAAAAAACATATTTACTTTTATCCTCACAATATTATCCTCCATATATTGAGTTATAAACTAATTGAACTATTGCTCAATCACGGTTTCTATCATTAGTATAGGATCGACCGCTACTCCATTTTCCAAAATTTCAAAGTGTAAATGAGGCCCTGATACTAGTCCTGTGTCTCCTACCTCAGCAATAATATCACC
>CALJSV010000164.1 GCA_937976095.1 uncultured Clostridia bacterium | reverse complement strand
TTCTGCTGAATGGGAGCATAAGTTAATAGGCACAGCTGCTTTGTATACTATTGATAAAATAGCAGGAAATGCTGAGTTTGGAAGACTTATGGTAGGCGCAGAGCATGTAAGGGGTTTAGGTTTAGGGGAAAAGATCACAAGGGCAATTTGCAGCTTTGGTTTTGAAACACTTGATTTAAAAAAGATAGAGCTAAAAGTGTTTATAAATAATGTTCCGGCGATAAAGGCTTATGAACATGTAGGATTTACAAAAGAAGCAGTAATTACATGTCAAGATAAAGAATTATATAAAATGAGTCTATATAGATAGTAGGTTTTAACATGACGATATCATTTATTATTTATCATCACTTTAGTAGGCCTACAGAGGAACTTATAACAGATGTAGCCTCTTATTTCAACCAAAGGTTTTTATCAAAAGATACAAGTATTGAAATCATTATAATGTTAGAGCAAGTGCATAGTGATGAAGCTGAAACGATTAAAAAAGCATTGGGAGAAATGTATAGAAACATTAAGATTGTAGAAATGAATAAGGCATTTGTAGGACCTGGAGCGATGTGGAATCAAGGGTATAGCCTATCTAAAGGAGATTATATTGTATATACATGGTCAGGTGTATCCTGGCATATGGATTCTCTTTTTCAGTTAATGCGTATGATGTCAGCAGAGCAATTAGATGCTGTATATGGCATGGCAAAGTACATGAATTTAAATGATAAAAGCAGTTTTATTGAAGTGATTGCAGGCATCAAGGAATTATCTGCAAGCTCTATCTCTTTTGTTAATTCCATTCCTTTATGTTATATGTTAATCACCAGAAAAATAGTAGAACTGCTAGGAGGATTTATTCAAGATAAAGAACTAGCACAGATAGCAGATTGGGAATTTCTTATTCGGTTAACCCGTAGGAGTAAAACAGATGCCTTAATAGGCATGCCGATTACGATTAAATTACCATTAGCCGATATCAGCTATAACTATTTTTTCAAGCAGAATCTAGATGCGCTCATTAGAAATTATATTACAACAACCTACAACAGGGAAGATCAGTTGCCGCAAGCACTATCTGCAAAGGTAGTCTATAAAGGAAAAGCCTGCAAGATTGCTATTGTAGGCGTTCCAACTGAGAATGTACAGGTTCAATTATGCTTTTTAAACTACTTTGAAGCACTAAGGGAGCAAAGCTTTTTAACATGGCGAAGATTTTCAGAAAGTCAACTAAAAGCAGAAGAGTTAGAGGGATATGATAGTGTTTTCTTTGTAAGATGCAGTACCCAAAATGCTCTTTTTGCAGCCAAGTATTGTCGTGAAAAGAGGATTAAAACAGTTTATTTGTTAGATGATAATTGGTTTCATATCACTGAGACATATCCTCATCTAGAAGCACATATGGGAACAAATACAGCTCATTCTCATTTCTCGATTTTTCTTATTAGGGCAGTAGATTATGTACTTGTTTATAACTCGCTTTTAGCTGAAGATATCAAAAAATACAATCCCAGTGTTTTAAGACTAAAACCTAATGTCAATCTTAATCATTTTAATAGGGAAGAAGTTACTTTGCAAAAAGAGGGCTTGCGTATTGGTTTTGCAGGAAGCGCCTCTAAAGTTCAGCATTTTGACCCCGCATTTAAAGCGCTTGCCAAGATTCTAGCTGATTTTAAAGGGGTAAGTTTATTTTTTAAAGGGATAGAACTGCCAGATTTATTTCAACCCTTTCATGAAAGGATTACACAAACAGCCTATACCTTAGATTATAAAAAATACGCCAGAGAAGTAAGTGGGTGGGAGTGTGATATTATGATTAGTCCACTGGATGCTACAAGATATACAAATAGCAAGTGCCCTAACAAATATTTAGAAATCACAGCAGCTGGTGCTTGCGGCATTTATTCCAATAAAGCCTTATACAAAGAAGTTATAACCGATCACTACAATGGGCTTATTATTGATAACCTCGAAGAAGAATGGTATAGCGCTATCACCGAGCTTATAGAAGATAAAGCTTTAAGAAAAAGTCTATTAAACAATGCCACGCAGGATATCAGACAAAAATATGAGACTCAGGCAGTTCTGCCAAGCTTTATGAATATGCTCGAGCAGGTACTTGACAATAAGTTAAATATAACCGTCTCAACACTATAGACAGCAAAAAAGAAGTGGCTAGAGGGAGTGGAGGCATGGACTTGTTTGAAAATGCGGTGCAGTCAAAGAAATGGTTAATCATTGCTAGAAGTCTTCAAGGAGCAAGCGAAAGAGTTGGCATCATTAATACCTTAGAGTGCTTACAGCAGCAAAGGAAACTACAGTATCAGATTACAAATTACCCAAGAGCAAATAGCCTATTAGACTGGTGTGATTATGTAATCTTTTCAAGGGTTATTGATTATCGCTTATGCTCTTTGTTAGAGACGGCTTCAAAGATGAATAAAACCACATTCTATTATCTAGATGACAGTTTATATAATGTACCGAGTTATGCGAGACTAAAGGTTTATTATCAATCAGAGGAGGTTCAAAAAACTCTTAGATATTTTATTGAAAATACACATATGGTTATCACATGCAGCGCTTGGCTTAGCAAAAGTTATGAGGAAAGGTATTCTTGTAAAAGTACGTGGGTACAGCCAGCAGTCACATTGCCTTCTTTTACAAAAGATAACATTAGCAATGGTAAAATCATTATAGGATTTGCAGGTAATATAG
>CALJSV010000163.1 GCA_937976095.1 uncultured Clostridia bacterium | reverse complement strand
TTTTAAAATAATACAACAGGAAGGTACATCAATGTCAGGTGAGGGTAAGAATATTACTATAAAAGAAATTCCCATAGATGAAAGACCGCGGGAAAGATTATTAAAATATGGGGCTGAAGTATTATCAAACGCAGAATTATTGGCAATACTAATAAGGACAGGTACAAGAAATGAAAGTGCCCTGAATCTTTCCTACAGGATTATGAATCAGAATGAGGGACTTAGATATCTAAGTAGCTGTTCTGCTCAGGAGTTAAGTAAAATAAGCGGTATAGGAGCTGCTAAGGCGGCTCAGCTTAAAGCTGCAATCGAGCTTGGGAAAAGAATGGCAGCTTCAGGCGGCACCGGCGAGACATTTATTAAGTCACCGAAGGAAGCCGCAGCGCTGCTTATGGAGGAAATGCGTTATCTCAAAAAGGAGTATATGAAAGCCATGCTCTTAAACACTAAGTGCGGCTTAATAGGCATTGAGGATATTTCTATCGGAAACCTCAACTCCTCAATCGTACATCCACGAGAGGTATACATACCTGCCATTAGAAAGTCCAGTGCGAGCATAATTATTGCGCACAATCATCCTAGCGGAGATCCAACCCCAAGCAAGGAGGATATCAATATAACCAAAAGGATATCAGAAGCAGGGAAAATAATAGGAATAGAGATGGTTGACCATTTGATTATCGGAGATGGGCGATACATAAGCATGAAGGAAGAAGGGTATTTCTAGAACCCTAGAATAAATCAAACTGTTGTGCTAGCTGATATAAAGCAGTCTGTGAAGAGGCTTAGAAGCTGTCAGCACAGCGAAGGAATAGTCGCACCAATTGCCTTACTCCAAAGCCATAGCTGCCTTGGTGTGACCTATAGCAAGCATACAGCTTCTTAGCCTTGGAACATCACTGCTTGGTATCAGCTAGCACAACGAGTTAAATTACTAATGAAGAAACTAAGGAGGACATAATATAAATGGGCTTATTTAATTTTTTTTCAAAGGATATAGGTATTGACTTAGGTACTGCCAATACCTTGGTATATGTAAAAGGTAAGGGCATAGTTGTAAGAGAGCCTTCGGTTGTTGCAGTGAAGACAGACGCTAATCATGTAATGGCTGTAGGCGATGAAGCAAAAAAAATGATAGGAAGAACTCCCGGCAACATAGTTGCAATAAGACCTATGAGAGACGGCGTAATTGCAGACTTTTATGTTACACAAAGCATGCTTAAGTATTTTTTGAAGAAGGCTTACGGAAACTCACCTATGGGGCGCCCAAGAGTGCTTGTAAGTGTTCCATCAGGAATAACTGAAGTAGAGAAAAGAGCCGTTGAGGAGGCTGCAATACAAGCAGGTGCAAGGATAGCAAGGCTTATAGAGGAGCCGATGGCAGCGGCAATTGGTGCAGGTCTGCCTGTTGGTGAGCCTACTGGAAGCATGATAGTAAACATGGGGGGCGGAACTACTGAGATCGCTGTTATATCACTTGGAGGTATTGTTACAAGTAAATCTATACGTGTTGCAGGAGACAAAGAGGACGAAGCTATCGTCTCATATATAAAGAGAACCTATAATCTTGCCATTGGTGAGAGAACAGGCGAAGCGATAAAAATAACAATAGGCTCGGCTTTTTCAGGAAGCATAAGCGGCTCAATGGATATAAAGGGAAGAGATCTAATTTCGGGTCTTCCAAAGACTATTTCAATAACATCAGAGGAAATAATGGAAGCACTTAGGGAGCCAATTTCACAAATAATAGACGGAATAAAGAGTACACTTGAAAAAACACCACCTGAGCTTGCGGCTGATATTATGGATAGGGGAATAATGCTGTCAGGCGGTGGAGCTTTACTGCATGGACTAGATAGCTTGGTCAGAAGAGAAACAGGCATGCCTGTAAATGTAGCAGAAAATCCTTTAGATTGCGTTGTAACCGGAACAGGTAAGGCATTAGAGCAAATGGAGGATATAGGAAGAACTCAAGGGACAAGAAGGTATTAACAGAAATACCGATTATGGAGTGAGGTTATATGAAGTTATTTAGAAATAAGCTGCTGCTGTCAGTAATTGTATTGGCAATACTTTTGGTGGCAGTAATAGCGATTACCGGTCAAGGGAGGACAAGACCTACGATAGTTGAGGGCTTGCTTGGGCGAATGATCTCTCCCGTTCAGAAGGTTATTTATTCCGTAGGAAGCTTTTTTGACGACACCTTTACAAGCTTAGCCGAAATCAGAACCCTGAAAAAGGAGAACGAGCTTCTGCACGAGGAAGTACAACGTCTTAGAGAAGAAAACAGAAAGCTTCTCCCATACAGAATAAAGATCGACGAATATGCCAATGCACTAGCCTTCAAAAACAGCAAACAGGACATAAAGCTAATAGGTGCTAATGTAACGGGGAAGGATCCCGGCAACTGGTTTGGAATGTTTACAATAGATAAGGGGACCAATGCAGGAGTAGAAGTAAACGATGCAGTGGTTTTGGGCTACGGAAACCTAGTAGGGAAAGTAATAGAGGTTGGACCAAACTACTCAAAGTTTTTGGCGTTAATAGATCAGAGGTGCTCTGTAAGTATAGTAGTCAACAGAACTAGAGATCTGGGAATTGTTTCGGGAAGCAACGATCATGAGATAATAGCAGTTATGCCCTTGGGTGCAGATATCGCAGTAAATGATGATATAATCACCTCCGGCTACAGCACCTTTCCTAAGGATTTGTATATAGGTAAGGTTAAGAGTGTGGAAAAGCAGGAGAGGAAGCTTCAAAAGATAGTATATATAGAGCCTGCTGTTGATTTTTTAAGGCTTGAAGAGGTATTTGTACTAAAGGTAGGGGAAAAGTGAGGTATATGATATGCGGATACTGGTCATATCTATTCTGCTGGTTATAAACCTTATAATGGAAGCTACATTGTTCCAGTATACAAGGATATTTGGAGTAAAGCCTGATTTTGCCATTATTATAATAGTGGCATATGCTATTTTGCGAGGAAGCTCCTATAGTACCTTTGTAGGCTTGGGGGCTGGTGTGCTTTTAGATATGATGTTTGGAAGGACTTTAGGTATTAACGCATTGTCCTATATGATTACGGGTTATCTCATTGGACAAGCTCACGAAAACGTTTTTAAGGATAGCATACTTCCGGCAATAATATTTAATATAGCTGCGGTTTTTATAAGTCAGCATATATTCTTTGTGTTTTCATATTTCACACATAACATTGTGGTTGAGTTTTCATACCTGAAGGCTCTCACTACCATTATATTGCCCCAGTGCTTGTATAATGCCGTTATAGGTGCAATACTGTACAGGTATTTGTATAGGCTGGATGAAATGGATATAATGGACAAGAGGATTTATTAACTTAATATAGTATAATAAGCTTAGGTGATGATTATATGTTAAAAAAGATTTTTAAAACAAGACTGGATATAGTAAAGCTTTTTACTGTGTTATTATTTACAGTACTGATTTTTAGACTTGCTGAGATTCAGATTGTAGAGGGTGAGTATTACCTTAAACGGTCTGAGACCTTAAGAACGAGAACCATAGGTGTATCTGCTCCGAGAGGAAATGTCATGGATACCTATGGTCGCTTGCTTGCGGGCAATAAGCAGAGTTACTCTGTAAACGTCCTTAAAGCAGACCTGCCAACAAAGACTGTAGATGATATAGCGCTGGCAGTTATCAATATAATTGAGGAAAATGGTGATACGTATAAGGACGAGGTTCCTATACTTATAAACCCGGTCAGATTTAAGCAGGAGGATGAAGAGCAAAGGTGGAAGAGTCAATATAATATGCCGCCTGAAGCAACTGCTAAGGAAGCACTCCAGAAGCTGGCGCAGGATTTTGAGATACCTGCTGAGCTGTCTGACGAAGAAAGCTATCAGCTGCTAAAGAAGGAATACGGGCTTGTGCTGCCCTTTGATGTTGCAACTATGCAGTTTGATTATGATAAAGAAGAAATAAAATGGAAAAAAGCTAATAACTTCAGCGAAAACGCTACTGCAGAAGAGGTGTTTGCAGCCCTATGCACCAAGCATAAGATTCCAAGAGAGCAGTATGGTGATGAAAAGGCAAAAAAAATCCTGGCTGTAAAATATTTGGTGGGCAAAAACACCTATAAGGCCTATGAGCCTGTAGAAATTGCAGTAAATATAAGCGAGCAGACCAGAGCAATGATAGAAGAAAACAAGTTCTTTCTAAAAGGCGTAGAAATACTAGAAAAGCCTCTAAGAGAATACCCTAACGGAGCTCTAGGCTCTCATATACTTGGATATATGGGCAAGATTGGAGCAGAGCTTGAGGAGCTCTCAAAGAAAGGCTATACTCATCTGGATATGATAGGCAAGTCAGGAATAGAAGCCTCTATGGAGCAGTATTTAAAAGGCGGAGACGGCTCCAAGATAATTGAGGTGGACGCAGGCGGAAGCTTGATAAATACAGTGGATCAGGCAGAGCCCACACCCGGTAACTCAGTATTTTTGACAATAGATATAAAGCTGCAGAAGGTAATGGAAGAAGCACTTAGAAACACCATGGAAGTCATCAGAAATGGGGATAAGGATCTAAAGTACGACCCTTATCCGGACGCAAATACCGGTGCGGCGGTAGCCATTGATATCAAAACAGGAAGGGTACTGGCAATGGCTAGTGAGCCTGGCTTTGATCCTAATATTTTTGCTGGTGGTATAAGCAACGAAAACTGGGAGGCTTTGCAGCCAAAGGAAAAGGGTAGATATGTACCAAGACCGATGATCAACAATGCTATTGCAGGTGTACTACCACCGGGCTCTACCTTAAAGATGTTGACAGGACTTGCGGGGTTAGAGGCAAGTGCAGTAACGGTAAGTGAAAGGATTAATGACTCAGGGCTATATCTTATGATTCCTGGGCAATCACCATCGTGTTCTTACTATAAGACATATAAAACAGGCCATGGACCTACTGATATGATCAGAGCCATAAAGGTATCCTGTAACTACTATTTCTTTGAAGTTGCAAGACGTATGGGTATAGAGGTTTTTGAAAAATACATGGAAGCCTTCGGTTTTGGACAGTATACAGGAGTAGAGCTTCCTGCTGAAGAAAAAGGAAGCATAGAAGGGCCTAAGCATTTAAAGGAGCTTTATAAAAAATACTTATCCAACTATATGACAAACAATCTCCAGCTTACTGATTCAAAGGTAAGAGCAGAAATGCTTGCACTAATAGACAGCGAGGCCAAGCGCAACGAGGTATATAAAAGACTTCAGGAAATAGGAGTTACCAAGAGCTATGATAAGCTGCAGGAGATACTTCAAAATGCAGGAGTTAAGAGAAACTACAGTACAGTAGCCTCAAAAATAAGAGGCTTTAGTGCAGAAAACAGGACTGTTAAGAATGTTATGGCAGCACTAAATATTCCTCCTGCTGTAGCTGAGCTGGAGGAAGTAAGAACTGCTATTGGAGATGCAATAAATAACGTAAAGATCGAAGATAGAATGATACACTATATTGAAAACAGCAAGTGGAGGTTTGGTTCAATTGTCAGTGCTGCCATAGGACAGGGCGCAACTGATGCTTCGCCCCTTCAAATGGCTAGCTTTATAGCAACACTTGTAAATGGAGGGACTCGCTATAGGCCATATATAGTAGATAAGATAGTGTCATATGATGGAAAAACAGTGCTAAAAAAAGAACCTGAGGTTGTTGATGAGATAAGCATTAAACCAGAATACCTTGATGTTCTAAAGAAGGGTATGTACGCTGTTGTGCAGGAGGAAGGTGGTACTGCAAGAAGACACTTTGCAGGAAGCACAGTAGTGATTTCTGGAAAGACCGGCACAGCGCAGGCAGGAACAGGCTATCAGGCTCATGCATGGTTTGTTGGCTTTGCTCCTTATGACAAGCCTGAGATAGCCGTAGCAGTTGTTGTTGCTCAGGGAGGAAAGGGAGACTATGTAGCACCGATTGCCCGGGCAATAATAGAGCAGTATCTGGCTTCCAGTGACAGTAATGACAAGGCTGCAGCAGAAAATGATATATTGAAGTAGTTGGCTATCAATAGATGTTGATTTTTAGTAGGAGACTTAGGGTTTCGCCCAAAAGCTCCTTTTTTTATTCAAAAAAGAAGGAATTATGATAATTATGAAGAAATGATTATATTGATGTTTTTTGTAAAGGCATGGGGGTATAGGATGAGCGAAAATGCTGTTGTTTTTAAGGGTACAAAGGAAGGTCTGCATGTTGTCTTAAAGGAAGAGATGAGCATGCAGGAGATAAAGGATAACCTGGAGAAGAAGGTGAAGCCTTCGAAAAAGTTTTTTGAAGGTGCAAGGATAGTAGACTTCAGGGGGAAGAGACTTTCAAGAACTGAATATGATGAGCTTAAGGATATAATGCAGCAGGAATATGGTATGCTGTTTTTGGGAGAGTACAGGGAGTTGACTGCAGAAGCGGCTCAGGATAAGGATGAGACAAAGGAGCTAAGCTCCTCCTATGTGAAGCTGCCATACGAAAATGTGCTTTCTGATGATGCTTTATTTGTAAGAGCAACCATCAGATCCGGACAGCTTATTGATTATAAGGGTAATATTGTAATAGTGGGTGATGTTAATCCTGGTGCTTTTATAAGAGCTACAGGAAGTATTGTAGTAATGGGGAACTTCAGAGGAGTTGCTCATGCAGGCGCAAAGGGTGATTATTCAGCCTTTGTAGCAGCCTTTAATCTTCAGCCCACTCAGCTTAGAATCGGAGATATTATTACTCGCTCCCCGGATGGGTTTATCAATAAGCAGGCAATTCCTGAAATTGCTGTTGTAAAAAAGGGTTCTATAGTTGTAGAGCCGTATCTTCCCAATAAGTGATTGCTGTGATATATTTGAAATAGTATTGGAGGTATTATAATGGGAGAAGTAATAGTAGTAACGTCTGGTAAAGGCGGGGTAGGTAAGACTACTACAACTGCTAACCTTGGAACAGGTCTTGCACTAAGAGGCAAGAACGTAGTTCTTGTTGATGCAGATATTGGCTTACGTAACCTTGATGTTGTAATGGGACTTGAAAACAGAATAGTATATGACCTTGTTGACGTTGTAGATGGCAACTGCAGATTGAGACAAGCCCTGATAAAGGATAAAAGATATAGTACACTATATCTGCTACCTGCAGCACAAACAAAGGATAAGTCTGCAGTCAATCCACAGCAAATGCAAAAGCTGTGTCAGGAACTTGCTGAGGAGTATGATTATGTAATAGTTGATTGTCCTGCTGGTATTGAGCAAGGCTTCAAAAACGCAATTGCAGGAGCAAGCAGAGCAGTAGTCGTAACAACTCCTGAGGTTTCAGCAGTAAGGGATGCAGATAGAATAATAGGACTTTTAGAAGCAAGTGGACTAAGAAATCCGCAGCTGGTTATAAACAGGCTAAGAATAGACATGGTAAAGCGCGGCGACATGATGAACATTGACGATATGATAGATATACTTGCAATTGACCTTATTGGAGTAGTCCCTGATGATGAGGCTATAGTTATATCGACAAACAGAGGGGAGCCTGCCGTTACCAATGAAGCTTCAATGGCAGGACAAGCGTATCGCAACATAGTTAGAAGAATAATGGGCGAGGATGTACCGTTCATGAACCTGGAAAGTGATTCAGGCTTTGTGTCCAGACTCGCAAAAATGTTTGGCTTCAAAAAGATTAAATAGGAAAGGGGAGTAAGAAGCTATGGATTTATTCAAGATGTTCAGTAAACCTGATAATAGCAAGGATATAGCAAAGGAAAGATTAAAGCTTGTTTTGATCCATGACAGAGCAAATGTATCTCCTCAATTCCTCGAGATGATCAAGGGCGAGATAATCAATGTAATATCTGATTATATGGAGATAGATGAGTCAGGACTGGAGATAAAGCTGACAAGAACAAAAAGGGATTCTGATAATTCAACAGTGCCCGCACTGGTAGCCAATATACCTATCAGAAAAATGAAGGATAGCGGTAAGGTATAACTAAATATAACTGTCTTAATAAAAAGTCGCAATTTGAACTTCTTCACTTCAAATTGTGACTTTTTTTATTATTCATATTTTAGGCTTATCTCAAATATAATTATACAAAAACAATGGAGGAGATAAGCATGGAAAACAACGAGTTAGATAATGTACCCGAGATAAGATATGTGAATGAGTATAGAAAGCTGGGGGATATATTCAGCTTAAAGGGCTCAGGAAACAAAAGCCTGCTTGATAAGCTTATACTGCAAACCTTTATATCACTGGTTGTTGTTGCAGCCCTGCTTCTGGTAAGCAATATAGATACTGTTTTTACAAAGCACATCTCGAATGGAGTAAAAAGTACAGTTAGCTGGGATGTGGACTTTATGAAGGCAATTGATACCTTTTCAAATTTTAAAAATATAATTCCTAATGCAAAGAAGACCTTCGGACTAGAAACCTTTAATCAAAAGGAACAGTTTTTAATGCCGGTTGATGGTGTAATAACCTCAAGCTTTGGTGTGAGAGTTCACCCGGTTTTTAACACCGAAAAGATGCATACGGGTATAGATATAGATGGGGAGATAGGTGCTCCTATTAAGGCGGCTATGTCAGGTAAGGTTATAGAGGCTGGAGAGGATGAAATAAACGGAAAATATGTAAAGATAGAAAACGGAAGCTATACAACTACTTACGCTCACTGCCACAAAATATTTGTAAAAAAGGGGGTTGGGAGGGTGGGAAAGCAAAA
>CALJSV010000162.1 GCA_937976095.1 uncultured Clostridia bacterium | reverse complement strand
GGGTGCCCATAGAAGAGGTAAAGCATCTGAATAAAGAGCTGCTTGACAAACTAAGGACAGAGCTTATGGGGGAATTTTACAAAGACAATTTTTATATAGAAAAGCTTAGGTATGGGCTGCCTAGAAATATCAAAAGCTTTGCTTCCAATAGGATGAGGATATACAATCTGTATCTCCAAATTAGCAATGAATGCAATATGGATTGCCATTTCTGTGTGCCTGGTAATACTGCAAATAGAAAAACAAGCTGCAAAAGATTTGACGCATATGAGGGTAAGAAGCTTGAAAGAGATGATTATTTTAGAGTATTAGAGACAGGCCATCGGATGGGAAGCAGGGTGGCTCATATATTGGGTGGTGAGCCAGTGAAAAACAAGAGGCTGCTGCTGGATTTATTAGAGCACTCCCGAAAAATAGGCTATAGTGATGTGTATATATATACAAACGCTTTACTGCTAGATGATGAGGTAATAAATAACACAGGTATAGGCAAATATGTCATACACGTAGCCGCTCATGATCAAGCAACCATGAGGGCTGTTGATGGAAAGGGAAATAATATTGAGGTGCTTCTGAACAATATTGAAAAGCTTAGAGAGAAGAATATACCCTTCTACTTTAGCATATGTATATCAGATCGCAACTACAAGAGTATGCCAGCTATGGTTGAGTACTTTAAAGGCCTTAAGCCGTGGGGGTTTGCAGCAGATTATGTATATGAAGAGACTCAAGACGAGGAATATAACAAGCTTATACAAAACAAAAGTCCTAACAATATTTGCTTTAACAGTATGCAGTTTCTCAATAACCTTGAGCACCATCCATGTATGTACGGCAAAATAAGTGTATTTGAAAACGGTGATGTTACAGTTTGCCCGATAATGCGAGACGATACAATCGGGAACGTAACTCAAAATTCGCTCCTTGATATTATAAAAAGCAAAAAACAAAACGAATATTGGGATCTTACTCTGAATAAATTACATAAGTGCTCAGATTGCGGGTATAGATTCGCTTGCACTGACTGCAGAGCTATAGAAAAATCCCAAACAGGAAGTTTGCTTGGTAAAAAGTATTGTAATATTTGTTAAAATAAGGTATTTTAGTAATGTACGCTATGCTTTGGAAAAGAAATGAGAAGGAGGAAAAGATATGCCCTATATAATTGTAGCAATGGTGGTAGGTATTATTACCTTAGCTCTTACAAGACTGATAAAGGATAGGAAAAAAATAGGTCTTATACTAGGCTTTGTTTTTATAGTATATATTGCAGTTTTTGCAATAATAGGCCTATTACGGTGACAAACATGAATGCATGGTATAGATGTCTTTATAGACTTAAGGAACACGCAAGAGATTGCAGACTGATAATACTCGCAGGCTCTATTGGATTGCTTTGCGTATCCTTGCTCGGAATGCCATTACCCCAACTAACAGGACAAATAATAGACAAGGTATTTATAGGGAAGGGTTCTGTCAGCCAGCTGTACAGCCTTTTATTGCTAATGCTAGGTATAAGTATAGCAAGGTATTTAGTTTCCATAGCTTCAAAGCATCTTTTTGTAAAAACCAGTGTAAGGGTTGTAAACTCTATAAGGCTAGCAATGCTGGATAAAGCTATGGACTTACCGATGTCTTATTACGATGAAAATGAAAAGGGATATATATTGTCTAGAGTTTCAGAATGCAGCAATGTAGGAAACCTGTTTATGCCAGCAAATATAAATATATTTATTGGGATTTTTGACTTCATATTTGCCTTTATAATGCTATGTAGGATAAATCTTATTATGACAGCCTTGGTAGTTCTTGTTTTTCCTATTTACTTTTATGCTGTAAGGCTATCCTCCGACGCACTTTCCAAGAGCATCAAGGGGACAATGGAGACTGGTGGGGTTGTGAATGGCGAGGTATTTGAAGCAATAAATGGAGTTCAGGAAATAAAAATACTTAACGGAAAGAGTATTCAGCTTGCAAAAATCAAAAAGAAGCTAGAGGACTTGATTAAAATTTCTGTTAAACAAGGCAATCATATGACAGTGTATTTTGAGAATATGATGCTGATAAACGCGTTATCAGGAATGCTTGTTTTACTTCTAGCTGGAATACTGATAATTAGAAACGAAATGACAATAGGTATGTATACAGCCTTTGCGGGATATGTAGCTAAGATATTTGGAAATGTACAGTCTCTGGCAAGCATAGGCATTACTCTAAAACCAATATTTATTAGTATTGATAGAGTTGGTGAGTTTATGGACACCCAAGATGAAAACCAAGGTAAAACTGAAAGCTTGGATAATGAGCAGGTACAAAAGATAAGTATTAGAGATATATACTTTAAGTATAGCAAAAGCAATAGCGATAGCATTTCGGGCTTTAGCTGCACAATAAATGCCGGTGATAAGGTTTTGATAAAAGGGAGAAACGGAGCAGGAAAGACAACCTTGGTAAAGCTATTGTTAGGGCTTTATAATGCTGACAAGGGTGATATATATTATAATGACAAGGCTGTCTCGACAATAGATAGAAAAAGCTTGCGTCATAAAATTTCTGTTGTGTCACAGAATATTTACCTTATAAAGGGTACTGTGCTGGACAATATATTATTCAATGTAAACGGCAAAACTGAAAGAGATGTTATGAAGCTCATAGAAAAGTATAACTTAGGAAGACATCTTCTGAGTCTAAAAGGAGGTCTGAACACCGATATAGGTCATGGAGGGGCAAATGTGTCTGGTGGGCAGAAGCAGCTTATAGCCTTTCTTAGAGCATTAATATCTGACAAGGAAATAATAGTATTGGATGAGCCTACCTCAAATATGGACATAGAGATTAAGACAGATATGATAAATATAATAAAGAACAATAGCCTCTGCAAAATGCTTTTGATCATATCTCATGATGAGGCATTTAGCTTCGTAGAAAAAAGTATAAACCTGGATAGCTTATGCGACGAAGTAGCATAAGGCTAATCTGTAATAAGGAAGGACGGTCCCATTAATATGAGTAGCTATGTACTTATACAGAACCTAAATAAGAAAATTGGGAATAAGGAAATTCTTAAAAATATTAGCATGCAGGTAAATGAAGGAGAGGTTCATGCCTTTATAGGGCATAACGGAGCAGGAAAGACAACGACTATAAGGTGTATGCTTGGACTTATCAAATATGATGGTGGAAGATGTACAATTTTTGGTGAAGACCCCTATCATTTTAGCAACAAGGCAAAGCTCAGAATAGGTGCTGTCCTTGATGAGGGGGGGTTATATGATGAGCTTAATGCGGAAGACAATATGCTTTTTTTTGGAAGCCTTTATGGTATGAAAAGGACAACAATACTAAGCAGCATAAAAAGGCTTTCTAATCTATTGGAGCTTGAGCTGGATCCCTCCAAAAAGCTTGCGTTTTACTCAAAGGGAATGAAGCAAAAGCTGGCTCTAATCAGGGAGCTGATGCATAATCCTCAACTATTGGTCCTTGACGAGCCCTTTAACGGACTGGATCCGGGAGCCAGGCTACAGCTAAGGGGCTTGCTTAAGAAGCTTAATGATGATGGTATGACTATATTTTTAAGCTCACATGATCTATATGATGTGGAACAGGTTTCAGATAAGGTTACACTTATAAAAGCTGGAAGCACAATCAAAAGTGACTCCTTGAAGGTGCTAAAGGAAAGCCATGAGTATGTTGCAGTACTGGCAGAGCCAGTAGAAGCCACAACAGGCTTCGATGGTATAGCAGGTATAGAGGTTATTAATTATGAGGGCCATACAGTAAGATTTAAAATAGACAAAAACCAAATAAGCAATCCATTGCAGGAGCTTATCAAAAATAACATTAATGTTTTGGAATGCTATTCTCCAAAGATAGTTCTGGAGGATTACTTCCATAATACCAATTCTAATATAAATGGGTAAAATAGTAGGCTTGGAGGTCTGTTTATGAAATTATCCCTTGTGACATCAATTATTGTTAAAGAGTTTAAGAGTACAAATGCAAAAAAGCTTATGGTAATGTCTGCGCTTTTATTTGTCATGCTTTTTGTATCCAGTATAGGACAGCTTGGTCTTTTGGAGAAGAGCTTGGGCTTGGAGGTTGATGGACTGCCGCAACTTATTCAAAAGCTAAATGAGCAAGAGTTTTTTAGGGTGAAATTTACAGAAATACTAGTGCTGGTAGGACTTTTCATACCAGCTGTAGTGTTCCTGTTTTATATTGGTCTTCCATATATGCTAAGCTATTATAAGCGCGAAAGAATGACAAAAAATCTAGTAAGCCTATTGACAACTCCGCTGAGACCAAATGATATAGTGCTTGGTATTAGTACCTTTGCCTATATAAAGATACTTGCGGTGACTTTTATGAACTTCTTTTTTATCTTTATGTTCTATGCCATGCTTGGTTTCAAAGTGCTTTTCGAAGCTAGGCTGTTTTTGGCAGTTGCTTCTATAAACATCATTGCCGTGACTGCACTGTATGCAGTAAATGCATTTATATGGGTAACAAATGGAAATGAAGCTATTCTAAATGCATTAAGGTTTATCATATTTGCCGGTTTGGTGGCTGCATTTCCTGCCATGACTAAATTTCAACTTAGCTTAAGCTTTATAAATCTACAAGTATTCCTAGCTTCCATAGGCATAGCTTTAGTCATATTGGCTACGGGACTGATATTGATAAGTAAATTTAACAAGGAGAAGCTTATTACCAGCTTAGTAAGCAATTGAGCAATCCAATTAAGGACTAGTGTGTTTATTCGCTCTAGTCCTTTTTTTCTATTTCGTTCACAAAGTTGTCACAGGAATAGGCTATAATAGATAATAAACATATTTTATTCAATTTGAGGTAAGTACTATGAGCACAAAATTAATCCTAGTCGCAGATGATGAGCCAAGAATAAGAAGGCTGCTAGCAGACTTTCTCAAAAAAGAGGGCTTTAGCATAAAAGAAGCAGCTAACGGGAGAGAAGCGCTAGCGCTTTTTGACAGAGAGGAAGGGATAGAGCTTATTATACTAGACGTAATGATGCCCGAATACGATGGATGGGCGGTATGCAGAGAAATAAGGAAAAGGTCATCTGTGCCCATAATAATGCTTACAGCCAGAGGTGATGAGTCGGATGAGCTTTTTGGTTTTGAGCTAGGTGCCGATGAATACATATCAAAGCCATTTAGTCCTCAGATACTTGTTGCCAGAGTTCAAGCACTTCTAAGAAGGTCAGAAACCTCAAAGAGTACTTTAGGGGCTAATATAGGGATAAGTATTGATTTCGAAGGCCGCTCAGTGAGCGTAGATAGAGAGCCTGTTGAGCTTAGTCCTAAGGAATATGATCTGCTTACCTATTTGGTTGCAAATGAGGGTATTGCTTTAAGTAGGGAGAAAATACTTACAGCTGTATGGGATTATGACTATTATGGTGACACAAGGACAGTGGATACTCATGTAAAGAGATTAAGGGCAAAGCTAGGAGCTAGAGGCGAGCATATTCACACAGTAAGAGGCTTTGGCTATAAATACGGGGTGCATAAAAATGAAGGGTAGTATAAGGTTGAAGCTTTTCACAATCATCAGTGGTTTAATATTGTTTTTTGTAATTTCTACCTGGCTTATAAACAGCCAGCTTCTTGAGCATTACTATTTATGGCAGAAGAAGTCTGCACTTATGGATCAGTTTAATACAATAAATAAGGTATATGAGAACGACCCACAGTCAATTGCCTTCGAGCTTGAGCTTTTGGATAGAGCCAAGGGTATACATATACTCATCCTTGACATGAATATGAATATAAAATTCAATTCCTCAAAGGACTTTGAAGGCCTAAGGCCTATGCATTTTACAAGGGCAATGAGGGAGCTTGTACAAATCCATGATATAAAGCTAGCCAGTGGTGAGAAGGTATTTCAAATAATCAGAGATCCCAGGCTAAATGCAAGCTTTATCAGTATAATTGCCCAGGTTGGCAAAACTGATTATATTATGCTTAGCACTCCTTTAGAGGCAATAAGAGAAAGTGCACAGCTAGCAAGTCGCTTTTATTTGATTATCGGATTTGTCACTTTTATATTGGGAAGTGTATTATCCTTGTACTTTTCAAATCGCTTCAGCAGGCCCATAAAGGAGCTGAACGCTCTTGCACAAAACATGGCAAGGCTTGATTTTTCGCAAAAGTATAAAGGGAAATCTGAGGATGAGATAGGCGAGCTGGGCAGCAGCATTAATTGCATGTCTAATCAACTGGATAAGTCCATTAGCGAGCTTAGGACAGCCAATGAAAAGCTTTTGATGGATGTTGAAAGAGAAAGGAAAATCGATGAAATGCGCAAAACCTTTATATCCAGTGTGTCTCATGAGCTTAAAACGCCAATTGCACTTATCAAAGGCTACGCAGAAGGCTTAAAATTAAATATTAATGAAGATGAAGAAAACAAAAACTTCTACTGTGAGGTCATAAACGACGAAGCAGAAAAGATGGATAAGATGGTAAAGGATTTATTAAATTTATCGCAAATTGAGTCCGGCTTTTATAAGCTGGAGGTTAGAGAATTCAGCATGAATGAGCTTATAAATACTGTTCTTGCAAAATATCAGCCATTATTTCAGGAAAAAAATATTGAAATAAACAAGGCTTTGAATGCTCTAGACCTTGCTTTTGGGGATATATTACGAATAGAGCAGGTAATCACAAACCTTTTAAATAATGCAATAGATCATGCAGAGGGAGTTAAAAGGATTGATATTAAGACAAAAGCTTCTGACGGAAAGTTAAAAGTGTCAATTTCTAACACAGGAAATCAAATACCTGCAGAGGAAATTGACAAGATATGGCAAAGCTTTTATAAGCTTGATAAGGCCAGGACAAGAGCTCATGGAGGTGTTGGCTTAGGGTTATCAATAGTAAAAAGCATTATGCTGCAGCATGGCAATAATTTTGGTGTTGAAAATTCAGATACAGGAGTTTCCTTTTGGTTTGAACTGAATTTGGTAGATATAAAGTAAATGAGCTAAAACCTTCACTAAGCTGTCACAAGGCTGACACATTGTCTGGGTATAATAAAAATATCACAGATGAAAGGAGGTTTTGCAGTGAAAAAGTTAATTGTAATGGCTCTGGTAATGAGCTTAGTGCTTTCTGTTGGAATAGGCATATTTACATATGCTGATGAAGCATCTCAGAAAGACAAAACCATAACAGAAGCAGGAGCAGGCTTTAGAAAAGGCTTCGGCATGAAGGATCAGAAGGACAAAGGCTTTATGATGCAGGATCCAAAGTGTATGACTCCTGAGGAAAAGAAAGCAAAGCTTGACGAGGCTATGAAAGGCCTTGTAGAAAAAGGAACAATAACTCAAGAGCAGCTTGACAGCATAAAAAGCTTCATGGAAAAAAGACACGAAGAAAGAAAGGCTGAGATGGAAAAGGTCAAGGCTATGACTGAGGAAGAGAGAAAGGCATACTTTGAAAAGGCCAAGACAGAAAGAAAGAGCTGTATGGAGGAAATGGTTGCTGCAGGCATCATAACTCAAGCTCAGGCTGACGAAATAGTAAAGGCTGTACCTCGCTTTAACAAGCCACATCATGGAAAGGGCTGCAAGAGAAGCAAGTAGAACATAAAATATATGGAAATGTTGGTAAACAGTATGGTGTAATTATCCATACTGTTTACTTTCTTATCAGTTCAATCCTAAATAAAATGTTTTCATAATAAGATATACCAATATTATTGATACATAGGCTGCTGGCATTAGCAGCCTATAGTTTTTGAAAAGTCCTTTTATATCTACCTTAAAGTACTCTAGAGTCAACACCTGACATAGGTGAACAGGTGAGATATAGTAAAACAAAAAAGCATTAACGTATATGAGTGACGCATATAGAACCTTCGTATCATAGTTAGGTGCAAGGGGCAGTATCATCGGGTAGAGTATTGCAAGTGCTGACTGGGTTGAAGCCAGAGGGAAGGATATCAGGGCGCTGGCAAGAATTATTAGCACCTCTATCGGAAGACCGGATTTCAGCATTGTATGAAGCTGCTCAAATATGGCTTCTACTCCGTTTACAGCATTTTTAAAAACCATTATTCCTAAAACCGAAACTACCATCTTCCAGCTAAAGCCTTTAATTATGGTCTTATAAAACGGCTCACCAATATCATAGCGACTTTCCTTTCCTTTGTCATAAATATTGATGCCGATGCAGATAAGTATGCCTGCCAGCAGTGACAGTTCAAAGGCTATGCCAAATATAAGCACACCAAATAAACTGAAAAGCAGCGGAGAAGAGTAGAGTGCAAATAAAAGCACTGAGCGAAAATATTCCTTAAGAGCAATTTTAGGTGCTGCCTCCTGCTTGTACTTACCAACATAAAGCCAAAAGCCGATTATATACATGGTTATGGAGACGGGTGCCTGCAGCTTAACAAAGTCCCAAACATTAAAGCCGCCAAGCTTTACGGCAACTATTATTGTAGAGGACAGAGGGAATACAAAGTAAAGCGCATGACGAAATACCATATTGATGGCAGCCTTCTTATCAGATGGAATACAAAGCTTTGTGCCAAGATTGTCCACCACGGGACAAGACATAAGTGCGCCGCCAGTAACGATAAGAGTGCCGAGCAGGGCAGGGGCTATGAGTATAGTAGCCTTCGCGCTTCTGAGCATTCGCTCCAGGTGTACTATCATTCTGTCCATTATTAGATACTTTTCCATCAGATAACCCATTATGGATATCAGCCCCACAATTGTGCATAGAGATAGGTTGTCCCTATCAATTAAAGACCTATAAAAAAGTCCCGGTAAATAAGCAACTCCCTTGCCATTTAGAAGCACCAGAATAGTCGCTCCTATGATCAGTGAGTAACCGATATTCAGCTTTCTGCTGACAAGCACAAGGGTCACAGTCATAGAAACAAGCAGTGTAAGAATAACCATAGACCTCTCCTTAATTAATAATGATTCCACATATATAGTTATACCATAAAAGAGAAGACTTTTAAATTGCTATTGCAGGCTGCCTGAAATGAGCTTATAATTAAGGTAATTACTAGAAGGAGGAAATAAGATGACCTTTACAGTTAGCAAGTGCATTTACGAGTACTTAATAGTCGTTTGCTGCCTTACAGATGTTTTTGATACACAAGGGATAGGTGTGTCAAAAATTAATATTATGTAAACTAACTGAGATTGTCTATTCTGATATAGAATTATTTATATGGTATTTAAAGTCGGATAGTATTATCCGGCTTTTTTTGATGCGCTGGTGGGTGGGGATTTATCAATATACTTACTTGTCACAATTAAGATTGGGGGAAATCAAAATGAATTATAGTGAAAAATTAAGAAGTAATATTAATAAAAATTATATATTTACACTACTGAAAAACTTTAATCTGACGCATGCTCTATGGATGATTTATCTTGCTTCAAAGGGTATAAGTCTCTTACAGCTTGGGGTACTTGAGGGTGTATTCCATATATCCTCATTTTTGATGGAGGTGCCTACCGGTATGATTGCGGATATTTATGGCAGAAAAGCCAGCCGGTTTTTGGGCAGATGCTTTGCTGTAGCTAGCTCAGTAATAATGCTGCTGTCAGATAACTTTTATATGTTTGCATTCAGCTTTATAATAAGTGCTCTGTCCTATAACCTAGAGTCCGGTGCTGGAGATGCATTGGTATACGACTCCTTGAAGGAGCTGCGAGAGGAAGACAGATACATGAAGGTCAACGGCCGAATAGAAATGTTTATGCAGCTGGGTCTGCTGTTAGCCTTTCCTTTAGCAGGCTATGTTGCTGATAAAAGCTTTGAGCTGGTCTTTGCACTGAAGATACTGGTAGCCCTGATAACCGCCATCTACGCTCTTACCTTTACCGAGCCAACTGTAGGAAGGATAAAGACTAACAAGGAAAATCCGTTTCTGCTGCTGAAAAAGCAACTTATAGAGAGTGTGGAGGTTGTAAGAAGCAACAAAAGAATAGGTTTTTTAATAATCTTTGTTGAGCTCATACTTACACTTATGACTACCCTCTTTTATTATCTTCAGAACCACTGGGAGCTCCTTGGCTATACAAGGTTTAGCATGGGTTTGATATTTTGTGCAGGCTCAGCTCTTGCGGCGATGTCTGCTCTAATAGCTCATAAGCTTGAGAGATGCATAAAGGAAAAGGGGCTTTTAGTGGGAATACCAGTAGCTGTTATGCTTTGTATCTGGGGTATTGCTATGACTAAGTATTCTCCTGTTTTTTATATTGCTATGGGAGCTATTGAGTCTATACTATTTGTTGTAACAATGGACTATATCAATAAACTGATTCCAAGTGAAAACAGAGCCACCATACTTTCTATGGCAAGCATGGTTTTTAGCTTCTTTATGATTATACTATTTCCTATAGTAGGTCACATTGGAGACACTATGTCTCTTGGTGTCGCATTTGTAGTCATTGCAGCTCTAGGTACAGTGCTGACTGCAATTAACACTGTTATAATTCTATTGCCGAAAAAAAGATAAACAGGATAATATGACACAGCTCTAATATAAATTTTCATTTAGGGAATCATAGCATTAGTAAAATAAATAAAAGGAGGATGCTAATGAATTCTGTAGATGTACTAAAAAACGAGCACGTTTATATTAAAATGGTACTGGGAGGCATAAGGTGGCAGTGCGTTGAGATCCTGAAGACGGGAAGAATTGACTATGAGCTTTTTTATCAGATCATAGACTTTGTAAGAAACTTTGCTGACAAGTATCATCATCAAAAGGAAGAACAGTACCTGTTCGACATAATGTCCAAGGAGCTGGGAGAAGAAATGGAAAAGGGCCCCATAATGGGCATGCTGGTAGAGCATGATTTTGGTAGGGATCACATCTATAACCTTGAAAGGGCGCTAAAGTCAAGCAGAGACGGTGACCTAAATGCCAAGGTCGATATAATTGCCAGTGCAATAGGCTATGAGCAGATGCTCTTAAAGCATATAGACAAGGAAGACAACGCAATCTTTAATTTTGCAGCCAAAACCTTATCAGGATCAACACTTGACAGGCTGGATAAGGATTTTGAAGCTATAGAAACAAATTCAGAAAATGCAGCTTTAAGAAGAAAATATATGAGCTTCGCTGAAAACCTTGAGCAAGGTCTTAAGGTTAAGCAAGGGACGCATATGAACTAGTAAGCCAAAAGGACATGTTGATAAAAGTTTCAATTATATCAACGTGTCTTTTGTTTTAATTATTTATCAATTGGCTGGTTACACACCTTGTGTCCTATGGTAAAATCAAGCTAGATAGTTTATTTATCGCATAGGGGGTAAGGCTTTGGATAGGGAAAAAACAAAAATAATTCTTGCTTATGTTGCGGTGTGCGTAATATGGGGCTCTACCTACTTAGCTATAAGAATAGGTGTTCAGGATTTTCCACCTTTTCTTTTTGCGGGTATACGCTTTCTTATAGCAGGAGCACTAATGTTTGGCTTTGCTAAGCTAAAGGGTATGGAGTTTCCGGCAGACAGGAAGGAAATAGCTAAGATATCCACTGTAGGCTTATTATTGCTGCTATGTGGAAATGGTCTTGTAGTATATGCGGAGCAATGGGTTCACTCGGGGATAGCATCTCTGCTTATAGCATCAATACCGCTATTTATGGCTTTGATTGAGTTTTTTATTTTCAAAATCGCAAGGCTTCAGCTGATGGGCTGGGCGGGGCTAGCTATTGGCTTTTGCGGAGTAGCCTGGCTGGCTATTGCAGATGATCTCTCTGGCGCAATTGATGCACTAGGCTGCATACTGCTGCTGACTGCATGCTTTTGCTGGGCACTTGGCTCAGTGTTTTCTAAAAGCTTTGAACGCCACGGAGCTATAGTCTCACAGATATCCATAGAAATGCTTGCCGGAGGTGTGGGGCTGGCTTTGGTTGGACTTCTCAGAGGAGAGCTTGCTGCAGTCAGGTTTACGGCAAAATCCCTAGGGGCAATTGCTTACCTGATAGTATTCGGCTCAATAATAGCTTACAGCTCCTATGTATACTTGCTTCAAAAATGGCCTGCAGCAAAGGCAGGAACCTATGCATATGTAAATCCTGTTATTGCGGTATTACTTGGTGCAGTAGTGTTGAATGAAGGCCTCTCTATATCAGTAGTGTTTTCAACAGCAATAATACTTATTGGAGTCTTTATTGTACAAAAGTCGAAAATAAAAGCTATAAAAGTAACTACCGTGGATATGAATTAGTCATATTCACGGTAGTTACTTTTATAGCTCTATTTCAAAAGGGTCATTCTCGTCTAAATTCAGCTTCCATTCATCACTATGGGGATCAAAGCTGGAGATTTTATCAATAGGCATTTTCAGATATTTGCCATGGGCAGTAGCTGCCACCTCACCACTACTCAGTAAAATTTCGCCAGTCCCCTCAAAGAGCCTGCTGCTATCCTTGGTTATCCTGCCCACAGCCCTTAGCTCTTCATTTAGAGGAATAGGCTTTTTATACTTTATATCAAGCTCCACTGTCACTCCCCAGATTCTATCATCGACTATCATAACTGCTCTTCCGATTGTCTCATCAAGTATAGCAGCCGAAACACCTCCATGCAGCCTTCCAGGATAGCTCTGATGCTCCTCAAGAGTTTTGAAAAGTGCAACCAGCTCTCCGTTTTCCAGCTCGAAAAAAGAGGTTTTAAGACTCGAGCTGTTTTGTAGACCGCATACAATGCAGTTTTTACTGTTAGGCTGCTTTTTAGTAACCTTGTACTTAACTCCCATAATAATCACCCCAAAATAAATAATATAAATATTGTAATTCTCTAAGTATAATAACTCTTTAACAACAATTTTTCAAGAAAATAAAAAAGAAGCCGTTACTGGCTTCAACATTGCTTTGATGGGGGGGGAAGAGCAGTGCAGCTGCTCTAATACTGCACTGCATACCAGTTGTATCTGGTATGTATTTATGTTTACAATATTCTTTCTTCAAAGGCGGGAAGCGAATATTGAAGAGCGCAGGTAAAATAATAGTACTTGCATTATTTTCTCCTGGGGATATAATTGATATAATGTAATTATATTATCTAACCGCGTGTTAATATAGATTAATATTGACATGTGATTGTAAAATATTATCCTATGAGGTGAACCATGGAATCCTACAGAGAACTAAAGGATATAGGAAATGCATTAATGCCCATTCGCCTATATCATATAGAAGCTGATAAATATAAGGGACTAAACCTACAGTTTTTTTCAGGCTTTGGCTCAGAGGCTATAAGAGAGGTCTGTCAGCCAACCTGCGTAACTCCACACTGGCACTCTTACTTTGAAATAATTCACGTGCTTGAGGGTACTGCGGAAATGCAGCTTAATAGCGAGTATCTAAAGGCTCGGGCAGGAGATACTGTACTTATTGACAACTATGATATTCACAATGTTACGGGCGAATGTAAGTATTTGGTCATAAACATAGAGCCGTCGCAGATACCCCATATACAAACCAGCTTTGACGAGCTGTTTCCCAAAAGCATGAATCTTAAATGGATAAGACAGAACACCAATTATGAAGTATCTGATATGCTGAGAGACAGTGTAAAGGATGTCTTTGAGCTTTACAAAACCAAGCCAAAGGGATACATGCTTCTGGTCATGAGCAGAATTTATGAAATGCTGGGAAAAATCCATGGCTACTCAGCAAGGACAAAGGATGGAATCCTTGCAGTGCAGTCAAAGAGAGAGGATCTCACTCAGCTGACTAAGACCATGGAGTATATAAGAAACAACTATATGAAGGGTATAAGTCTTGATGATATATCGAGAGAGATAGGCTTTACTCCCACTTATTTTTGCAGGTTTTTTAAAAGAGCTATGGGGAAGACCTTCTTTGAATATCTCAATTACTATAGGTGCTCAAAAGCAGAGGTTCTAATCAATACCACAACCATGACTATTACCGAGATTGCTTTGGAGGTTGGTTTTAGCAGCATAAGCTACTTTGATAAGGTTTACAAAAAATTCAAAGGTAAAAGACCATCTGAGGAAAAAGCACGCGTAAAAGCAGATAGATATGGTACATGATAATTTACTGTACAAAAGAGGAATGAACTAAATGAAGGAATATAAAAAAATACAAAAAGGCTATATTTATACAAGAGATGGGGGAAGGTGCTGCTTTTGTAACAGGCTGCTAAATCCGAGCAAGACTACCTTGGATCATTACCTTCCCAAAAGCAGTGGGGGTACGGATGACTACTTTAATCTTGTTCTATGCTGCAAAAAGTGCAACAAGCTTAAGGGTGGGAGTATACCTGCTGACTATCCAGATAAGATGATAGAGCTATTTAGGCTTTCGGTGAGAGACAACAAAATTAACTACTATGGTCTTGGCATAAGCTATAACAAGCTGGAAAAAATAGCTGAAGAGCTTGAAAGACTTGAAGCTATAGATGATTTTGTTGTGCTTCAGGGTAAACATTATAGACTATACATAAGCGATAATAAGATAAAAAAGCTTGTAAGACTGAATGGACAAGACTAAATTGTTAGGAGGCGGGAATATGGATTTTAAAGAAAGGTACAGCGACAAGGATATTAATAATTTGATATTTGAAAGATGGTCTCCAAGGGCTTTTTCTGGAAAACCCATAGATGAACAAAAGCTAATGAATATACTTGAAGCTGCTAGATGGGCACCTTCCTGCTTTAATGATCAGCCATGGAGGTTTATAGTGGCAGCAGCTGAGAAGGATAGAGCTGTTGTGATAGAAGCACTTGCAGATACGAATAAGCTGTGGGCAAAGAATGCTCCTGTTTTGGTAGCTGTAGCATCGCGAACAAGCTTTTCTCATAATGATAAGCCCAACCGCTGGAATGGCTTTGATGCAGGCTGTGCATGGGGATATCTTGCCCTAGAAGCGAGACGGCAGGGGCTTTATGCTCATGCCATGGGCGGCTTCGATAAGCTTAAGCTAAAGGAGCTGCTGGAGCTACCTGACGAATATGAGCTTTATGCGGTAGTTGCCATTGGTGAGTTGGCTTCTATAGATGTTTTGTCGGAGGAGCTTAGGGGGAGAGAAAAGCCTTCTGAGAGAAAACCCTTAGAGAACATAGTACACTTTGGGAAATATCAGGTAAAATAACTGTAATGTGCATGGAAAATGCAGTACAAGTATGATATATTATACTTTATTAAGGAAGGTTATAAAAATGATGATAAGCAAAAGCGAAGGAAGGGACTTTTATGGAAAACAAACAAACCCAATCTAATTTTATCAAAAATATAGTTGTGGAAGATCTTAAAACAGAAAAACATAAGGAGATTATAACAAGATTTCCTCCAGAGCCAAATGGCTATCTTCATATAGGTCATGCCAAGTCTATAGTGCTTAACTTTGAGTTGGCTGATGAATTTAAAGGAAAGACTAATCTTAGATTTGACGATACAAATCCGGTTAAGGAAGATACAGAGTATGTTGAGTCCATTGAAGCGGATGTAAAGTGGCTGGGCTTTGACTGGGAAGGCTTATACTTTGCTTCTGATTACTTTGATGAGATGTATGATAGAGCGGTGCTCCTTATAAAGAAGGGCAAGGCATATGTATGTGACCTTACTGCTGAGCAGATAAGAGCGTATAGAGGAAACCTAAAAGAGCCTGGAAAAGAAAGCCCATACAGAAACAGGTCTGTTGAAGAGAACCATGAGCTATTTGAGCGCATGCGCAAGGGAGAATTTGAGGACGGGAAAAAGGTCCTAAGAGCTAAAATAGATATGGCATCACCTAATATAAATATGAGAGACCCTATTATCTATCGTATAGCCCATGCAACTCATCATAATACTGGTGATAGATGGTGCATTTATCCTATGTATGACTACGCACATCCCATAGAAGATGCTATAGAGAGTATAACACACTCTATCTGTACTCTTGAGTTTGAAGATCACAGACCGTTATATGACTGGGTTATAGAAGAGTGCGAGATGAAAGCGAAGCCCCAGCAGATTGAATTTGCAAGGTTAAATATTACCAATACCGTTATGAGTAAGAGAAAGCTTAAGGCTCTTGTAGATGAACGCTTCGTTGATGGTTGGGATGATCCAAGAATGCCAACTATAGCCGGGCTTAGAAGAAGAGGCTTTACACCTGAGGCCATCAGAAGCTTTTGCAGAGAGATTGGAGTATCCAAGAGCAACAGCACTGTAGATGCACAAATGCTGGAGCACTTCATAAGAGAAGACCTTTTGATGAAAGCTCCTAGAACCATGGCTGTACTAAGACCTCTAAAGGTGGTCATTACCAACTACCCTGAAGGACAGTCAGAGCTTTTGGAAATAGAAAACAACGGCGACAACCCGGAAATGGGATATCGTCAGCTTTCCTTCTCAAGAGAGATATACATCGAGCAGGATGACTTTATGGAAGAGCCCCCAAAAAAATACTTTAGGCTTTTCCCGGGAAATGAAGTAAGGCTTAAAGGTGCATATTTTATAAAATGCAATGATATTGTTAAGGATAAGGATGGAAATGCGATAGAGGTTCATTGTACTTACGATCCACAGACAAAGAGTGGCTCGGGCTTTACTGAGAGAAAGGTGAAGGGTACAATTCATTGGGTGGATGCGGTGAGCGCCGTGCCTGCTGAGTTCAGACTATTTGAACCACTGATACTTGATGACCAGACAGAAGAGGATAAGTCCTTTTTGGAGCAGGTAAATCCAAACTCGCTTGAAATACTTCAAGGATATGTAGAGTCTAATCTAAAGACTGCAAAGCCACAGGAAAAGTACCAATTTTTTAGACATGGCTACTTCAACGTAGATACCAAATACAGCACTGAGGAAAAGCCTGTGTTCAATAGAATAGTGTCACTGAAGAGCTCGTATAAGGCAGAATAATATTGTTTGATAAAGCTTCACACATGCTGTGGAGCTTAATTTTTTTGTTAGAAATGTAACAACATTTTCCATATCATCATATAATGCTCATAAATGTGTGTTTAGGAGTGATATGGATGAACAACTTTGATGACGACAGAGAATTAATGGATGAAGAGCATCCGGCATGCCCATTCTGCAGTAGGCAAAGACCACCTCAATATGGCTTCCCGCCAGGACAACAGTTTACCCCTCCGGGACATATGGGACCAGGTTTTGGACCAGGCTTTGGGCCAGGTTTTGGACCTCCGGGACCAGGCGGACCAGGTGGACCAGGTATACCACCATTTGGACCTCCGAGTGCAGGACCAGGCTTTGGACCACCTTCAGGACCACCACCAAGCATAACTCCACAGCTTACCGGGCCTCAAATAGGTATAATGGCAGTAGATCCAGGAGCCATAAGACCTTGCACTTATAGATATGTATACCTTAGAGTAAGAGGGCAGAGAGATTTCTGGGCATGGCTTGTATTTGTAGGACCAAGATCAGTTGCAGGCTGGAGATGGACCGGACGTCAGTGGGTATACTTTGGTATGGATTTAAGAAGAATCGAAAGCTTCAGATGCTATTAATATATAAACCTGGTGAAAGCCAGGTTTATATTGCTTAACAAGTAAGCGAGTAAATAAAGTGGAGGTGCAGTGATGAACTGGTTATGTCCATTTTACAGAAGCTGCCCTTATACACGTATGACAGACACTAGCAGGCAGCCTGTGTCAGTAGCTACTAGAGTTGAAAGCTATACGAGACCAAGCATAAGCGCCAATCTCAGAATACCGGTGCTATCAAGTGACGCCTATGCGCAAGCGGTTCAATATATAAATACTCAGCTGCAGAACGATATAATGGAATTTGCAAGGCAGATAGAGGAGGGCTCTAAAGCCGATGCTCAACAGGCAGCTCAGGAAGGCAGACCCTTCACACCATATGTAATATCTACTATATATGAAGTAACTTACAACAGAAATGCTATCATAAGCATCTCAATCATATACTATCAATTGATAGCCGGAAGAAACTACTATATAAAAACCTCTTACAACTATAGTCTGGCTACAGAAAAACCATTGTCACTCAGTGATTTGTTTTTGCCCGGAGTAGATTATAGGGCAGTTATTAATAGAGAAGTCAGAGAACAAATACAGCAAAACCCAGAAGCTTATTTCCCCGGAGCGTTAGACAACTTTCAGGGTATTGCAGCAGACCAACCCTTTTATATAACTAATGATAGTCTGATGGTATACTTTGGCTTCCACCAAATCGCTCCAACTGCGCTTCAGATTCCGATAATCAGGATACCCTATACAGAGTTGGCTGGAGCTATTAGACCTGAGCTAGCGGCTTGACAGAGTATGGTATATTAAAAATATAAAAGGTAATAATTTTGACAAAGGATATGGGGTGGCATATATGAGAAAGGGTTTAGTCTTAGTAGCGGCATTTATCTTAATAGCTGTGGCTTGTCTTTCTGCATGCACTTCGACAGATACGCAGGAGTTAAAAAAGCTTGAAGAGCGCATTGCAAAGCTTGAGGATAAGCTAAAGGAAAAGGATGATCAGATAGCCTACCTTAAGCAGGAAAATCAGCAGTTTGTAAAGGATGTTAATGAAGCTATTTATAGACTGACCAGAGCTGAGCTGGATACAAGGTATCTGAGATATAGGCTAAACGAAGCCGAGAAAGAGGCCTATGACTTAGCGGGCAAGCTTCTCGAAGGGAAGGTAGACCGGATACCTCTATTTGCTGTTGATTCAGATAATTATGAAGCTTATATAGATAAGTATTTGTTGATACCTAAGCAACTAAGCCTAAAGGAAAAGCTGGATATACTGGCGCAAAAGCTGTCACTTTACTACTATAGAGGGCTTCCCATAGAAGTGAAGGAAATCAAGCTTGTTGATGGAAAGAAAATAGCCATAGTAAACCTGCGTGAAGCACAGGACTTTAAAGAAAGCTCCCCTGAAGACTATATTGCCTTTACCTGGTGCATGGTGTACTTCCAAGGCTCCTGCGGAGGAATCACGACATCAAAAAACCTGATCGAAAGCTTTCTGCAAAGGGACTTTAAGGGAGCTTGGATAGATGGAGTTCAATTCCTATATGAGGGTGGCAGAGTGGAGTTTGAGCACGTAGGAGTTCTCTGGGAAACCCAATACAGATAATAAGTAAAGGTATCTGGCATATCATATCACAATGCCAAATACCTTTTTCTTTATGCCTTGTAGGACGTGTTTTCTTCAATTGGAATATACTTAGCACCGAAAAGCTTCTTAAAGATATAAGGAGCACCTGCAGTTACCCATAAAGCCATTAAGCCATATCTAAAAAAATCACTTATCATAGACGCAGGAAGCAGCAGCTTAACTCCAGACTTAAGTGCCAAAAGCACTGCAAGACCTATAACCAGCTTTGCTAGCTGAATAGGGAGTCTTGCTCTGGTATCATACTGTACATATTTGCTTTCTATAATATAACCAGCAAAGAAACCTATGAAGCCGCCGCAGGCCTTTACGTAGCCATCATCCTTATAAAATAACAAGCCAATAAGCATAGGGATTAGAAGCATCAGAAAAAGCTCGGGCTTATTAGCCTTCTTAGCATAGTCATACAGCTTGTTTACAAGCACTGCCCAAGCTATACCAATGATAATCCCGCCTATTACGTCAACAGGCCAATGTACTCCAAGGTACATCCTTGAAAAGCCAACAATTAAAAAGACTAGAGTACCTACTATATAGAGAAATTTCTTTTTGAAGCTCATCATAACTACAGACCAGAAGGTTGTGGCACTTTGAGTATGTCCGCTTGGGAAGGAATAGCCGCCTGCCGTCTCAATCCGTATTGACTCTATACCCTCAACACCGATTGGTCTCGCTGTATGAAAGGTAAACTTTAAACAAATATTCATAGCATTACCTGAAATAAAGGCAAAGCCAAGCCTATAGCCAATGTCCTTGGCAAGGCACCAAATAAGTACTGCTGCCATCAGCATTAGCAGTGTTTCCTCCGCTGTAGCTGTTACCAGTTCAAAAAAATGATCAAATAATGGCGTTCTAAAACCCTGTACGAATTTTAAGATATCC
>CALJSV010000161.1 GCA_937976095.1 uncultured Clostridia bacterium | reverse complement strand
ACCTAAGCAGATTGACATAGTTGACATGTATTATAGCAACGATATGTCCCTGAGTGAGATATCCGAGCAGCTTGGAATAAGCAGGCAGGGAGTATATGATACTCTGAAAAGAGCTGAAAAAACTCTTAACGAATATGAAGAAAAGCTTGGACTTGTAAATAGATTTATACAGCAAAAAGAAAGTATAAATGAAATAGATCTTATGCTTAAGTCTATATTGAACACTAAAGATAATAATACTGATACTATCAAGAATAGAATTTTGGAAATAAAAGAATATATAGATAAGCTTCAATAAAAATATAAACATCCCAATAAGGGAGGTAATCAAATGGCATTTGAAGGATTGGCCGGGAAGCTGCAGGAAACGTTAAAAAAGCTAAGAGGTGCTGGCAAGCTTTCTGAAAAAGATGTAAAAGAGGCAATGAGAGAAGTTAGAATGGCTCTCTTGGAGGCCGATGTTAATTTTAAGGTTGCTAAGGACTTTGTTGCAAAGGTTACTGAAAGGTCAGTAGGAGCTGAGGTTCTTGAAAGCCTTACACCCGGACAGCAGGTTATAAAGATAGTAAATGATCAGCTTACTGAGCTGATGGGAAACACGCAGAGCAAAATAGCTTTTTCATCAAAGCCTCCTACAATACTGCTTATGGTAGGCTTGCAGGGCGCAGGTAAGACAACAATGTGCGGAAAGCTGGGCAATCATCTAAAGAAGCAAGGAAAGAACCCACTACTGGTAGCCTGCGATATATACAGGCCAGCAGCTATAAAGCAGCTGCAGGTAGTTGGTGAGAAGGTTGGCGTTGATGTGTTTACAATGGGTGATAAACTGAACCCTGTAGATATATCAAAGGCAGGCTTAGAATATGCTTCAAAGAATGGCAATGATGTAGTAATCATAGATACAGCAGGAAGACTTCATATTGATGAAGCACTTATGGATGAGCTGATTGATATCAAGAAAAATGTCAGACCAAACGAAATACTTCTTGTTGTTGACTCAATGACTGGTCAAGAGGCTGTAAATGTTGCAGAATCCTTCAATGAAAAGCTGGGGCTGGATGGTGTAATATTAACCAAGCTGGACAGTGATACAAGAGGTGGAGCTGCACTATCAATAAAAGCAGTTACAGGAAAGCCTATAAAATTTGCAGGTATGGGAGAAAAGCCGGATGAGCTTGAGCCCTTCCATCCTGATAGAATGGCCTCAAGAATACTCGGAATGGGTGATGTACTTACACTTATAGAGAAGGCACAGGCATCCTTTGATGAGAAGAAGGCTCTTGAGCTTGAAAAGAAGATGCGTACCCAGCAATTTACCTTTGAGGATTACCTAGAGCAGCTTCAGCAAATGAAGAGCATGGGGCCCATAAGTCAGCTGCTTGAAATGATACCAGGAATGAATTCAGGCAAGATGAAGGGTCTTGAGGTAGACGAAAAGGAATTGGTTAAGGTAGAGGCTATAATAAAGTCTATGACCAGAAAGGAAAGAATAAACCCTGATATAATAAATGCCAGCAGAAGAAAAAGAATTGCTGCTGGAAGCGGTACTACAATTCAGGATATAAATAAGGTCATGAAGGGCTTCGAACAGACTAAGAAAATGATGAAGCAGTTTATGGATATGGAAAAGGGTATTAAGAAGGGTAAAAAGAAATTTCCCTTCCTTAAATAAATACTAAGGCTTATAAGAATGTAAGGAGGTGAATCAAGTGGCAGTAAAAATCAGATTGAGAAGAATGGGTGCTAAGAAAGCTCCTTTCTACAGAGTAGTAGTTGCAGATTCCAGATCACCAAGAGATGGAAAGTTTATTGAAGAAATAGGTTACTACAACCCAATCACAGAGCCAGCAGAAGTTAAAATTGATGCAGAAAAGGCTAAAAAGTGGTTGAAGGATGGTGCACAACCTTCCGATACAGTTAGATCACTCTTAAAGAAGAGCGGAATAATTGAAGGATAATTCAATATTAGGTTTTAAGATCAAATAACTTCGATGGGAAGTGTTTTATTTGAAAGAGTTAGTTGAAATAATAGCAAAACACCTTGTAGATAACCCAGATGAAGTAAAGGTTAGAGAAACTGAGGGAGACAAGTCAATAATAATTGAACTTACTGTTGCTCCTGAAGACATGGGTAAAGTTATTGGCAAGCAAGGTAGAATTGCCAAAGCAATCAGAACTGTAGTAAAATCTGCTGCGGCAAAGATTGATAAAAAGGTTATAGTAGAGATATTATAAATGTGAGGGTTAGTTAAAAGCTGACCCTCAAATTCTAATGCTAAAGATAGTTAGGGAGTTAAATGATATGGAAAGCTTTCTGAGTATTGGTCAAATTGTAAATATTCATGGTGTTAGGGGAGAGGTAAAAGTATATCCTCTTACAGATGATTTAGAAAGATTTAAAAGGCTAAAGGAAGTATATATTGAAAAGAAAACAGGACTTCAAAGCTATAAAGTCTTAAGCGCTAAACAGCTGAAAAATACAGTAGTACTAAAGCTGGAAGGCGTAGACACAGTTGAAGAGGCTCAGAGGCTGCGTGAGCTTTACTTAAAGATAGAGCGAAGCAATGCTGTTAAGCTGCCCAAAAACAGCTATTTTATCTGTGATCTTATAGGACTCAAGGTTTTTGACATAGAGAATAACCTGCTTGGAAGCCTGCAGGATGTAATTCAGACAGGAAGCAATGATGTGTACATAGTAAAACCAGATAAAGGCAAGGATATACTTATACCGGCCATAAAAAGCGTGGTTAAGTCTATTGATTTAGGCGAACAAAAAATTATTGTTGAGTTGCCCGAGGGTCTGATATAAATGCGAATAGATATACTGACGCTTTTTCCTGAAATGTTTGAGGCGGTGCTTCGTACAAGCATAATAGGAAAGGCCGAAAAAAATGGAAT
>CALJSV010000160.1 GCA_937976095.1 uncultured Clostridia bacterium | reverse complement strand
AATAATTATTATAGTAAGCATGATTTTAGACTGTAGGAAGGTTCGTTTTCCTACAGTCCTTTTGATATCTGTTCAAAGGCGAAGCTATGTTTTCGTGGCTGGAAGGACCTTCTATCGCTCTGTCTGCAAAGAGTAAATCCAAGACAGATGAAAGAAGGTTTTTTATGTTTGAATTATCGTTTAACGGTGTAAAGAAGTATTTGGATGCCACACTTGTATTGAAGAATATCACCTTCCAGGTTTATGCTGGTGAAAAGACAAGGGTTATACTTGGAAAGATATTGATTGACAACCCAGATATTCTGCTGTTGGATGAGCCGACGAACCATCTGGATATGGATTCAATTGAAGCCTTCGAGGAGGCGTTGGATGAGTTTAAGGGGACAGTGTTCTTCATATCACATGACAGGTATTTTATAAATAATATTTGCCAGAGAATAATTGCAATTGAGGACTATGCATTCAAGAGCTACCTTGGGAATCTACCGTGGAGCTGTGGCTGAATCTGAATTAACAATATATTTACAATTATGTTACCTTCTGCTACCATAAACGAAGGAGGTGGATTTATGTATTATTTCAACAAGCAAAACACATTTTTAGACGCATTTGCGCAGAGGACAAAGCTGGGCTATGATAAAATAGGCAGTAAGAAGCCGATATTTTGGTTCATAATCTATTTATTGTCACTTGCATTACAGCTGGCTCCGATGATACTTGGCTCTATTGCAATAGGCGTGTTGGTAGGAGTTTACCTGATAGCCACAGGAAATATGGATAAGCTGATGATTATACAAGCGGGTCCTTGGGCTCAGTGGCTTTCACTCATTACTACCACTGGTTTTGTTATACTATCTTTTTTTCTATATGTAAGGTTTGCAGAGAAAAGACCCTTTTCAACCATAGGTCTTGCTGGTCCGAGCAAACTGAAAAAGTATCTGATAGGCGGGGCTGTCGCTATAGTGATGCAGCTCAGTTACTTTGCTATAGTGCTAATGGCCGGGTGGGCAGAAGTAGTGTCTGAGCCAATACATGCTACTACTGCTCTAGGAACCTCGGCAATAGGCTTTGTTCTTCTATTTTTATTAGGCTTTATGGTTCAGGGTGCAAGTGAGGAGGTAGTAGTTCGAGGCTGGATGCTTCCGGTGCTTTCGAAGCATTACAAGGTTTCTACAGCCATCGCTAGTTCTTCTGTGTTTTTTGGACTGCTGCATTTAACTAATCCAAATATAAGTGAAATATCTGTTGTGAATCTTGTTCTCTATGGAGTATTTGCATCATTGTATGCAATATATGACGGTGGCTTATGGGGAATATTTGCGCAGCACTCAATATGGAATTGGTTTATGGGAAATGTATTGGGTATGCCTGTCAGTGGTATGATAGTTGGAGGAACAAGCATCATGGAAACAAGACTGTCGGGCCCTGAGTGGATTACCGGCGGGGCCTTTGGTCCTGAAGGTGGAGTTATTGTAACTGTTATACTAGTTGTTTCTATAGGAATCCTTATAAAGCTGCTTATCGGAAAAGGAGTGCTGACAAAGGAAAAACCGGAAATAGAACCAACAACAGAGTTCGAAAACGAGTAGTATTAAAACCTCTGCAGATCAAAAAAGCTGCAGAGGTTTTTGTAGTTAGGGAGCAATAAGTCTATATATTCCTGAGAACGGTAATAAAGCCTCCAAGTATGTCGTGGCTTACCTTAAAGCCTTTTCTTTCGTAAAATTTAAGCGCATCAGCATTTCCATTAGAGACAAAAATAAACAGATCCTCAATCTCGTTATTTGAATTCAGCCATTCCATAGACCTTTCAAATAGCGTGCTGCCTATGCCTGTTCCTCTGTATGCATCCCTTATGTAAAATTGTGAAAGACATCCCACATCCGTACCCTTAACTGTTGAAAAGTCAAAGAAATCAACTGGCTCAAGAGTGGCAAAACCACCTGAATATGTCTGTTTAGGACAAATATTGCTATATGCATAGCCAACTATTTTATCCTCAACCTTTGCTATAATAATAAAATTAGACTTAGCACTCTTCACTGATGGTATAAATCTTGTTTCAAATGTCATATTGTCAAACCACTCTGGGTGTATGTGAGCTTTTGATTTTTGAAACGCCATTAGCTCGTTGCAAAGCTCCTCAACGCAAAAAACATTGTAATCTGAAAGCACTTCATATTGTATATTCATATACTTTTACCTCCATTTTAATAAAAACCTATTTGACTGATCAATCAACTTTGATATCATTATATCAAGACCAATAAATATAACAAGTATGCAGATATTTCTGCTTAAGTAAGAAAAAACTGAGTATTGGAGTGAGATTATGAGTGATCAGCCACTATATAAAGGACCTTTGGACAACTGCCCTTTAACTTATGCTCTTAACCTGATAGGAGGGAAGTGGAGGCTTCCTGTGATTTGGGCAATAAACAAAAACGGTATTATCAGATACAACGAGTTGAAAAGAAGCATTGAGGGTATTACAAATATGATGCTTACTCAAGCCTTAAAGGAATTGGAACTGCATGGGATCATAAAGCGTGAGCAGTTTTTGGAAGTTCCTCCGAGAGTAGAATATTCTTTAACTGAGTATGGGACTAGTCTAATACCAGCTCTAAAAGCACTGGCTAGCTGGGGAAAAGAAATGATGAAAAAAGATAGTAAGGATTGATGTTTATGCATAGATAATATCTATAAGAAAGACATGAGGCATAGATAATATCAATTAGAATTATGTTAATAGAGATGTTATCATAATTAAGTGACAAATTATAAGGAAGCGTAAGCCTAAGCACTGTGAAGAGATTCAGCTATAGTGGTTAGGCTTTAATTATGTAGGAGGGTCACATTGATAACTAATATAAATATCATATCCGGCTTTTTGGGTGCAGGCAAAACTACCTTCTTAAGAAAGCTAATACCTGCTATTGAGGGCAAGAAGGTATTAATTGAAAATGAATATGGAAGTGCAGCAATAGATGGAGACCTACTAAGAGATATAGTGCCTGTAAAGGAGTTGTTTGACGGCTGCATATGCTGCAGTGCTGTTCATGAATTTAGGAGAGCTATTGAAGCATTAGTTTCAGAGTACAGTCCTAATGAGTTATTTATTGAGCCCTCGGGTGTAGGAAGTCTATCTGATATTTTAAGGGTCTGTAAGCAGGTCTGTGCTGAATCACCGGAGACTATTAGAATTAACAAGCTTATAACTATTGTGGATATAAATGCATATGAGGACTATACAGAAGGCTTCGGAAAGTTTTACCTGGATCAAATAGAAAATGCCAATATAATTCTGCTAAGTCATTTTGAAGCTGTAAGCTCAAAGGATATACAGAGAGTTATCTCTGAAATAAGAAAAGTAAACCCAAAGGCATTTATTTTAGAGGAAGACTGGTATTACTATGATGGTGATAGAATTGCAGAGCTATTGGATTCTCTTAGTGATATTGAAGTCGGAGTAGAAGAAAAAGGTGCATCAGTGCCTGCTAACAAAATATTCAGCTCTATCTCTGTAGATAATCCAAAAGAGTTTTCGAGGGATGAGATTGATCAAGCTCTAACTGCTATAAGAAGCGGCGAATACGGATGTGTTCTACGAGCAAAGGGGATTTTGAAGCTAAACACAAATGAATTTATAAGCTTTAATTTTACTCCACATCACCAGAGGTGGGAATATATAGAGGATTCAAGGACATGTAAGACTGTCTTTATAGGTGTAAATTTAATAACCGAGAAAATACAGGAATGCTTTAGAGGATAATTTGGAGGGAACAAATTGGGTAATATTATTGACTTTAAGTGCAGCTATGAAAACCTATCCGGGATAAGCAAGGAGATATCAAATAAAACAAGCCTTAAGTTCCCTGACGCTTATCAAAAATGGGAGCTGATGGTTGAGCTAGCTTTGGCTGTCAAGAAATACAACAAATCAAGCTACTGCGAGCTGCCATTCTGCCATACACTTGAGGGTGAAGCTTTAGGCGGAAGCATCAACTATGGCGATGAGAATATAGGGCCAAGGGCAAAGGACTATGTTTGTTCAAACGTAGATGAGCTGCTCAGCCTGCCTAAAATAGACTACACTAAGGGGCGAATTGCAGAGGTTCTGAAGGCATGCAAATACTTAAGAGAAAAAAACGAAAATGTAGTATTATACATTTCCGGGCCTTTTACAATTATGAATATTTTGATTGATCCACGTTATGTATTTAAGGCACTCAAAAAAACCCCGGAGGTTATGCAGAGGGTATTTGATAAGCTTCAAGACGAGCTGTTAAGCTTTATCAATGAGGCACATAGCGTAGGTGTCAATTTAATCAGCTATGGGGATTCTACTGGAGGCTTAAATATTTTAGGACCGAAGCTTTCAGAGCAGGTTGTAGAAATGTTTACGTATCCTTTTTTTAAAAAGGTAGAGGAGTCCATCAGCCAAGATACTATAGTACTGCTGTGTCCCAAAACTGCATTTGC
>CALJSV010000159.1 GCA_937976095.1 uncultured Clostridia bacterium | reverse complement strand
CAGCCTTTGTGACTTTAACCTCTCCTGAAAGGGCAGTAATCTTTGCAACTCTGGTGGTTGAATCCTTGGAGGCAGCAAAAGCCGGACAGAGAGAAGCGATTATATATATTGCTACCAGCAATAGGACTCTGAAACGGATTTTACTTAATTTCATTTAACCATCTCTCCTTTCCGGTTATTTAAAAGAATCAGCTTTTGTAAGTATTACGGCTTTATAATCCTGAACCCACAGCACATCATAGCCAAAGCAGTATGCAAAGGGGCGGATATGAACGTACAATACTTCGTTTTCTATACTTACACCTGATTGGTCTACTATCATATAATCCTTATTATCCTTCGATATAGTAATGCTCCCTGCTGCAGCATCATAGCTTTTAACCTTTGCGCCTATGGAGCTGCACATGTAGTCCAATGGCACCATAGTCTTACCCTGAGGGCTTATATAAGGCTTATAAGCTTCAAAGTCAAGCCTGTTTTTGTCTATCCAAAGCTGAACAGGAGCGTTTGTGCTCTTAAGCTCAATACCAGAGAGAGGGTCATTTACTCCTAAAACATCATCTATATCTATTTCCATTTTTCTTACAAGGTTGTTGTACATGTCTGCAATATACAAGCTTCCTTCTGAATACAAAACAGAAGTGGGACAATTAAACATAGAATCCTCCGGCTTGCCGTTTTGTCTTCCGGCAGTGCCTGTACCTGCTATTGTAAGCACCTCTCCATTTGGCTTTACCACTCTAATTGCATTGTTGTAGGTATCTGCTACAAATATAAGACCTTCAGCTGTTATACTCATGCCCTTAGGGAAGTTATACCTGGCTGCTGCGGAGCGTCCATCCTCAAAACCGCCTTCAAGGTAGTCAGTGCCCTCGAGCTTTGGTTGGATTGAACCGGAAAATGTAATCACTCTTCCTGCTGATATTTTTCGGATTACCTGATTTCCTGTGTCCAAAACATATATATTTCCGTCTGCATCTACTGCCACATCTCCGGGCTCATTAAAATAAGCCAGACTGGACCTTCCGTTTCTCAGCTTTCCTACGCTGGTCTTTACTCCTGCAAGATTGCTTACTGTACCGTCAGGAGTAATTTTTCTTATAACATTATTAAGAGTGTCGGCTATGTATATATTGTCATCCTTATCGATGGCAAGTCCTGTAGGTGTATTAAACTCGGCTGTGCTTGCTTTTCCGTTTTTGTATCCGGCATTACCGGTTCCTGCAAAGGTATATACCTTGCCCTCGGATATTTTCCTAATTACATGATTTCCTGTATCCGATATGAAAATATTACCCTTGGAGTCGACAACAGCATCTCTCGGGTTATTAAACCTTGCTTCATCAGTCTTCCCGTCGCGGAAGCCCCCTCTGGTAAAGCCATATAGATCCTTGCTGTCAGTGAAGCCTGCTATAGTAGCTGCTTCTCCATCCTTGAGCTTTCTTATCCTGTTTGAATAGCTGTCTACTACTATTATTCCCCCATCCACATCCAAAGCAAGCCCATAGGGCAGTGTAAAGGTGGCTTTTAGTGCAGTACCATCCTTGAAGCCCATTTCTCCTGTACCTGCCATATCATATACAAGCTTATCTCCTGCATGTACCAGGGTGAATATTATTAAAGCTGATATAACTAGTGCCACTGCTTTTTTTGTGTTTTTGATCTGTACCATCCGATCACCCTCTCTTAAATACTGGTCAGCATAATGCTGTAAACGATATAATATTCGACAAAACATGTGAAAAACCTGTTAAATTCGCCAGAATATTGGAACTTTTAGAATTGCAGCAATATATTTATAGTAACAAATTATTATTGACACATTTGCTCATAGTGTTTATACTGTGTATATACGATATATACAGTATAAACACTATGAGCAAATGCATGGGGGTGAAGCATGAATATTATCATATCAAATTCTTCTCAAGAGCCAATATATGAGCAAATTGAAAAGCAGATAAAAAATATGATAGTGAACGGAAAGCTTGAAGCTGGTGAACTGCTGCCATCAATAAGAAACCTGGCTAAGGAGCTTCAGATAAGTGTAATTACAACGAAGAGAGCCTATGAGGAGCTGGAGCGAAACGGTTTTATAGAAACTGTTGGGGGCAAAGGAACATTTGTATCAGCTCAAAACAGAGAGCTTATTAGGGAAACAAAAATCAAAACAATAGAAGAAAGACTGACGGATGCTATAAATGAGAGCAGGCTGCTTGGAATAAGCCTAGAAGAGCTTACAGAAATGCTTTCTATCTTGTATAAGGAGGTTTAAAATGGACTACATACTGGAGGTTAAAAATCTACAAAAAAGCTATAAGGAATTTGAGCTAGAGAACCTTAGCTTTAATATGGAGCGGGGGTACATAATGGGCTTTATTGGTCCTAATGGAGCTGGAAAAAGCACAACCATCAAAATAATTATGAACCTTATTAATAGAGATGGGGGTGAGGTGAAGGTTTTTGGCAAGGACAACATAAAGGATGAAAGATATATAAAAAACAAAATAGGCTTTGTATATGATGAAAACTACTACTATGAAGAATTGAAGCTTGAAGAAATGAAGAGCATAATAGCTCCCTTCTACAGCAACTGGAGTGAGAGTACCTTTCAAAAGCTTATAAAGGACTTTGGACTCTCCAAAACAAAAAAGATAAAGGAGCTCTCTAAGGGAATGAAGATGAAGCTTTCCTTAGCTGTAGCCTTATCCCATGATGCAGAGCTCATAATAATGGATGAGCCAACCTCGGGGCTTGATCCTGTGTTTAGAAGTGAGATACTTGATATACTATATGACGTAATTCAGGATGAAAGCAAGGCTGTTTTCTTTTCTACTCATATAACCTCGGACCTTGAGAGGATCGCGGATTATATTACCTTTATAAATGAAGGAAGGCTAGTGCTAAGTAAGCCTAAAGATGAAATTATAGAAAGCTATGCAGTTATAAAAGGAGCTAACGAGCTACTTGATGCAAGCAGCAGAAAGGAATTCATAGGCATAAAGGAAAGCAGACATGGCTTTGAGGCTTTAACATCCAATGTTGAAAGAGTAAGAAGTCTTTTTAGAGAAAGAGTGCTTATTGAAAGGCCCACTCTTGACGACATAATGCTATACACAGTTAGGAGGAGTGTAAATGTATAAGTTGGTTTTTAAGGATTTTATGATACAGAAGAGATCATTATATTTTGCGCTGCTTTATGCCGCTTTTTTCTTCATCGCTTTCTCAAAGGAATCGTTCAGTGCTACAGCTTATATTGCGGGAGGGACAGCTGTTGCCCATATATTTATTTCAGCTGCTATCAGGTATGACGACAAAAACAGAAGTGAAATATTGCTGAACAGCCTACCTATAAAGAGAACCTACATAGTAACTGCAAAGTATCT
>CALJSV010000158.1 GCA_937976095.1 uncultured Clostridia bacterium | reverse complement strand
TGGCGCTGAGATCTCAGGGTATTATTGAGTCCTTCAAGCTGGCTGTTTGTATTGCTTATGCTATCATAGCTCTGTGTGTTTCTGTTAATCAAATTAGTATATCTGATGGCAAAAGCGCTGTTTACTGCTACCGATAGCACCAATACCAGTAAAAACACACCTAGCTCACTTACCAGCATTTCAATCCCCGTCAGTCTGTTCCTTAAGTATATATATAGGGCTGCAGTAATTACAGATGTGATCTGTACTACATTAACTGCGTGTAAAAAAATAATTGTTTTTCTAATAGCCACACTCTGTTGCACCATAGCTTAACCTCCTAGGCAAAAGTATCTTTATACTGGTACCTACATCTTTTTTGCTTTCTATGTTAATACTTCCTTTATGCAGATTGACGATCTCTTTTACTATTGCCAGCCCCAATCCATTTCCGCCAATTTTCCTGGACCTGTTTTTATCAACTCTGTAGAAGGGCTCATAAACCTTGGCCAGATCCTCCAAGGGTATTCCTATTCCTGTATCAGTAACAACCAGCTTAAGCCAGTCGTCTTCAAGAGCTGCTTCTATAGCGATAATACCACCTTGCTTGTTATACTTTATTGCATTGTCTAGTACATTGATAAGCATGCTGTAAAGCTCTTCATAGTCTCCGCATATAACACCTTCGCATGCTGTGTCTTTTATAAGCTTCAAGGAGTTGTTCTCAGCCTTCAGCCTTATAGCTGCAATGCAATCGTTCAGCAGATCATCAATGCAAAATTCCTCGTACTTTGCAACCAATCCGACGTGCTCCAGGCTCGAAAGGTAGAGAAGCTTTTCAACCATCAGAAGCAATCTTTCCCCTTCACTTTTTATAGTCCTGGCAGCATTTTCCAGAAGCACCGGATCATCATTATACTGATTCAGTAGATCACTGTAGCCTATTATAGAAGTCAGGGGTGTCTTGAACTCATGTGTAACATTGTTCATAAAGCTTCTTTGAAGCTCTTTCATATGTTTTTCATTTTCGACCATTTGATTCAGCTGCTCGATATTGTTGTGTATTTTATTTGCCATGTCAGTGAAGGATAAAACAAGCTCACCTATCTCATCACGGGACCCATGCTGCATATTTATTAAGTAGTCTCCATCTCTGACCTTCTTTATCTGATTATTTAACTGGATTATTGGTTGTGAGAATAGCTTTGCAAAGTAGTTTGCTGCAAGCAGGAATATCATTAGGATTATTAATCCTGTATAAAATATTGATATCTGTGTCCTCAAAATAATTTTATTTATGGACTCTAATGGATATGCCAATCTCGCAGCTCCCAGCTTCTCAAGCGGAAAGGCAAAATAAAGGTATTCATCATCCTTAGTATAGCTTATCTCTCCATTCAGAGCATAATTCTGAACAAGGTACGGCATTTCCTCCTGCATATCAGATGAGTCAGCCAGGAGGATATTATTATTATAGAGAGATACTCTAAGACCCAGCATGTCCTTAAGCTTATGTGATATTTCTATGCTTCTTCTGGTAAATTCAATGTCATTATACCTCTGTAGAGTATACTTGATGAATTCATCTACGACCTTTTTATCATTCATAAGCTTACCCTGTACCACCTCATCTGTCAGGTTGCTTTGTATCGCCAAGGTTGCAGATACTCCAAAGGTTAGCATGGAAATAACTATAAGACCCATTATAAGCAGAGAGAATTTTTCCTTAATCTTCATAACAGCTGTCTCCGTTTATTCTGTAGCCTACTCCATATATTGATTTTATACACTTGCTGAAATCTCCCAGCTTACGCCTCAACCTCTGTATATGTATGTCTACACTTCTTGTCTCTCCTGCATACTCATAGCCCCACACCTTATCCAAGAGCTCTTCCCTTGTATATACCTTATTTACATTTGATAGCATAAGGTATAAAAGGTTATACTCTATTGGTGTTAGCTCAAGCTCTTTTCCATCCAGGAAAGCTCTCCTATGCTCAGTCATCATTGTAAGCTGGTTAAGTGTTATTGTTTCATGTACTTCCTTGGCCTTTCTGCGCAGTAAGGCTTTTATTCTTATTATTACCTCTCTTATGTCAAAGGGCTTTGTTATATAGTCGTCCGCTCCCAGCTCAATACCTGCTATTTTGTCCGTTATATCACTTTTAGCTGTCAGCAGAATGATATTATGTCTATTGCTGAACTCCTTGCAAATCTGATAGCCATCCTTATTAGGCATCATAATATCAAGTAGTATAACATCAGGCTTAAACGTATTGATTTTTTCTGTTGCCTCATAGCCATCACCTGCAGTATCAACAGCATAGCCTTCCTTTTGCACAGCATATCTAAGCATGTTTACTATGTTTTCTTCATCGTCAACTATCAGAACCTTATGCATTTAATCAACTCCTTACAACAATCCTATAATTAGTTTATCAATAAACTATCTAATAAACCTTGACTAAATGTAACAACAATGTAACATCTATTTCCTTATATCAATATACAAGCTAATCTTTCTGATGCTTCTAAGACTCTGCTCATTAAATGTAATCAGCATGGTGTCTCCTGCTGCAGACCAATCAATCTCACTTATATGTGCATCACTGTAAACCTTATTATTGTCGCTTCCATCCTCATTTACTACAAACAAGCCCACATCCCCTGTGGGAACTACATACGCCAGCCTTTTTGAATCCCTGCTCCATGACAGCTTGCTTATACGCTCATTTGATATATGTATAAAACCTCTTTTGCTAAAGCTGGAGCCAAGCAGACCATCCCCGATACTTCCAATGAAGAGCTTGCTATTGCGATTATTATCCTCAAAGTAAAGTGCAATGCTTTCACCGTCAGGCGATATGGCATGGGACCTGATGTTATACGTGCTCAGCCAGTCAATTACAACCTCGTTTTTTCTCTCGGTGGTATAATTAAGGGAATTTCCATTCTTTGTGGAATATTCATTAAAGAACTCATATAGCTTGCTGCCTTTTCCGAGGGTCTCAACATTGCTCTTCGGAATAGAGGTATAGATTATCATATCGTCTAAACTGTGGAGGTTATATTTGTGGATAGAATCCAACTCATAGCTTGTAAGCTTCCCGCTGTATATATTCTTCTCGTAAATATTTCCGTCACTGCAGCTATATAAAATATTGTCGTTGTCTTTCCAGATAATGCTCTCTTCTAAAGCATCTCCATGTATTCCTATAATCGGTGAAGGAAAGAGATTTCCCCTTAAATCCATTACAATTACCCTATTTCTAAAGGTATATAAAAGCTTATTTCTGTCAGGGGAAATTTTAAAGTTTGTTATTTCTTTTTCAATGTTTTTTTCCAGTGTAATAGTATTTATATTCTTGCTTATAACTAAGGAATTAAATTCTTCGTTATTGTGCTTAATATATAATATGCTTCCATCATTTAGATAAAAGGCACCAATTCCTATTCCAACCTTTTCTTCTCCAAAAAATATATTATTACTTTTTGAGCTCTCTGCAGCTTTTTTAACCTCATTTAATACTATGTAGGTTTTTCCGTTAAGCTTTTCTTTTCTCTTTGTATAGGTATTTTCTTTCATACAGCCTGTAAAAGCTGTTAAAGAAAATGCAGCAAGCAGCAATAGGCAGGCAAATTTTCTCATAAGGACCTCCATTGTGATATATAATAGTCACACCTAATAAAACTTCTACAAAAAATTGTAAAACCCTCTATATCAATAACGTGCAAAGAAAAAGAGCCTTTCGGCTCTTAGCTTCATATAATCTGACTACATTGCTGGTTTTCTAATTCTTTGAGATATATCATCAAAAATCGAGTATATCACAGGTATCACAACAAGGGTTAAGATCGTAGAGCTTAGTAGGCCTCCAATTACCACAGTAGCAAGGGGTGCCTGCATTTCAGACCCTTCACCAAAACCCAGCGCAAGAGGGATAAGCCCCAGAACAGTAGTCATTGTAGTCATTAAAATAGGTCTTAGTCTTGTGGGACCAGCTTTTATTATGGCTGCTTCCCTGTCTAATCCTCTTTTTCTCAGGGTGTTTATGTAGTCAACAAGTACAATTGCATTGTTTACTACAATACCAGCCAGCATTATGACTCCTATAAATGCGGGAACACTAAGGCTTCTTCCTGTTGCTACAAGTCCTAATGCCGAGCCTGTATAAGCCAGTGGTACTGCAAACATTATTACAAAGGGATACAGCAGTGACTCAAATTGTGCTGCCATTATCATATATACAAGAAAAATAGATAAAAGCAGCGCCAGACCCAAATCAGAGAAGGATTCTCTCATCTGCTGCTCCTGTCCCCCCATAGTTATTCTATAGCCAACAGGCATCAGAACATTGTTCAGCTTTTCTCTTACATCATTATTTATACTTCCAATATCTCTTCCATATATATCTGCAGTAACCGTCACATAGCGTTCCTGTGACGCTCTTGTGATAGCAACAGGACCTTGCGCTAAGCTTATTTCTGCAACATCCATCAGGGTAACCTCTGCCCCAGTCGGAGAAGCAAGCTTAATAGACTTGAGCCCTTCATAATTGTTGTTATAAACCCTAGGCAGCTGCAATCTGACGTCTATTTCACTTCCATCCTGCTTAAAGCGTGTGGCAACTCTTCCTTCTAAAGAGGTTCTTACAGCAGCTGCCACTTGTGCAGTTCCAATACCATATCCAGCAGCTTTACTTCTGTTTACGGTTATCCTCGCCTCCGGACGTCCCTTAGCAATAGAGGATTCAACCTGTCTTGTTCCTTCGACTGAGCTTACCACCTCTTTCACATCTTCAGCCAGCTGCTGAAGTTGACCAAGGTCCTGACCTGATATCCTTATTGAAACTGCCGCTCCGCCGGTTCCCATGCCGCCACCAAACATAAAGCTGACTTCACTCACCTTTATCTCAGCACCTGGCAGAAGTTCAACCCTTCTTCTTACTTCATCCACTATTTGCGCAGTACTTCTGCTTCTTTGCTTTACTGCCGTTAGTGTCGCAGTAATGGATGCCTTATCACTGCTGCTTGTATTGGAGGCTCTAAAGCTTCTTCCGCCTCCTCCAATGCTGACAAACATTTTCTCAAGCTCCGGTATATCCTTTAGCACTGCTTCTACTTCTTTTGTCACGGCATTAGTTTCCTCCAGCAGTGACCCCTGTGCCATATTTATATCTACAGTAAATTGACCCTGATCCATAGAAGGAAAATACTCTGTTCCGACCAAAGGAAGCAGTGCCAAGCTGGAGAAAAACACAGCTAAAACTATTGCAACAGTAGTCTTTTTATGTCTAAGAACCCATACAAGGAGTCCTCTATATAAATTGTCTATTCTGTCTAAAAGACTATCCCACTTTTCAAATATAACTCCACCTTTTCTCTTAGCGGCTCTTTTTCCAACCCTACCCAAAAGCTTGCTGCTCATAGCTGGAATAACTGTCAATGCTACAGCTAGAGAAGCTAGTAGAGAAAACACAACCGTAAGAGCCAGCTGCTTAAAGACCTCTGCTGTAAAGCCCTGTGTAAATACTATTGGCAGAAATACTACTATTGTCGTCAAGGTTGATGATATTATAGCCCCACCTACCTCCTGTGTACCAAGCCTAGCTGCCTCAATAGTGCTGTAGCCCTCATTCTTATGTCTGTAAATGTTCTCCAAAACAACTATGGCATTATCTACCAGCATACCTATTCCCAGAGCAAGACCTCCAAGAGATACTAGGTTCAGAGTGATGCCAGAGAAGTAAATCATGACAAAGGTGGCCACTATGGATATAGGTATAGCTGTTCCTACTATCATGGTTGATCTTATGCTTTTTAGAAATATAAACAGTACAAGTACAGCCAGCAGGCCTCCAGCCAAAGCATTTCTTGATACGTTTCCTATTGAGTCCTCAATAAATTTACCTTGGTCAAAAACCAATTGAATATTTATGTCTGAGTTCTGCTTTCTTATTTCTTCTATTCTTTTTTTGATAAGGTTTACTACTTCAACAGTATTTGAGCCTGTTTGTTTTTGTATCGAAAGTCCTATACTGCTTTTACCATTCATTCTGGTTATTGTGCTTGTGTCCTTAAAGCTGTCCTTCACCTCTGCAACATCTCTAAGATAAATAATTGTTCCCGTTGGCAGGGTTATTGGAAGATTACTTATTTCCTTAACAGATTGAAACTCTCCAGTACTTCTGACAAGCAGGTTTTTGTCTCCATATTCTACAGTTCCCGAAGGCTGGTTGAGGTTCTCCATCTGAAGCAAGGTAGCTATCTGATTGAAGGATACACCATAACCTGACATTCGTATTGGATCAACTATTACCTTTATCTCTCTTGTTTTTCCTCCGCTCAGAGTGACAGAAGCCACTCCTTTAAGACTCTCTAAAGAAGGTTGAATCTTATCCTCAATAAAGTTTTTCAACTCTACCTCATTCATATTCCCGGTTACTCCCAGGCTTACTACAGGCAGCATATTGGGATCTATTTTTATTACCATGGGGGCTTCAACCTCTGCAGGTAAAAACCTCTTTATCATATCAATCTTTTCTCTCATCTGTAAGGTTGCGTAGTCCATATCTGTTCCATAATTAAACTCTGCAACTACCACTGAGTTACCTTCCGAAGAGGTTGATTGTATAGATTTTATATTGCTGACTGTGGCAATAGCGCTTTCAATATTCTTTGTGACAATGCCTTCAATCTCCTGAGGACCAACACCCTGATAGCTGGTTGAAACGATAGCTATGGGAAGGTTCATTTCAGGGATCAAATCTATTGGAACTCTTGTAAAGGAAACAATACCAAGCATAACTACTATAAGCACACACATTAGTACTGTAACTGGTCTGTTTATAGATATCTCATGAATTTTCATATTAGCCTCCTAAATACTAATTAGTCTACTAGCTAGTCTACTAGCTAGTCTACTAGCTAGTCTACTAGCTACTAGCTACTAGCTACTAGCTACTAGCTACTGCTTAGTACCTTTCCTTATTACCACTTCTGCACCGTCCTGCAAAAAATCCTGACCCTTTGTGACAACCTGGTCTCCCTCGCTTAAGCCGCTCACTACTTCAAAATGCTCCTCATCCTGAAGCCCTGTTTTAATCTCTTTTTTGTGAGCTGTTTCTCCGTTGACTACAAATACAGACTTTTTGCCCTGCTCGTTTATGACTGAAGCTATAGGTATAGAAAGCACATTGCTTGCTTTATCAAATACAAACTCAACCTCTGCAAACATGCCTCCCTTAAGCTGTCCGTCAGCATTGCTTATTCCTATCTTTACCGGATAGCTCTGAAGCCTTGCGTCCGCGTTTGGTGCGATATTTATGATTTCCCCGGTAAAGCTTTGGCTTCCAGCTGCTGGAATAGCTATATGAACCTTATCTCCCTGTCTTATTCTGTTGATTATGCTCTCTGTGACATTTATATCAACGGTAACACTTGACGCGTCAACTATAACCATTGCAGGGCCTGCACTTCCCACCATTTCTCCTGCGTCAACATTTCTTGAAGCTATAATTCCATCTATGGGTGATATGATAGAAAGGTTTTCAAGCTGGCTTTTGGCAATGTTATATGCTGCTTGTGCCTGCTTATATTGAGCTTCTGCAATTGCCACACTCTCAGGTATGCTCTTATTTTCCATAAGCTCAAGGTTGTTTTTGGCAGCAGTATACTGTTGTTCTGCTGCAATCAGTTGTGCTTCAGCTTTCTCAACAGCATCTCTTTGAACAGCTCCTGCAGTATACAACTCCTTTACTTTATCACTGGCAGCTTTTGCACTATCATAGGCAGCTTCAGCTCCCCTATAGGCTAGTCTGAGCTGCTCCAGCTGCTGCTCTGCACCACTGCTTTTTGCCCTCACCAAATTTGCCTTAGCTACTCCCAGTGCCGCCTCAGCTTGCGCCAGTTGAAGTCTTACATCTCTTTCATCCAGTGTAAAAAGTACTGCTCCCTTTCTGACTCTTTGTCCCAAGTCCACATTGACACTGGCAACTCTGCCTGGAAGCTTAGGGACTATTATAACTTCCTGAGTAGGCTTGACTCTTCCATTCAGTACAAGCTTTGAAACGACATCTCTTCTTTCAACCCTCTGTGTATCTACCGCTACAGCTTTAGTCTGCTCTTGCTCCTGGGTCTCCTTTTTTATAAGACTACAGCCTGCCGCTGAAGCGCAAACTAGCAGTATTATTAAAACCATAATTTTAGTACGTCTCATTATAATCCTCCATTTTCCTTCCTTGATAATCTTCATCTAGTACACGCCTTGTTATTTTATCTATAACAGAAAAAAAAGTATGTATCTCCTCTGATGGCAAATCAGAAAAGTATTTATTAAAAAGTCTTTTTACATTTTCGTCTGCATGCTCAAGCACACTCTTTCCCTTATCCGTTATATCAACATAAACAAGCCTTCTATCACTGTCACACCTTACTCTGGTAATCATCTTGAGATCAAATAGCTTATTTGTGAGGCATGTAACTGCACTCAGAGTAATCCCAAGATGATTTGCTAAGGCTGTCACGGTAGATCTTCCTTCACTTCTTAAATACCTGAGCAGGTATATATGAGGCTGACTTATGGTAGGGTCGATTCCTTCCTTAATCATAGCTCTCAGCTTCTTGTTTAGTACTATTGCTGTTTTATCAAATATCTCCATATAGCTTCCGTTTGACAAGCTTTCACCCCCTCAACCTTATGCAGTATTTTATTAAACATATAAGTACTTAAGTGACTTAAGTATTTATATGTTTAATTATATTGCTGCTAAAGGAATTAGTCAATCTATAGGTTTTCAATATATCCTGCTTTATATACAAAAGTAGAGGCGACAAACTCGCCTCTACCAAAAAAGCTCTATAGGATCTTTTTCTATTAACAAATATGGATCTATATAGGTAGGCCCAATACTAAGAGTCCAGTGAAGGTGTGGTCCGGTAGAGAAGCCTGTTGAGCCAACCTCTCCGATAACATCACCTTTTTTTATCGCCTGACCTTCTTTTACATGAATCTTTTCTAAATGTGCATACTCACTGAATATGTTAAGGCCATGATCGATAATTATTGTATTCCCTGTCACATTCAGCATACCAGTATATTTAACTATACCTCCGTTTGCCGCCTTCACAGGGGTACCTGTTGGTGCTGCAATATCAATGCCGGCATGTCGTCCTGATTCTTGATCGTTTATATACCTTATAACTCCAAAGCCTGTTGACAGCCTCCCTGAGTTTGGCTGTATAAACTTCCCATCCCACAGCTTATTTTCTGCCGGATACTTCTTGGCATTTCTGATGTATACTCTGTCCTCTTTTAGTTTTTCGACCGTTCTTTGAGTCCTCTGCTCCTCCGTTACTTTAAGGTGCTGCTTTTCGAAATCCTTATTCAGTATATAAATCATCTCATTTATTTCATAAGACCTTCCGTTGCTTTGCACTATCTGAATCCTGCATGGATAGTCTCCTTTGCTGGCTCTATAGCTTATTCCGACTATGCAAATCCTTTTGCCCTCATATTCAAATATAGCCGGGGTCTTATCAGCAAGAGGCGTGGAAATGTAAACCTTATCCTCTGCTTCAATATTGCTCAGCTGTATGACAAAATATTCCCCGGGGTAAAAAAAACGGTGAGGGAGCTTAACCTCTGGCGGCTGCTGTATGCTCTCTGACATCTCACCCATATCCATGGAAGCTTCAAGGGCACTGTCATCTTTATCCGGTTTGATATATGAGCAAGCTGAAAGTAATGTTATTAATAGTAAGAATGTTAAAAAAAGTAGATATTTTTTATTGCCTTGCTTCATTATTGCTCTCCCATCAATATTGTATAATTTAATTATACAATATCCTCTGAGAAAAAATAACCACCTTATCTCAGCATGGCCTTGGAGGTTTATTCCAGAATCTCAGCCACTATAAGCTCAGCATTATCAGCAGCCTCCAAAATCAATTCATTGACAGACAGCAGCGCTGCAGAGCGTCTTATTTCCTCAAGCTTTGGCCTTGTTTTAGGATGCTTAGGTACAAATACTGTACAGCAATCTTCATAGGGAAGTATTGAGGTTTCGTAGGTATCAATCCTTCTTGCTATATCCATAATGTCTACCTTATCCATTCCTATAAGAGGTCTAAATACAGGCATTGCTAAATCGCTATTGGTAACAAACATGCTCTCCAAAGTCTGACTTGCAACCTGCCCAAGGCTCTCTCCGGTTATAAGACACATGGCATTGTCTCTTCTGGCTATTTCTTCAGCCACCTGCATCATAAACCGTCTCATTACTATAGTCAGCTCGTCCTCTCTGCATTTTTCCATTATCTCCATTTGAATTCTTGTGAAGGGTACTACAAAGAGTCTAATGCGTCCTGTAAATTGAGACAGCTTTCTTGCAAGCTCTATAACCTTTTCCTTTGCTCTCTCGCTGGTATAAGGATGGCTGTGGTAATATACCCCAGTCAGCTCCATGCCTCTTCTTGCCATCATGTATCCTGCAACAGGACTATCTATTCCTCCTGACAAGAGCAATACTCCCCTGCCGGAGCTTTTGTAAGGCATCCCTCCAACGCCTTTAAGCTCATCAGTATATACATAGCCCTTATCCCTTACCTCAATATTTACTACACATTGGGGCTTATGTACATCTACCTTCAGACCCTCTATGTTCTTTAGTATCTCCCCTCCAACACGACGGGATATTTCCATTGACTCCATAGGAAACTTTTTGTCTGCTCTTTTTGTTTCCACCTTAAAGGTGGAAATCTGGGGCTTTTGCTTTAACTGCTCTATGGCTGCAGCTGCAAATCCCTCAATACTCTTCTCCACAACCTCAGCTTCTGCAACAGATATTATTCCGAATACCTTGGCAAGCCTTGAAGCCAGTTCACTGGATACAGTATCTATATACATTCTGCCTGATTCCTTCTCTACTCTATGCTCCTTACCTATCCTATCCTTGATGTTTCTAACCAATATATCCTCAAACATTCTACGATTTAGGCCTTTTAGTGTTATTTCACTTGCATATTTTATTAGCAATCTCTTCATTTGTATGCCCATGCCCAGCAATTTGCACAAAACCATATGATAAAAATTGCATGGGCTCGGTACCTCCTTTTTGGTTTATTTTAATTTTATTCAACCTCGCATCCTCCTTAAAAATGGAAGCTGTTCTTTTAGTGCAGCTATAGCTGTATCTATTTCTTCCTTTTCATTTGTAAAAGCGAAGCTGAAGCGTATAGCCCCCTTTATATGCTCCTCCTTTAATCCTATTGCAGGGAGTACATAGTTCGAGTGCTTTGTATCCTTTGATGAGCAGGCAGAGCCGGTGGATACATATATCCGGTAATCCTCAAGAGCATGCAGCAGCACCTCTCCTCTGACCCTTTCAAAGGATACATTCAGTATATGCGGTACATGCTGCTGATCAGCCAGACTGTTTATTCTCACACCCTCTAGCTCACTTAGCCTTTCTATAAAGTATGATTTTAACAAGGCAACCTTCTCAGTCCTGTCTCTCAGCTCCCTATGAGCCTTTTGTGCAGCAATTCCAAAGCCCGCAATGCCCGGAATGTTTTCAGTTCCTGATCTTAGATTTCCTTCCTGTCCTCCACCCACAATAAATGGCCTTATGTTTGTGTTTTTTCTAATATATAATGCTCCAATACCCTTGGGACCATGCAGCTTATGTGCACTTATCGAAACCAAATCTGCTTCCAGCTTGTTCATGTCTAGCTCAAGCTTACCGGCGGACTGAACCGCGTCTATATGTACCTTTATTCTTCTATTGATACCTTTAACAAGCTTTGTTAGCTCATAAACAGGCTGGATTGAACCAATCTCATTGTTAACATGCATTATTGTAACCAGCCTTGTATTATCCTTTATGGCTTGCTTAAGCTCTTCAATGCATATAACGCCTGCACTATCAACATCCAGATAAGTAACCTCTATACCCTTTTTTTCAAGCAGCTGAAGAAGCTTTATTGTACTGGGATGCTCTATTTTGCTGCTGATAATATGACAGCCTTCGTCTATGACGCCGCTTATAGCCATGTTATTTGCTTCGCTGCCTCCGGAGGTAAAAATTATCTCCTGCTCAGCAGCATTTACAAGAGCAGCTACATGAGCTCTTGCGGTCTTAAGCTTTTTTTCTGCCTCTATTCCAAGCTTGTGGGCAGAGGATGGGTTTGCATAGTATAGCTCCATACACTCTGCTACTTCAGCTATAACCTCTCTATCAGGCTTTGTTGTTGCACTATTATCGAAGTATATCATTGAGTACGGTCCTCCTAGAAATAATCCTTTTAGTTAGGTATATTCTGTCCAATCAGCTGTAATTTACTACCCTAATAATAATAGAAAAATTACTTTGATTTATATATTATAATTCAACACTGCAGCTTATACAATAAAAAGAGCCCTGTGAAATGCACCTTTAAAAGTAGGCTCATTGCCAACATTAACGGCGCATTTCATACAGGGCTCTTTATTACTGCTGCTTGAAAAGATCTGTAGATAGATATCTTTCTCCTGTATCAGGAAGAATAACAACTATAGTTTTTCCCTTGTTTTCCGGGTTTCTTGCCAGCTGAGTTGCCGCATGCAGTGCAGCTCCTGAGGAAATACCAACCAGCAAGCCTTCTGCTTTAGCAAGTGCTCGTGCAGCTTCAAAGGACTCTTCATTCTTAACCTTGATTATTTCATCTATGACAGACTTATTTAGTATATCCGGTACAAAACCTGCACCTATACCTTGTATCTTGTGAGGTCCCGGATTTCCGCCTGATAATACAGGTGAGTCATTAGGCTCTACAGCAACTACTTTTACCTCGGGCTTCTTCTCCTTAAGCACCTCTCCTGTGCCTGTTATAGTACCACCTGTACCAACGCCTGCAACAAATATATCTATATTGCCCTCAGTATCATTCCATATCTCCAATGCTGTAGTACGCTTATGGATTTCCGGATTTGCTGCGTTTTTGAATTGCTGCGGCATATAGGAATTTGGAGTCTCGGCAGTAAGCTCCTCAGCCTTTTTAATAGCTCCCTTCATTCCTTCAGGACCCGGTGTAAGTACAAGCTCAGCTCCCAAGGCTGCAAGCAGGCTTCTTCTTTCTACGCTCATAGTCTCAGGCATTGTAAGTATCAGCCTGTAGCCCTTTGCTGCTGCAACAAATGCAAGTGCTATACCTGTATTGCCGCTTGTTGGCTCTATTATGACTGTATCCTTATTGATAAGGCCTTCGTCCTCAGCAGCCTTTATCATAGCATAGCCTATCCTATCCTTCACACTGCCTCCAGGGTTAAAGTATTCCAGCTTAGCCACTATTCTTGCTTCGAGGTTATTTGCTTTATTATAGTTTTCCAGCTCTAAAAGCGGGGTATTTCCAATCAGCTCTGTAATATTTTTTGCTATTCTTTTCATATTAATCCTCCTAAAATCAATTATATATTATAGCTAACCAACTCTAAAACTCAAAATACTATTCGTTAAAAGTTGCTAAGTTATTAGTGAGAAACAACTGGATATTTTTAATTTTGAAGTTGTTTCTCTATATTATATTATGTAGTAAAGCCAGTGATACTATAAATTCTATTAGTATTCATATGGTTTTACTAGGTTTTAAAGCGTGATACTTAGATGTAGTACATCAATGTATCATCATCACTTAGTCTGTAATACTCATCTATGAGATGACTGAGAAAAATGTTGTCTATGACCCTGTTAATTGCCGAGTCCATTTCACTCCATACCATAGTTTTGAGACAATGCTGCAATATGTTTTCACCGGAGTCCTGCTCGTTCTTGATGTCAACCACCGAAAGCTCGCCCTCCAAAGCTCTCAATATCTC
>CALJSV010000157.1 GCA_937976095.1 uncultured Clostridia bacterium | reverse complement strand
AATTAGTTATTACTCACTACTGAATCCGCAAAGGTTTAGCTGTATAATATTAGTAAAATGCATAGCAATGAGTGCAAAAGGAGGAAGTCATGAAAGTCAAAAAAAGCTTTTTTGGATTAACACCTCAGGGAGAAGAGGTTTATGAATATGAGCTGTCAAACAACAGTGGTTTCAGTGTCAGGGTTATAAGCTATGGTGGTATAATAACAGAAATATCAGCGCCTGACAAAAGCGGTACATACGAAAATGTAGTGCTGGGCTTTGATAGCTTGGAGCCATATATCGATAATACAGCATACTTTGGCTGTACTGTTGGAAGACATGCAGGTAGGATTTCAAATGCAGCCTTTGAGCTTAATGGAAGCAGATATGACTTAGCAAAAAATGATAAGGGCAATAGCCTTCATGGCGGCATAAAGGGGTTTTCGAGAGTGGTTTGGAATGCAGAAGAAGCTGTGTCAGACGAAGCAGCAAGTCTTGTTTTACGCTACAGCAGCCCTGATATGGAGGAAGGCTTTCCAGGTAAGCTTGATGTTGAAATGACCTACATGGTGGAAGCTGACAACAGCCTTTCAATTTCTTATAGGTGCAACTCAGATAAGGATACTATTTTTGTGCCCACAAATCATAGCTACTTCAACCTATCAGGAAATGCAAAAATAAGTGCACTGTCCCAAAGGCTTAGAATCAATGCTTCAAGATACATTAAGGTAGACCCGAACATAATACCAATTGAAATATCCAACGTTGATGGCTCACCCTTCGACCTCAGGGAGGGTAGGCTTCTAAAGGAAAGTATGGACTTTGCTGACGAGCAGATAAGCTTTGGCAAGGGCTATGATCATCCGTTTATATTTGACGCGGAAAGAGAAGTAGAGCTTGTTGACGAAGAAAGCGGCAGAAGGCTGCTTATAGAGAGCGATGAGCCCTGTGTTGTATTCTACTCAGGGGGATATATTGGAGATAACTGGACCTTTAGAGGAGGCAAAAACTCAAAGGACTTTGACGGAATCTGCCTCGAAACTCAATGGTATACTGATTCAATGAATAAGGATTTTCCTAAAAGAATACTAAGAGCAGGCGAAACCTTTGAGACAAAAACCAAGTATAGCTTTTCAAATATCTAGAAAGAAAAAGCCCTGATACAAGATTTATATGTATCAGGGCTAAATTTTACTTGAATTTTACTGTGCCTAAAATATTACTTACAGTTGCAAGCTCTTCTTCGCTTGAGTATGAAGTTATAAAGTTAAGTGCGTAGCCCTTCTGTACAGCAGAGTAATATTTTTGTGAAATAATCAAGCCGCCTACATCTATACTTGTAGGCATTACATAGAACTCCTTGCCTCCTATAGTCTCTGTACCAATCTCCTCGAAGCTGTATGGAAGCTGAGACTGCTCTATCAGTGATCTGGTAGCGTTGAGGTAATCCTCTCCATTTTTAACTGCAAAGCCTGCTAATCCAAGGTTTTCAGCTATACACATGAAGTTAGGATTAAAGCCCTCGGTATAATCCAATGTATGCTGGAAGGCAAACACCAGGTTTAGAGTCTTTTCCTTGGATAGATCCAGCTGCTTTTTTAGATTATCGTTGTCGCCGCCTACTATATCAGCACCTGCGTTTGTGAGCATTGCCTTTTCCTCTTCGGTGGCAACGTGCCACTCAGCTGGCAGCTCAAGCTTTAAGTTAAAATAATCATTTGTATAGACGGTGCCATCTAACTTGCCTATTGTTACCTTATCTGCTGAAGGCGCGCAGCCTACAGCAAGAACTATAGCCAATATTAGTATAAATACTGTAATGTTTTTTAAAGCTTTCATTCTTTTCTCCTAAAGTTTATTTAAATATTCTTTCTACCTTGTAGCCCTTTTCTATAAGCTGCTTTACAATGCCTGTTTCACCTATCATGTGTCCTGCACCAACAACTACAAAGTAGTCGTTACTATCGTCCTTAACAAGCATCAGCTCAACCTTGTCTACCATGTTGTGGTTTCTTGTTTCAAACAGCTTCTCATTAAATTCCTTCATAGTTTCGGAGGTTGCTTCCTCGCTGAACATCATTTTTTCAAGGGTTTCCATGTCACCCTTTTTCCAAAGCTCAAGCAAATCTCCTATAACCTTATTGTTAACCTCTTCGCCATGAATGATTCCTAGAAGGTATTGCTCTTGAAGCTCAGCTGAGAAGGAATCAAACATATCTATTTGGAACTTTACTCCTTCAAGCTCAACAATCGGCTTAACATTCATAGCCTTTGTAAGGAAAAATATATCAACTCCCAGTGTGCCTTGATATGAAGACTGTGCCATTTGTACTGATTGTAAGACTAGTGCTGCATACCATGGCTTAAGCTTGTTATATACCTGAGACGGTACTCCTACCATTTGCATGGTTTGTGCATAGATCTCATAGGCTTCCTTTGAAATAAGCTGATCTATTGTTGCATCTCCTGCAAGAAAGGCCTTCTGCATGATATACTCTGTGTCCTGCTCACCTGCAAGTATGTTTGCTTCAACTGCCAGTATTTCTGACTCATCGTAAGCGTTCATTATAGCCTTGCTCATCGGGAATAATGTGCCATCAGAAACATGTATTGACCCAAGCAGATAAACTGTGTTGTTATCGTCAGATACCTTCCAGAAAGCGCCTTTAGCATCCATATCAAGCTCGTATGCAAGGTGCTCAAAGGCTCTTTTTGCAAAAATCAATAGCTCTTGCTTGCTGCATATATCCTCTAAGGCGTAGTCTCCGTTTAGCTTGCCCTTCAGGATGCCGCTTTCAACAAAATATTTTACTATGCCTTCCTGACTGTCATCCTTAGCAGCAGCTTTTTTGTTTGCTGTAAGTACATTATTTAAAGCATTATATAGTGCACCTATAACTTCTTTTCTAGTTACCGGCTTTTCACTTTTTTCTACGATTTCTAGAGCCACACCAAAAGCACTTGATAGGCTTGAAGCTGCATCTACCAGATGAAAGCCGTTTGCCTCTTGTGCAAAGTTATAGTAGCTTTGCTCGCCGCCCAGCTTATAGATGGAAGCCATTTGTATATCAAAAGCTGCCCACTCACTAGGCATATCTGGCTGTATAGCAGCAGGCTCATCTGCAAAGGCAAGCTGGCCCGAAAGCATTACTATAACAACTAAAATACTGATCAATGTCTTAATTCTCTTACTAAAGTTCATAAAATCGCTCCTTTGTTATTTTTTTAACCTATCCAGTATACTACAAATAATTACCATATTCAATAGTATGCAGAAAATTCATTCAGCATTTTCTAATAGAAGCAAGCTACACAGCTTCTTCACTATACTTCTTATACATAAGCATAATTGACACCCTAAAATAAGCAGTGATGACTCCGGCGATAAACCAGCCTGCGATTATAGTAATAGGCAATCCAAAGGCTACTATCCCGTAGTTAACAAGTAATGTCAGTGCAAGATTTATGAGAAAGAAGGTCTTAAACCTGCGTCTTGCCAATCTAAAGCCTGTTCCTATTGCCTTTACTGCAGGAATATCATCAAGAACAGCAATAGAAGTCCATGCTGCAAAATAAACTGCTATAGCAATTGATAAAAACACCATCCCCCAGCCCCCGCTAAGTATACCCGCTGTGAAGGTGAACAAAAGGTATAATACCAGTATTATTGGAGATAGCAGCAAGGTCACCAGATGTATTAGAAGCGTTCCACCAATAATTCTGAAGAAGAAGCTTTTTATACCTTCAAGAAATAATGACATCGTGGGCTTAGTATCCGTAATTGCTGCCTTATAAAGATTCAAGGTTCCTGCTTCCATTAGAGCATTGAATATAACAACTAAAAAATAAGCTATTATCAGTACGGCAGTAAGAGGCGCAAGAAAAGTGAGAAGCTGGGCTGCATCAGACAGACCATTGTCAAAGCTTATAGCTGCTACGCCAAAAACTGCGATAAAGCTGACTACCATATAAATGAAGAAGCCTATGCTAAGGGCAAGCTTAAGAAAGATCGGGATAAAAATACCCTTATGCTTTCTTGATATTATCAGAGTTTCCTTAAAATTATCCATTAGCTCGTCAAACCACATTATGAAAGCACCTCCTCTTGCTGATCAGCCTTTGCTACAAATCCCCTGCTATAAACAATAAACAGCACCAGGCTGAAGAAAACCTCAAATACCATCCTTATTAGTGAAGCTGCAAGTGTAGCTATAGTTATTACAGGAATAAGCACCATTACTACTATCCTAATGACCTTGGCAGCCAGCTCCGCTGTCTCTGCGCCATAGTAAGGATCATAGGAGCCCCCATTAAATATTGTAGAAAGCTCATTGGCATTATTTGAAAAATTAATCACATTGCTGTTGCCTGATGTTGGACCATTGACAAAGGCCCAGTGTACAAGCTGCAAAAGTGTCAGTGGTATAAGATTCCTTGATGCAAAGCGGAAGCTGTCCCTGATAGCAGCTACTATGCCATTATCGCTCATTACTATTGAAATCTTCCACATGGTGAGGAATACACCTGCCAGTATGGATAAAGCTCCAAAGCCGATGGTGAGGGTGATTAGACCGGCGATCAAATATAGAGGAGAGAGTACAATGTAGCCTAAAATCACTAAAAGATTACCAAGCAAAAGCCTCAAAAAGTACTTTTGTATACCTGCCCAGAAATCTGAAGCTGAAGTACTGCCTGTAGTTATACAAGCCTTATACATATTGTATAGCCCACTCTCAATAATTACAGCTATTACTGCGTAGGTGAGGAGAAGGCATAAAAGCATCAGTCCATCAGCAACTGCAAGCTTTAATAACGCATGTGGACTATAATTGTATAGGCCAATATAATCAAGCCAGTTGTAAACTCTTAACCCTATAATCACAACCATGATCAGCTTAAAGAGAATAAGTGCTATTTGGGGTCTATACAGTTTTTTGTTAAGCCTGTTCAGATGATAAGCTTCTTTGAAATAGTCGAATAAGCTTAATATTTTGTCCATTTTATCCCGTCCTTTCTAGAATTATACTATTCTAATATAAGCGAAAAACAGCATTGCTGCAATACAATAAGTCTGAACAGTCAATTGTATGCTTCAAAAACCTGCTTTTGACCGCTGTTTACTATATATGCATAGGAATAATTTGACATAACCGCAAAACCTGCTATAATATAGCTATGAACGAAAATAAATACAGTTCATACATTCACAGAAGAATTGAGGTGTTAGAATGACGAAAGCATTTAACGATAGAGAAAAAGAACTTATAAAGACCAAGCTCATGCATAAGGGTAAAGAGCTTTTTGGAATTTATGGAATAAAAAAGACCTCTATAGGAAATCTGACAAGGGCAGCTGGGATAGCTCAAGGAAGCTTCTATAGTTTTTTTGGATCAAAGGAGGAGCTGTATTTTGAAATTATGGAGCAGGAGCACCAGCAGCTTCAAGAAAATCTGTTTAAGGACGGCACTTTATTTGTAAACCTAACAAGGGAGGGCCTCAAAGGATTTATACTTACAGCCTTCGAGGCTGTTGACTCCAATGCACTGCTTAAAAGGCTGATGATGGAGGATGAGTATGAGCTTATCGTGAGGAAGCTTCCGGAGGAAAAGCTGCAAAAGCACATACAGCAGGATACTGATAACCTGCTGCCCATGGTGGAGCATTGGCAGGCACAGGGAAGGATGATAAAAAAGGACCCAAAGCTTGTTGCAAGCATGTTTAGAGCTCTGTTTACCGTGATGCTTCATAAAAAGGAAATAGGAGAAGAGGATTTTAAGGGGACCATGGAGCTCTTAGTAGAGCTTGTAGTAAACAGTCTTATAATTGAAGGGGGAGAAAAGATTGATAGAGGTTAAGGATTTAAATTTTGCATATCCCAACAGCAAGGAAAACACCTTAAAAGGGCTTAACTTTTCCATTGAAAAGGGAGAAATATTTGGTTTTTTAGGTCCGTCCGGTGCTGGCAAGAGTACGACACAAAAGATAATAATCGGTATACTGAAAAACTATATTGGCAGTGTAAGGGTAATGGGAAAGGAGCTGCATGAGCTTAAATCGGAATATTATGAGCGCATAGGGGTATCCTTTGAGCTCCCTAACCTATACAGTAAATTCACTGCACTTGAGAACCTAGAGTTTTTTAGGTCGCTTTATTCGGGAAACACAGAAAACCCAATGGAGCTTCTGGCAATGGTAGGGCTGGAGGAGCATGCAAAAATGAGAGTTTCAGACTTCTCTAAAGGCATGAAGATGAGGCTGAACTTTTGCAGGTCCCTTCTAAATAAGCCTGAGATAATTTTCCTAGATGAGCCTACCTCAGGACTGGACCCTGTAAATGCAAAAAAGATAAAGGACATAATAGTACAAAAGAAGAACGAAGGCAGAACGATTTTCCTTACCACACACAATATGAATGCAGCTGAGGATCTTTGCGACAGAGTTGCCTTTATAGTAAATGGGGAGATAAGTCTTATTGACTCTCCAAGGCAGCTGATGCTTGATAAGGGTAAAAAGACCCTTAGAGTGGAGTATAGAGAAAAAGGAAGCATTTTAAAGAGAGACTTTGAGCTTAAGGGAATAGGAGATAACGAGGAGTTTTTACAGATGATAAAGGAAAAGGAAGTAGAGACAATGCATACTCTTGAGGCTACACTGGAGGATATCTTCATAGAGGTGACAGGAAGGAGTCTGGCATGAGGTTGTTATCGGCAATAAAGTTTGATATTAGGTTTCAGCTAAGACATGGCTTTTACTACGCTTATCTCCTTGTAAGCCTTATTTATATACTCTTAATAAGACTTTTGCCTGTCAGTGTAAGAGAGCTTGCGACTATATTTGTAGTATTTACTGATCCTTCAGTATTGGGCTTTTTCTTTATTGGAGGAATAATTCTTTTGGAAAAGGGCCAGAACATCTTTGAAAGTCTTTTTGTAACACCCTACAGGACATGGGAATATCAGATATCGAAGCTTGCATCCCTGACACTGCTTGCCTTTTCATCGAGCCTTGTCATTGTTTTGGCTACTGTAGGCTGGAGAGTAAATATTTTGTTGTTGACAGTTGGTATACTGCTAAGCTCTGTGTTATTTACACTTTTTGGTATGACCCTTGCCTTTATATCAAAAACAGTCAATGATTATATAATATCTTCCCTTGTATATATGCCTGTATTCTTTCTCCCTATGCTTGAGCTGTTTGGCATATACAAAACTCCTTTGTTTTTACTGCTTCCTACAAAAGCTACCTTGCTATTGATGCAGGGAGCCTTTTCCGGTATCAGCTTATTGGATTTCTTATATTCAATTTCTACACTGGCGGTGTGGATTGCTATAGCATGGATCTGGGCACAAAACTGGTTTCACAAATATATAATCCTTAGAGAAGGAGGTGTCAGCAAATGAAAAGAGCAGCTGTACTTTTGAAGGGTGATATAAAAAACATCAGCCGTGATCCCATACTGGCAATGTCAGTAATAGCGCCACTGCTTGCGGCAGTTGGAGTAAGGTTTTTAGTGCCCTTTGCTTCAGGGCTTCTGCTTCGAGAGCTTAGCTTTGACCTAACAATATACAATGAGCTAATAGCAAGCACAATGCTCTTAGTAACACCACTTATGATAGGCATGCTTGCCGGCTTTATCATATTAGATGAAAAGGACGAAAACCTTCTAACATATTTTGCGGTTACACCCCTAACCAAGACGGGTTATCTTATATACAGAATGACCTTTCCTATAGCTGCAGGCTTTATTATGTCCTTTATCATGCTGGAAATAATGAACCTTGCAAGACTCAGCTTCATTGCATTGCTTCCTATAATGCTTATGGTTTCTATGGAGGCACCAATGGCTGCCCTGCTATTAGGACGCTTTGCCACCAATAAGGTGGAGGGGCTGGCACTGTCCAAAGCAATAGGCATCTTCCTGCTTGCTCCTATAGCAGGCTATTTCATAAAATCAAACTGGCAGCTCTTGGCTGGTATATCACCCACCTATTGGGTATCTAAAGCTTTTATAGCAGGTATAAATAGCCAGCCATCCTACTGGTTTTATATAGCAGCAGGACTTGTTATTCACATTATATATATCTATATGATGTTTAACAGCTTTGAAAGCAGACAATAACAAGAAAAGAGGATTCAGGCATCAAAAACGCCGGAATCCTCTTTTTCTTATACAGATTAAGCTTAATTGCTTATAAATTCTATAGAAATATCTATTCTTTCTCCAAGATCAGATGGGAACCAGTGTCCCCAGTTCTCCTTAATAGACATTAGATAATGCATTTTTAACCTCTCAAACTCTGCTTTCATCTCAAGCTGCTCCTGATAGTCTCCATCCTTATCTCCGGTAATTATACAAAGTCGTATATTATTCTGCTTAGCTCTTAAAAGCACCTGCTCGTTAAAAAGCTCCGGCTTGGATGGATTCAATGCAATTATACCCTTTAAAGGCATATAAGCATAGTTCAGAGCTATGTCCAGTGCCACTGTAGCTCCTTGGGAAAAGCCCCCTACTATTGTACGAGCTTCATCAACCTTGTATGTGTCGCATACATGCTCATAGAGCCTCTTTATCTCTGCATGGGTCTTTTCACTGTCATTCCAGCAGTAATGGAAGCTTCCCATTACCTGTGAGGATTGCGGCATTGCCAATATGTACTGCTCCCTGATTAGAGGTGAGCTCCAAAATTTTGAAAAAAGCTTAAGATCCTCTCCCCAGCCATGTATTGCAACAAACAAAGGATAAGCTCTGCTCTCATCGTAGTTATTAGGCAATACTATCTGCCATTCTGGAGCACCCTTAGAAGTGCCCTCTGTCTCCAGCCTATCCCACGCAGGAATGATCTCCTCGAATTCTTTGCTTTTCAGATAAGGCTTAAAAAACTGCTTTGGGTACCAAATACCCATGTCCAATGCTTCCTTTATCCTCTGTGCGCCTTTATCTACGCTTCCAAGCTGCATATGTAGAAAAGCCAAATCAAGATTAATGCTTCCGATGTGCTGTGGGAATTCCACAGCAGCTGTTTCCAATAATGCAGCAGCTTCAGCGTATTTGCGCTCTGAGGACAATAGATTTACTTGAGCCTCCAGCTCTTCATAGCTTCTTGTCATCCTTACGCCTCCCTTAAAAAACGTTAACCCCACTAAATAAAAATAAAATATATTTTGTCGAACAATAACATGGAGGAAACTGAAATAGTCAACTCCAGTATCCTAATTCTATCACAAATATATTTTAATAGCAATTACTGCTTGTTTGATTTTAGAAAAGCATTGGTATAATATAAAATTATGGGAAGTAAAATCAGAAAAAAGGATAGGCATGGTGATTTTTATGGATACAAAAGCAAGGATACTGGTTGTCGACGATGATTACAACATAGCTGATCTTATACGTCTGTATCTGGAGAAGGAGCTGTATGAGGTAAGGCTGGCTCATAAAGGAAAGGATGCCCTGGAGATATTTCACAGCTGGACACCCGAACTGGTGCTGCTTGATATTATGATACCTGAGATAGATGGCTGGGAGGTTTGCAAGCAGATAAGAAAGGTAAGCTCTATACCTGTAATAATGCTCACTGCACGGGGAGAGACCTTTGACAAGGTGCTGGGACTGGAGCTTGGTGCAGATGACTATGTAGTTAAGCCCTTTGACCCAAAGGAGCTTATAGCAAGGGTAAAGGCGGTCCTGAGAAGGTCTATGAAGCTTGATACAGTAAAGGAGGAGGTGGTTTATCCCGGACTTGCTGTAAATAAGTCTGACTACAGTATTGTGTATAAGGATTCGAGAATGGAGTTGCCGCCTAAGGAGCTGGAGCTTTTGTACTTTCTTGCCAGTCATCCAAACCAGGTTTTCACAAGAGATCAGCTGCTGGAAAGGGTGTGGGGCTATGATTTTATGGGAGACTCCAGGACAGTTGATGTGCACATAAAAAGGCTGAGAGAAAAGCTTAATGACGAGCAGCAAAGATGGGAGCTTAAGACCGTCTGGGGAGTAGGCTACAAGTTTGAGGTGCGATAATGGATAGAAAAAAGAAAAAGGGTACACTGCTAAAAAAGCTGCTAATAACCTACAGCATATCTATACTTATTAGCTTTGCTGTGCTGGGGCTGCTGCTTATGAATTTTTTTGACCGTTACTTTATAGAGAGTAAAAAGCAGCTGCTTATAGAGCAGGGAAAGAGAATAGCATCAGATATAGTTCTCGCATACTATACCGGAGTGCACGACAAAGAAAGCCTGGATAACAATCTTATGGTGCTGGATACCTTCCTTAATGCCCGAATATGGCTGGTAGATGAAAAGGGAACAGTACTGTTGGTCTCAGGTGAAAATGAGGATGGAGGGCTTGGCAAAACCATTGACATAAGCAAGCTGAGATCTCTATATAGAGGCTACTACCTTATCGAGCGGGGACGCTTTTCAAATATGCTTAAGGAGCACTCCTTGACTGTCGGCTATCCTATATTTCTCGGAGAGCAGTTCAAAGGAGGTGTGTTTATCCATGCTTCACTAAGCGAGCTGCAAAAAACACTAAGGGATATATACAAGATAACCATAGGAGTCATACTTGCGGCGATGCTTCTTACGAATATTGGACTATACCTTCAAATAAGAAGAATATCAAGACCACTGAGAGAGGTTAGCGAGGCTGCACGAAAAATTGCTTCCGGAGAGTTTCAAAAAAGACTGAAAATCGAAACTAACGACGAAATAGAAGAGCTTGGCATAAGCTTTAACCATATGGCAGAGTCCCTTGAAAAAATAGAGGAAAACAGGGCAAACCTTGTTGCCAACATATCCCATGACCTGAGGACTCCAATGACCTCTGTAATTGGCTTTGTAGAAGGCATTCTTGACGGAACTATTCCTCCTGAGAGCCATAAAAAGTATATGGGTATAATACTGGAGGAAAGCAAAAGGTTGGTAAAAATAACCAACGAGATACTGGAGCTCAGCAATATGCAGCAAGGAGCTGTAGCCTTTGACAAAGCAAGCTTTGAGTTTTATGAGGCTGTTCGCAGAAGATTAATTTCCTTTGAAAAGAGGATAACGGATAAAAGACTCAGGGTAGAGCTTATATTAGAGGGCGAGAGGAGCTATGTGTACTCAGACAGGGTATATCTTGATAGAGTACTGCAAAACCTTTTGGACAATGCAGTAAAGTTTACACCGGACGGAGGCAGCATCAGCATCAAGGCCTACGAGGAAAGTGATAAGCTTAAGCTGGAAATAGAAAACACAAGTGAAGCAATTGAGGCGGCTGAGCTCAGAAAGCTTTGGGACAGATTTCATAAGGGGGATGCCTCCAGAGGAAAGCACAAAAGCGGCTTTGGCTTGGGTCTGGCAATAGTAAGAGAAATAATAAGCCAGCTGGATGAGGATATCACCGTAGAAAGCAGAGAAGGCTGTGTTAAGTTTACCTTTACAGTAGCCAAAGCAAGAGAATAATAAAATGTTTACAGTTTGTTCATATTTTGTTCAAAATCCTATAATAGACTATTGAGTATAGACTATAGAGATAGGAGGAACGAGATATGAATAATTTTTTTGATTCAAAAAATGAAAATATAAAGCAGGATGAAATACTTCAAAACGAGATCCTGCATGAGGACGCGGTATATGTGGAGCCTAGTCTTTTGGAGAATGAAGTTCCAGAAGAGATAGTAGAAGAGCAAGCTGCAGCAGTAGAAACAGTTGAAGCAACACCTGAAGCATCGATTATATATAGAGAGGTAGTAGAGAAAAAAAGAAAAACCTCAGGTCTTCTTATAGCTTCAGTTTTATCAGCAGGACTCATGCTTGGAACAGTATTTGGCTTTACATTGGATAACTTCATACTGGATAGAAACAATAATGGCTACAGAGAAACAGCAAGCGTCGGCTATGTAGTAAACGAGAAGGGCTTGTCCATACCATGGATTGCCGAAAAGGTTTCACCGTCAGTAGTATCAATAAGAACCAAGGGAGTTACAAACTATTCCTTTTTTGGAAACTACGAAAGTCAGGGTATAGGCTCAGGTGTAATAATAAGCAATGATGGGTATATAGTTACCAACAATCACGTTATTGAAAGCGCAAATGATATAAGGGTTGTCTTAAGCAGCGGTAAGGAATACAAGGCAAAACTTATAAACAGGGATGCAGCTTATGACCTTGCAGTTCTGAAGATTGAAGCCACAGGGCTGCCATATGTTGAGTTTGGAGACTCAGACAAGCTGAAGGTGGGAGAGCCTGCCGTAGCAATAGGCAACCCAATAGGAATGAAATATGCAGGCTCGGTAACTGCCGGAATAATAAGCGGACTAAACAGGGAATTTGAAAATCTGGGTCAAAAGGCATACTATATACAAACTGACGCAGCGATAAACCCCGGAAACAGCGGTGGCGCTCTAGTAAACCATGAGGGGAAAGTAATAGGGATAAATACCCTAAAGCTACAGGATAATGAGGTTGAAGGAATGGGCTTTGCAATACCGTCAAATGAAGTTATGGAAATAGTAGATGACCTGATAAACAGACCAGTTATGGGTATAACAGGGAGAACCATAAGCAAGGAAGACTCTGAGCAGTACAAGGTTCCTCAAGGAATATTCATAGCAGAGCTTACTCCATACGGAGGAGCTGAGAGAGCAGGCATTAAAAAGGGCGATATAATAACTCATATAGATGGAGAGCGTGTAATGACGATAGAGGAGCTTATAAAGAAAATAAAAACCTACAAAATCGGTGACACAGTTGAGGTGCAGGTGGTTAATCAGGAGGAAAAGCAATCAACCGTAAAGGTCAAGCTTTCAAAAATAGGAGAGTAAATATCCCTCAATATATATAAGTAAAAATGAAGCAGGCTGAAAGCGGCAAACCGTCGCATATTTCCAGCCTGCTTCATTTTTGGTATAATGTATATATCTGTTATTAGGGTGGTTAATGTGAGAAGAACTATATTTTTAGTAGATATGAACGCATTTTTTATAGGCTGTGAAATGGCCAAAAACCCCGCTCTCAAGGGGAAGCCTGCTGCTGTTGCAGGGGACCCGGAAAGGCGCTCGGGTATTATTCTTGCTGCCAATTATGAGGCGCGTAAATACAAGGTGAAGACTACAATGCTTTTACATGAAGCAAAGAGGCTCTGTCCTGAGCTTATCATAGTACCTCCGGACGGAAGACTTTATTCGGCAAACTCCAAGGAAGTAATGAAAATTTTGGGGAGGTACACTCCCGTTATACAGCAGAACAGCATAGATGAAGCATGGATGGATCTTACGGGCTGTGAGCATCTTTTTGGAGAGCCTACAGTCATTGCTAAGAGTATAATGGATACCATCATAAAAGAGCTTGACCTCTGGTGCTCTATAGGTATCTCCGAAAACAAATTTCTAGCCAAAATGGCTTCCGAGCTAAAAAAGCCCTTGGGCATAACAGAGCTTTGGAAGGAGGACATAGAAAAGAAGCTGTGGCCTTTGCAGGCAAGAGAAATGTATGGTGTTGGAAAGCAGACTGAAAAAAAGCTTCAGCAGCTCGCCATTTACACAATAGGGGACATTGCCAACTGCAAAAAAGAGACTTTGAAAGCTGTATTTGGCAAGTATGGCGAGGAGCTTCACCGACTTGCAAACGGCATAGATAGCTCTGTAGTAGATGCAAACCCCCTGAGAGCCAGCAAATCCATAAGTAGGTCTACCACTCTTCCTCAGGATATAACGGAGCTGGAATATGCAAAAAACGTGCTGCTGGAGCTTGCAGAGGATATCGGTATGGAGGCCAGAAGGGATGATTGCAAGGGGAAGACAATATCCATAGTAATAAGATATAGCGACTTTAATACGATTACCAGACAAAAGACCGTCTCTCCTACTTATCTGACAAAGGAAATATTTGAAGCAGGCTCTGCCCTACTGGAGGAAAACTGGAGCATGCATAAGCCTATAAGGCTTCTGGGAATAGGAATCAGCGGCTTTAATGAGGAGTACTCAGAGCAGCTTTCAATATTTGACCTGCCTGAAGTGCATGAGCCTGAGGAAAAAGGCCAAAAAACAGAGAAGCTGGAGCGAGCTATGGACGCCATTAGGGCAAAGCATGGCGTGGATATGATAAAAAGGGCAAGAATACTTGAATGATAAAAGCTCCGGATGATATACCAAAACATCATCCGGAGCTTTTGCTGGCTAGAAGTGCTCGCCGTTTTCATAATAGTTGCTTCTCTGCAAATAAGTAAAATACACATCCACAGTCTGATCAACCTGCGATTTTATGTACCTTGTGATTGTGCCTGCAATCTTGTCCTGAGCCTCCATACCCCTGTCAAACATAGAAACCTCCACTATAGGATAACCCTTATCTATGCTGCCTTCCCTAATAAAAACCACCGGTATATGCTCTATGACAAAATACTCTCGCGGGCACTGAAGCAGCTTCTCCAGCTCATCCACCATAGAGACGCTGATATTTCTAATTTGCTCCGGCTCAATACCCTTCATCTTTAAAATTGGCATATTTACACTCTCCTCTTAGTTCTTAAAATAGCTGATTTAATAGCTGATAGCACTAGCTACTCTTCAAATTAATTTTACTCCAAATATCAAGTTTCGAAAAGCTCATAAATTTTGCTATTGTAAAGGTAAATACAGAGGTATAATGAAATAGGACAAAAAAGCAATTGTGAACAAAATAACATGATTTTTTCACTTTAAGTTTGTGCAATTGTCAGAAAATATTAACAAATCTGGTGTAAAATATTAATGTACCAAAATATATTTTGCCGGTGTACAATTATCATTAAAAGGGGTGCGTATTTTAGTGAACTATTCAAAAACAATAAAAGATATAAAAGATAATGTAAGCAAGGTCATACTTGGAAAGGAAGAGATTATAGATCTGCTCCTTACCTCAGTCATATGCTCTGGACATGTGCTTTTAGAGGACGTTCCGGGAACGGGCAAAACTACTATCGCAAAGGCATTGGCAAAATCCATAAGCTGTGACTTTAAGAGGATACAGTTTACCCCCGACCTGCTGCCATCAGACCTGGTTGGAGTTAACTTCTATAATCAAAAGCTCAGTGAGTTTGAGTTTAAAAAAGGACCGCTTTTTACAAATATACTTCTTGCAGATGAGATAAACAGAGCAACACCAAGGACCCAATCAAGTCTTCTTGAATGCATGGAGGAAAGGCAGATTACGGTGGATGGTGAAACTCACAGACTTGAAAGACCTTTTTTGGTTATAGCTACCCAAAATCCTATAGAAAGCTATGGAACCTTCCCCTTGCCAGAGGCACAGCTGGACAGGTTTTTGATGAAGATAAAGATGGGTTATCCAGAAAGAGCTGCCGAGGAAAGGATTTTGGAGATTTTTGATAAGGGCAATCCTCTGGAGGAGCTTGTGCCACTGTGTGACAAAGCTGAGCTTTCAAGTATGCAGAAGGCTTTTTCCGACGTACATGTAGAAGCGGATGTTTCCAAGTACATAATGGATATTATAGAAGCAACAAGAGCTCATGAGGCAATAGAGCTTGGGGTAAGCCCAAGAGGAAGCATTGCCTTATATAAAGCTGCACAAGCCTATGCAATGGTACAGGGCAGAAGCTATGTAAAGCCTGATGATATAATTTATCTCGCGCCTTATGTGCTGGCACACAGAATACATTTGAAGGGCTCAAGCAAGCTGAGAAAGTCTGATGCAGCAGATATAATAAGAGGGATTGTAGGTCAAATACCTGTTCCCGTTGAAAAATTAAAGTAGGTGTGAGCTTATGAGCGCTTTATGGTTCATTATTTCAGTGCTTTTCCTGGTAGGCTTGCAGGAAAAGCTGTACGAAAAATATATATTTGCAGGCTTGGAGTTAAAAAGAGAATTTGATCAGCATGGAGCTTTTCCGGGTGATATTGTGGACTACAAGCTTTCAGTAACCAATAAAAAGCTTCTGCCGCTTACCTGGCTTTGCTTGGAGGAGAGAATTCCACTCCAGCTTGAGCTGCAAGAGGATGATCTGACTGAGCCCTACAGTGAAATATCCTATCTGCATAGGCTGATTTATTCTATACTTCCATATCAGCGTGTAAACAGAAGGTACAAGATTAAATGCCTCAAAAGAGGCTATTATGAGCTGAGGGATGCAAGCATAACCTCGACAAATCTGCTGGGAACAAAAACCTATACAGAGGAGCTAGAAAGGACAGCAGCAATAGCAGTATATCCGAGCATAAGAGAGCTTAGTGATAGCTTTATACCCGTAAATACAATGATGGGTGATTTCTCAGTAAACAGGTGGATTATGGATGACCCAATGATGATAATTGGAGTCAGGGAGTACCAGAGTACAGACAGCTTTAAGAGCATAAACTGGAAGCTGACTGCAAAAAACCAAAGGCTGCTGGTAAATAAATATGATCATACAGCCGATAAAAAAATAATGCTTTTCATAAATCTTGATAAGACTGAATACCTTATGGAGTCCGATGAGGTTGACCTGATGGAGGAGGCTTTAGAGATAGGAGCTTCAATAGCTGTTAAGCTCATAGAAAGCGGCGTCCCAACAGGGGTTGCAACCAATGGTGTCTGCGTTGGAGTTGATGCAGTAGGAATAGTTGAGCCAAATACAGGGCAAGAGCATATAGCCCATGTGCTGACGGCCTTTGCCCAAATGAGCTATATGAAAAAGCTACAATCAAGAGAGCTTTTAAAGCTTCTCATAAAGGATTTTTCATGGGGCACGGAAATAATACTAATAACACTTACCGCCTCAGAACAGCTCATGGAGGACCTTGAGCAGCTGGGAGATATAAAAACAACAGTGATTGTTTTTAAGGAATCAAGACCGGATTTTATACCGCGAAATGTAAAGCTGTATATATATAGCGGGGATGGTGAAAATTATGAAGCAGTATGATATAAAGCAGCTTATTATACGCCTGACCGCAGCAACACTTGTAGCACTTATGCTTTACATAGGCTATCTGGTAGCTTTCTGCAGGGCAGAATACCAGTATTTTTCCCTAATATACCCAATATGCTTTATGCTTATATGCTTTGCGGTTAACCTAATAGAAGTAAAAGGCATGGAGGAGCAAACTAGAAGCAAAATAATAATCTCCATAGGTGTCGCTTTTGCTTTGGCAGCTACTATCTTTTCTAGGGGCTTCAATGGAGTTGTCAGCTTTATGCTGGTACTGCTGTTCTATGTAATGCTATGGTACAAAGCTACTGAGAATTTTTATGAGCTTTTTGAAGTGATCTATACAGTGAGTCAGTTTAAAAGAAACCTTTTGACCCTTTTGTTGATAAACATCTATGCAGCCTATTTCAGTTATGCACCCAAGACCATAGAGAGCATAAAGACCTATTCGATACTTTATATAGTAGTTGCGGTATTCATGCTTTTTGTAATGAGGAACACAAAGTTTGCAAAGGCAGCACAGCAAAAACAGTCCATGATAGAGTCAATCCTTGCAATTGCATTTGTCCTTGCCACCTTTATAATGTCGATACCTTCGGTGTATAGACCCGTTTTGGCCGCCATAGCATCCGGTTATAGCCTCATAGAAGCTGGAGTACAGAAGGTGTTTGAAGTTATTGCTATTCCGTTTGTATATTTTTTTAACTGGCTTTTTAGTCTTGTGAAGCCAGGGCGCGGAAGAGTTTTGGAAAAGGTTTTAGACGTGCTGGTCAAAGGTAGAGAGGAATACTTGGAGGATGTTCAGGAAATTCCTGAGTACAATCCTCAAATAGTAAGACTGGTATATAAGATTATAATGGCAGCTCTTGCTTTATGTGCTCTGGCAGTAATTATATACTTTGCATACATTAGCATTGACAGATTTGTCCGCAAGAAAAGGCGAATTGGTTTTTCTGAGGACAAGGAATTTGTCGTTGACCTAAAGGAAACAGGCATAGGAAGGCTTTTTGCAAATGCAGCAGGAAAGCTGGCAGGACTTTATAAAAAAGCAGCCTTTAGCTTAACCGCCAGCAATAGAGAAAAACTAAGGCACGAATACAAGCTTTTCCTCAAAAAAGCTTATGAAAAAAGTGTCATCAAGGGTGAAAATGTTACCTCTCATGAGGTTTACGAGCAAATAATCATTAGATATCCCTCTTCCCTAAGCCTTATGGAGCTTATAACTCAGCTTTATGAAGAAGTAAGATATGGGACAAAAAACCCTGAAAATGGCGAGCTTGCCAATTTTAGACTAAATATCAGCCAAGTCAGCAGGCTATTTTAGACATAGGCTTCCAAATATGTAGCTGCTGTGTATTAAAGCTAATTTCCGATTGTTGACACCGGCTGGCTTAAGTGATAATATATCATAAGTAAAATATATAAGATCAGAGAAAAATTCAGCAGTATAGGAAAAACTATGAATGAATTTTTTATGAAAAAAGCACTTGAGGAAGCACAAAAGGCCTTTGAGCTGGATGAGGTTCCTGTAGGTGCGGTGGTTGTAAGATATGGTGAAATAATCTCTACAGGCTTTAACCTGAGAGAGTCTCAAAAGGACGCGCTAGCTCATGCAGAGCTCATAGCTATTAGAGAAGCCTGCAAAAAGCTTGGAGGCTGGCGTCTGATAGACTGCGAGCTGTATGTAACCCTAGAGCCCTGCGCAATGTGTGCCGGAGCTATCCTACAAGCAAGGATAGACAAGGTATACCTAGGAGCCATGGATCCAAAGGGAGGAGCAGCAGGCTCAGTGCTGAATCTTTTCAAAGATTACCATTTCAACCACAGCTGCCAAGTAGAATACGGCATCCTGCAAGAAGAATGCAGCCAAATACTAAAAGACTTTTTCAAAAGAAAAAGATAATATCAACACGGAGGGGTGTCCGAGAGGTCGAAGGTCACTGACTCGAAATCAGTCGTACCTGAAAGGGTACCAAGGGTTCGAATCCCTTCCCCTCCGCCATAAGAAATGATAGGTTCTGATAAAGGTCAGAGCCTTTTTATTTTATAAACAAATAGGGGAAGGGATTCGAACCCGAAGGGCATCCGGCGTAAAGAAAACACCCTGAATGGGTGTTTTTAGCTGGATGTGAGGAGCTGACAAGCGACGAAGGCTATGCGAAGCAGAGCAATACCCTTCCCCTCCGCCAAAAGAAATGATAAGCTCTGACAAACGTCAGAGCCTTTTAATATTTTTTGGCACACGCGGACAGGTTCAATGCTGTCAGCATAAGCACACCCTGTTCCTTTAGAGACTGTAAATAATTATGTGGGTAGGAAAGGACATATGCTATGTCAACTAACCATGGAAAGAACTCAATTTTAGATAAGCATTAATAAAAGCAATTCTATGGGTAAAATTTACTACAAAAACTGGAATATTTTGTTGATTTTAAAACGTTATAAAAGTTATAATTACATTTGAGTTATGTATGTATTTGCTTTATTTATTGAACAAGATAGATAGAAAAATGAGCAGATGGAATGTTCTAAGAGCATAAGGAGTCGGATATGTCGACAATTCTGTTCCCAGAGGACTGCGTGAACTGTATGTTTTTTGTCATAATCAATATGGAGGATTTTGAGTAATGAGTTATTTCTTAGCCATGCTTTTTATTGAAATTATTGGTGTGCTGCTTGTTAAATATATTGTTATACAAAGATATTCGATAAAAAGAGCTTTGTACTATACATTAAGCATTTTAGGGATGATAATGATTTTACTGTTTTTGAG
>CALJSV010000156.1 GCA_937976095.1 uncultured Clostridia bacterium | reverse complement strand
TTTTTATAAATATTGATTATGGTTTTTCGCAATAATAAAAATAAGTTTGCGGATTTGCATTAACGAAATGAATAGGTGGTGTGAGATGAGAAAGACATTATGCATTTTTGTTATCCTAGTGGTAATGATTGCCGGCTGCACAAATAAGAACCTATTCGGAAGCACCGAAAAAAAACAGATTGTTGAGGGTACTCCAATCAAGGCTCCCATAGGAGGCCAAAATGCCAGTGTAGAGGAGCGTGTAAATGCTGAGGATTTATTTGAGGATATAAATCAGACGGAGCTGACGGAGAGAAGTAAAGAAGCAGAGGAAAACAGCAGTCTTAATAAAGAAGCTGTAATTGATTCTATAAGTGAGGCGGCTAAGAGTGATGAAGGCTATATACGCCTAATAAACTCTGAAGTGCCTGGTGATATCAAGGTTCAATTGGAATACAACAAATACACAATACACAAAAACTACGGTTTGGTTCTTTCAAAGGGAGTAAATATCAGAGAAAAGCCTACTTCGACCAGTAGTATAGTCGGGACGGCTGGTAGGTATGAAAAGCTTAGGCTGGTATCAGAAGTAAGAGGAGAATATTCGGCTAAATATGGAAACGATGTGTGGCTTAAGGTGGCATGGTCCGACAACAGCAGTATAAGACAGGGCTACGTTCTTTCAGGGCTTTTAGAGCAAAGAGAATTTCAGTTCCTTAAAATGCAAGAAGCAATAAATCTTCTAAAGATTTCAGTGGATAGCAGTAATGTAGCTTTTATTTCTAACTATAAGAATAGAAATGGGAAAGCACCGCTATACAAAGGCTCAACAATAGATAGCTTTGGGATAAGAAGGTATCAATCAGCTCCTGCATACGTTGCGCCATCCTTGAAGTCTGATTTTAGGTATATAGCTGATGGAGCTTTAGTAAACATTCTGGAGGATGCAGGTGAATACTTTAAAGTGTCCACATATAACTTCGAAGGAATTTATTATGTTCCTAAGAATTACATAAGCTTAAAAAACACTCTGACTGAGCTTAGAAAGGTCATAGTTGTTGACAGAAAAAATCAGAATGAAGGTGTTTTTGAGTACCGAGACAACGTCTGGAACCTGGTATCTTACGTATATGCTACAACTGGAGAGAACGCAAAGCATAAGCTGCCCACAGATTTAGGGTATTACATGTTGATTGAAAAAAGAGACAGGTTTCTTTATCTTGATGATGAAACAAAGCAGGTGGCGGGTTATGCTCCCTATGCAGTAAGGTTTAGCGGAGGAACATATATACATGGAGTGCCGGTTGAGTATAAAGCACAAGGACAGAAGCTGGTAGATCCGGGTATAAAAGAGTATCTTTTGACAATTGGAACAATCCCACGCTCACATAAATGTGTAAGAAACTATACAAGCCACGCAAAGTTTATATACGAATGGAGCGAAATAGGAAAAACGATAGTGGTTGTGCTAGAGTAACAATAAAAATCAGTCAGCTTATATTTAGCTGACTGATTCTTTAATTTTCTACTATTCTAAAGAAAACATCTACTCTGCGATTATATTTACGCCCTTCGGCTATGGTGTTATCCTTTAGGGGTTTGCTTGAACCATTACCTATTAATATAAGCCTGTTTGGATCTACTCCTGCCTGAAGCAGGTAATCATAAACAACCTCGGCTCTTCTAAGAGAAAGCTTATAATTCAAGTCCTTAACGGTGTCATCCTCTGGATCTGCAACCAGTGTGGCACAATTTCCTTCGATTTGTATCGGGGCTCCATCCATAGCCAAGGCTGCTTCTGCAAATAAGTCCAGAGCTCTAATGTATTGGTTTTCTAAAACTGTAAGGTTTGGTCCAAAGAATATGCTTAGCTTCATGCTGTTAAGTACAGCTCTGTTGTCTGTTACCTCAACAATAACAGGCTCGGCAGCTTGTGTTTCTTCGGTATTATTGTTACCTTCAGCTTGAGTATTTCCGCTTGCTTGGGCTCCAGTAGGCGTTGGCTCGGCAGTACCGCTACTCGGCTGCTTTGTTGTGCTTGAGTCTACAGCAGTGCCTTTAGAGGTACTATTGGAGCTACCGATGCTTGTATTTTCGATTTTTTTGGAGAAAGCACTAATAGAAAGCATAATTGCTACAATAAGCACTATGGCTGTTAGGCTATAAACTAAAACTTTACCTCGGAGTGTCAGCTTTAACTTCATATTTATACACCCACTATAGTTTATTACGATTTTCTATAAATTCTATTATAGTTGAAAGCTTTTGGATCTCAAATTCTATAACAGCGCCTTGCTCTTCTTTTATGCCCTTCTTTTCGTTAATGATCCTATTATGATATGCAATTCTCTCGTTTAGCTTACGGATTTGTTTTTCATTAGAAGCAATTATATCTTCTACTGTACTGGAGAAGTCCTGACTGTACTTTCGAAGTATTTCAAGTCTCTTGTTTCCATCCTTTAGTAAGGATATCACATCCAACTGAGAGATTGAAATTATATTCAATATTGATTGTCTCTTTACATCAGCTGGCAGATTAGCCGGGAGCGCCTTTATAAAGTTTTCAATCAAATATACAGTATTCGTATCCTTGGCCTCTAAGCCAAACTTTGAATATACTTCATTAATGGACAGCTTATCTACGTTATACCTTTCCTCCTTGTCCTGATTATCAGCATGCTCTGTTATCACAGATATTCTGGAATCCAAGGTTGTAGATACCTCCATCTCAGATGGCTCAGAGTCTTCATCCTCTTCCGACCTTGTGGTTGGTTCAAAATAAACTAACCCTAGTCGTTCCAGTAAAGGCTTTTTCTTTTTGTCTGCACCCTCAGATGATGTCTCATTCTCATACTCTGAGTATTCATTTTCTGAAGCTACTTCTGCTTCCTGATTTAACTTGCTTCTTTTTGACATCAGTTTTCCTCCCCCTAACAGTATAAGGCAAAGTAGTAATCCCCTGTATAAAAACTTTTAAATATAATAAATAAATAATAAAAGATATAAAAACTCATTAATATTAATATTATAGCAATAAAATTTAAATCTTCCAACATTATTTATCGGCAAATATCAAAAAATATTGAAAAGATTCAAAGTATAGTCTAATAAAAAAGTCAAAATATGACTTTTTGGGTGTAAAAGCTAGAAAAAATAGCAGTTTTTTAAGCTTGACAGGAAACCGTACATAAGTAATCACTCAGGCATGCCTGCATTTGTGTCTTTACCTCCAATTGTTTTAAGCTCAGCTCTAAAAACCTTGTTGTCAGGATGCTGCTCCATAATATCAAGTATTTCCACCAGCTTGGTTAAATACTCTCTGATGTTTAAATCGGCAGCTTTTGCGCCAATCTTTTTACATGATAGAAGGGTCAAGCTTATTATTGAATCTATGCTGATAGCAGTGTTGAATTCA
>CALJSV010000155.1 GCA_937976095.1 uncultured Clostridia bacterium | reverse complement strand
GTAAAGAAATATGCTTGACGTATAAAGCGGGAAATACAAAGGCTAGGCGTTTATATAAAGAGATTGGATTTACAGAAAGAGTAAAAGAAGTTGAAGATGGTGAAATTGACATGATGTTAAGAATATAGGACTGAAGCATATAGGACAAATAGTGGAATTACAGCACTAGGGTTTTATCCATATGAGGACATCCAGGTAGTAGAGGTTAAGTTTAATAGTTGGAGGTGTAAGGTTTTGGCAATTATTCTGGGGATAATAACATATTTTCTTATTGTGTATGCATCAGTATTTTTTACTTCGGGAATGAACGAGCATACAACACTTTTAACTGCAGTTTCGATAGTTGGTGGACTAGTAGTCTTTTGTACCACATTAATAGTCCAAAAGATTGAGAAGCTGAAGGACCATAGTTTATGAAGTTTTTAAAATTCTTCACATTATAAACCAATACTGGATTAATATGGCATCTGCCAGATTAAGCTGCATGTCGGCAAGACTGGTGCCGTAGAACAGGAGGTCATATGAAAGGAACGCTGCATCATATTGAAATATATGTTAGAGATTTAAACAAAAGTAAGGAATTTTGGGGATGGTTGTTAAATGAACTGGGCTATAAAGAATACCAGAGTTGGGAGCATGGGATAAGCTATATTTTAGAGAAAACCTATATTGTTTTTGTTCAAGTTGAAGAAAAATTTTTGGATGTACCTTATCACAGATGTAGAGCCGGGCTAAATCACCTGGCTTTTCATGGTGGAAGTAATGAATTTATTGATGAAATTACTATAAAGCTAAAAAACCGGGGTGTTAAAATACTATATGAAGACAAACACCCTTATGCTGGTGGACCTGATTACTATGCAGTGTATTTCGAGGATCCGGATAGGATGAAGGTTGAGATAACTTCCTATTAAGCAGAAATCGGTTCCGATTCTTAATGTAAGTACAGAAGTTATTAGGTTAAAAGAGAAGGCGACGGTGCAATTCAAGAAGTAATTAAAGAAGCCATATTATGGAATAGATAAACATATAAAAATTTGTATTTTACTACCTAGGAGGATTACTATGGAAGAGCAAGATTTAACATTTAAGACCTGTAAAGGAAAGTTTAGCTACAGGGTTGGGGCTTTAATAATTAGGGACCAAAAACTACTTATGATTAAGAACGATAGTGCACCTTATTATTATTCAGTTGGTGGAAGAGTAAGGTATGATGAAACATCTGAAGAAGCAATTATTCGTGAAGTCTTTGAGGAAACAGGAGTAAAACTTGAGATTGACAGACTGGCCTTTGTGCATGAGCACTTTTTCGATGAAGAAGTAACAAAGGAGCATTTTCACGAAATTGCATTTTTTTATTTAATGAAAGAAAGTGATAATATAAATTTTGTATGCAAAAGCTTTGGTGATCAAGGTGCCAAAGAGCATTTACACTGGCTGCCTATTGCAGATTTACACAAAACTCATCTATATCCCGAGTTTTTTAAAGTTAAACTGCTAAAAAGTATAGCTGGCATAGAACATATAATTTCAAAGGAATAATTCTAAGTTTTCTGCCATTCAACACATTTTCTATTAGTTTTAAGGATAAAACATTGAATATCAAATTTACTTTTTTATAAACACTTTGCTAAAAAAACGCTTATACTTGCATAGATAGAAACGGGGGATGATTGTATGGATTTACAGGCAATTAAGCAGCTTGCCTTTGAATTAATGGGGAATAGAAGAAGCCATGTCGGGAAAGAAAAAGGGAATAAGTATTATCATGGTGAACGAGTTGCAAATTTGATAATAAAACTAAGAAAACATATATTACCTAATGACGATAGTCATGATGAGATTTTGACTGCTGCAGCATGGTTCCATGATATATCAAATGGCAGTGACGATCATGGAAAAGAAGGTGCAAAAAAGACAAGAGAAGTGTTGGCTAAGTATTGCTCTGATTATGAGATAGAAGAGATTTGCAAGATAATTAGTGTTCATGATGACCGCAGCTCTAAATGCGACTTGTACTCTGATTATATAAGATTACACCAAGATGCTGACCACCTTGATCATTTCGGAACTTTTGATATCTGGATGCAGTTTATATACGCTATACAGCACGACCATTCATTCGATGAAATAATTCACTGGTTTAGAAATACACGAAGAGAGGAAGCGAAGCATTATAGAGAGGAGCTGAACTTTGAAATAAGCAAGAAAATATTTGATGAAAAAAATCAGTTCGTTATGTATTTTGGTGAGCGCTTAGGAGTCGAAGGTACTGGTGGTATATGGAACGAAGATGAAATAGCGAGGTATATGTGAAAAAGTATTATTTGGCCTACGAAGAAAGATATAAGAAGGTTCATGAGGAAGGTCTTCTATGGTTTTCTCAGAACCCCACACCAGAATTACTAGAATGGGTAAAGCATAATAATATTCCAGAAAGTGAAGAAATATGCGAAATCGGTTGCGGTGAAGGCAGAGATTCCATATATCTTGCTTCCATGGGATATGCAATTACTGCAATAGATGCTTCTCCATCTACAATAGAAAAATGCAAACAGCTCTCCAATGCTAAAGGTATAGAAGTAAACTGGATTGTAGGAGATGCAACAGAGCTTAAGGTCGAGCTAAATCAAAGATTTAAGTGGGCATATTCAATTGGAACACTTCATATGCTTGTTGAAGCTGAGGATAGACAACAGCTTATAAAACAAATGCTTAATTTGCTTTTGCCTGGTGGAAAGGCGTTAATTCTTACGATGGGTGACGGAAAAAATGAAAGGCAGACTGACACATCGACGGCTTTTGACTTACAGGAAAGAAATCATATGGAAACCGGCAGAACTTTATTGGTTGCTGGTACGTCATATAGGGGAGTGAGCTGGGAATTTCATACTAAGGAGCTTATAGATGCCGGGTTTAGTATTTTAATGCAGTTGGATACAGAGAACGATGAATACGGAAAATGTATGACAGTATATTTGGAGCGAGGAGAATGAAGATGGATTTGAAATCTTGGAATAAAGACATCAAAAGTCTAAGAGAGATTATTTTAAAGCCTGATAAGTATGAAGAGAGCGTCACTTTGATGCTAGGGCTTCATTCAATGGTTCATAGCTCTATAGTATCGGATCTTGATAAAAAAACCTTTGAAGACGAATTATGGGAAGGCTTAGATGAAGAGACTTTTAGAAGTGCTACAAATGAAAAAGGACGTACAATAGCATATGGGTTATGGCATTCTTCCAGAATAGAAGATATTACTATGAATATGCTGGTTGCTGAAGATGAACAAGTATTTAACACTGGAGACTGGAAACGAAGGATAAATTCTTCGATAACTGATACAGGGAACTCGTTGACAGAAAGTGAAATTCTTGAGTTTAGCAAAAGTATTAATATGAACGAACTTAAGGATTATAGAGTAGAAGTAGGGAAAAAGACACGAGCTATCATTAAAAATCTGATACCGGCTGACATGAAAAGAAGGTTTGATAAATCAAGGCTGAAGCGCATAATAGATGAGGGCGCAGTATTAGATGTTGATGCCTCAAACTGGTTGGTAAGTTTTTGGGGAAGAAAAAATGTATCAGGGATTATACTGATGCCAGCGACAAGACATCATGTAGTCCACATAAATGAATCTTTAAGCGCTAGGAAAAGAGCCGGTAAATCACGTCTGTAATACAAATTTGGTAGGATTATCCCTAGATAGGATTCGAATAAAGTACATCCAAAATGAAAACCAGGACAGTATATTGATTTCTCCAATTAGCAAACAGGAATTCATAAAACAGCTTAGAACGATGCTAGAACAGAGTATATATTATGATAAATAAGAATAGGAGGTGCCATAAATGTGTAATATTGAGCTGCTGCAATTTCTTCAAATATTTATATCTGTTTTATTTATTATCGGTATTACATATTATGTAACCTTCTCGATTACAAACTATGTCAGAGAAGACTCAGCCAGTTTTGTAGGTCGTATACTATTTGTCTTACAGAGATACTCAGTTAAGCTAACTGTTAGAAATTATGAGGCATTTCATAAATACGACATTTGGAGATATTACTTATTAAGTGATAACAGGTAATGTACAATCAAAAAAAATAAAGGAGTGATTAGATTGAACATTATCTATAATATACTTACTATGCTGCTTGGTGGCATATTTGAAATCACGGGGGATTGGGGAATAACAGTTATTGCCTTAACTTTAGTTGTTAAGCTAGTTCTTCTGCCCATATCACTGAAGCAGAAATCAGCAATGGAAAAGCAACAAAAGCTTTCAAAGGAAATGGAAGAAATAAAGCAAAAATACAAAAACGAGAAAAGCAAGCTAGACGAGGAGATCATGAGACTATCAAAGGAAGGCTCAAAAAGCATGTTGGGCTGCTTGGGAACAATATTGCAGCTGCCTGTTTTATATTCGCTTTACTCGACTTTTATAAAAATGCCTATGGAGACAGCCAGTATAATAATTCCTTGGGTAAGCAGCATAAGCCTGCCTGACCCATATTTTGTAATACCTCTTATTACTGTTGCGGCACAGCTGCTTCCCAGTATTCTCTCAACTGTAGGGTTTTTAAAGACAGCATATATTCCAAAGCTGACACTAAGCCAGGTTGTGCTTATGGGTTCTCTTGGATTGCTTTTCTTGATAAAAGCACCTGCAGCCCTGGGAGTATACTGGATTACCTCGAGTATTTTTACTGCTGCGGAGCAGATAGGCTATAGTATATACAAAGCAAGAACAGCATAAATAATATTTCAAAGATAAGTCCATATAACAGGAGTTGTATGGACTTATTATATTTGGTAGAATAAGGAATACACGTAAATAAATGAATATATATTTAAACCACTTGGTATGAATGATACTGTGTTGAGTGAAGACACAAATATAATAAAGAATAAAGCATTTTCATATACAATGGATAGTGATAAGATTATAAGATGCTTTTACTTTAACGAGAAGTACAGTATAGGAGCATATGAAATGTTTTTTGCTGAGAACGTAAATGGTTACTGTTATGGTCTGGGCAATGATTATAAAAATGGAAGGCACAGGTACTTCCATGGAGGGGATCATCTGGGAATACTTGCAGGGTCACTTTATTACTTTGAAGAGGACTTATGCATTATAATTCTTGCAAACAATGACTTTAGCAACCAATATAAGCTTGGTGATGGTATCTCTGATATTATTTTCTCTCAAGAGCCTGAGGTTATAAGTAAGCCTCTTGAGGTCGAGATATGTGAAGAGCTTTCACATAAGTATGAAGGCATATATCTTGAGGAAAAGCTAGAGCTACGTAGAAACATAGGGGGCTGGGAGCTTGTCAGGTTTAAAGGAAGCCAACATATAACACTTATTCCTGTAGGTGAAAGTCAGTTCACAGCAAAGTCGAAGCAACAACTGAAGTCCTATGCTATAGCTGAGGATGACGATGGGGTACCGAAGTTATGGGGGTTAAGAAAGAGATAGCTTTATACAGCTTAAGGGGGAATTATAGTGAATACAACAGAGAAGATACTGGATATGCTTGTTGACAGCATCTCTTGTATAGAAGAAGTTAAGTCAATCGGTATATGTGGAAGCAAGTCACCTCTTCCAAAGGCGGGGGAGGCTGATATTGATATATTTGTTTACTGCGATGAAATACCGGAAGCTCAGAAGCGACAAGAAATAATCAGCAATGCAGGTGAAGTGATTAAAAACGGAAAAGTAAATGTCCTTGAAGGAGGACATTGGGGTGTTGGTGACTTTGTATTAATAAATGGAGTCGAGACCTGGCTGATGTTCTTTACAATAGAGGAGACTAATAAGCATATAGATGCAATACTAAATGGTGAATACCCGGATAAGCTGGATAACTACTACTACCCTATCGGGCGTTGTGCCATGCTTAAGGATATGACAGTATTGTACGATGCAGGTGATTTTTTAGGCTCACTTAAGAAAAAGCTGTCAGCTTATCCTAAGAGTCTTTCAGATAGTTTAGTAAAATATCATCTAGAAGAGCTTGAGGATGTGGAGGATTTGGAAAGGGCTGTAAAAAGAAAGGATGTACTTTTTTATCACTTCGCACTTGATTTAGCCCTCGATCACTTCCTGCAAGCACTATTTGCTGCAAACAGTACTTACTTTCCCAGCCGAAAAAGAAATCTTCAATTCATAGACAGCTTCATCAAAAGGCCCGAAAACTGTAGTGGGAAGCTTCTGGAGGTTATCAGGCTTGGTGGTGATCCTGAAGGAATAAGAAAGTCCTACGAGCTATGGAGCAGCTTAGTTAATGAACTAAAGGATTTGCTGAGGGAGGTATAGTATAGTGAAGGCTTTCTGTGTAACAGCCGGAAAAGCAGATGTTGCAATTGAGGAATGCAGAAGAAGAAATATAGGCTATTTGAGACTGGACACGGGATGGACAAATGAAAATTAATATTTGACGGCGGTATCAAAAATAACCATATAAAAGGATGATATAAGTGAACAAAAATAGTAAAATTATTATAGCAGCAGCGCTGATCATATTGTCCATTATCAGTCTAACTTATGTTTTAGGCTCAGGTCAAAAAACCACTTTCATGACTAATGACACTCAGCTAGAGCCAATCATTGATAAATGGGGAGAGGTTTCTAGCAGAGCTAAGTGATTATGCGAAAAGAAGTGACATATACTCCTTCTTCAGCACTCATACTGATTTTTATAAGGAGTGTGTGCAAAAGGTCAAAGAAATTCTTGTAAGAAATGACTATGTTAAGGATATTGAGGATTACTACGGACTTAAGCAGCGGAGCTATAACATTATACTTTCTCCACTTTTTGAAGGCAATTATGGGCCAAGGATAAAAAATGGAGATGGATATGACTTATATGCCATAATAGGTGAAGGCAAGGCTGAGGCTGTTTATGAAGAGGATATGATAAGATATCTTATATGGCATGAGTTCAGCCATTCCTTTATCAATCCTCTTAGCGATGAGGCGAGCAATAAGAGCTACCTCAATGGTTTTGAAGCTAACTTTGAGACTATAAAGGAAAGGATGAAGAAGCAAGGCTACACAAGTTGGATTACTACAATAAATGAGCATGTTATAAGAGCCGTAACTGTAAGATTGACATATATAAAGCATGGTGAAGCACAGGCAGATAAGCTGATGTCAGAAGAAAAAGAGAAGGGCTTTTTATATGTGTCTGAGCTTTGTAAAAGCTTGAGTACTATGAAAATAATAGGGATAAGTACAGGAC
>CALJSV010000154.1 GCA_937976095.1 uncultured Clostridia bacterium | reverse complement strand
GGCTACTTAGACTTGAAGAGGAGCTAAATAGAGCGAATATTTCCGTTGTACATGAAAACATAGTCTATAAAGATAGCGGCCCCGAATATCTTGCAGTAATAGATGGATTACCCAATGAAATAAAGCATGTAAGTACATCGGTGGAAGAAGAGCATCCCTTAGGTCGATTATTCGATATTGATGTTCTTGACTGTGAAGGGAATCAACTTAGCAGACAGGAACTTGGAAAGTCGCGAAGGAGATGTCTGATATGTGAGAAGGATGCCTTTGAATGTGGTAGGTCCAGGAAACATAATATCAATGAACTAATAGATAAAATAGAGAATATGTCAGAAGCTTTTTTCAACAAATGATAAATAGAAAACAAGTTTTTTACAATTTAAGGAGTGATATATCAGTGAATTCAGTAAAGATAATGGAAACAGTATTAAGAGATGGACATCAATCTTTAATAGCAACAAGACTGACTACTGAGGAAATACTTCCTATCTTAGATAAAATGGACAAGGTTGGATACTATTCAATGGAAGTCTGGGGAGGAGCAACCTTTGATGCTTGCCTTAGATATTTGAATGAAGATCCTTGGGAGAGACTTCGAGAAATTCGTAAAAGAGTAAAAAACACAAAACTTCAGATGCTTTTAAGGGGACAAAATCTCTTAGGCTACAAGCATTATCCTGATGACGTTGTAGTGGCATTTATTAAAAAGTCTGTAGAAAATGGTATTGATATTATAAGAGTATTTGATGCGCTTAATGATTTGAGAAATCTTGAAACCTCAATAAAAGCAATCAAAGAAGCAGGAGCTCACTGCCAGTGTGCAATAAGCTACACAACAAGTAAGGTCCACACGCTGGACTACTATGTAACCCTGGCTAAACAGATGGAAGCTCTAGGCGCTGATTCTATCTGCATTAAGGATATGGCAGGAGTATTAAAGCCTTACTCTTCCTATGAACTTGTAAAGAGACTTAAGGAAACCTTAAGTGTTCCACTGGAATTACACACTCACTGTACCGGTGGAATAGGTTCTATGGCTGTATTAAAAGCTGTAGAAGCAGGAGTTGATATAATAGGTACGGCAATATCTCCTTTTGCGGAAGGAACTTCTCAGCCCTCTACTGAATCTATGGTGCTTACCCTTGAAGAAGGGGAACGCAGCACAGGTTTGGATGTAACGCTACTAAGCGAAATAGCAGATTACTTTAAGCCGCTTAAAGATAAATATAGAGAAAATGGCATCCTTGATCCAAAGGTTATGGATGTTGAGCCAAATACTGTAAAGTATCAAGTGCCTGGAGGCATGCTTTCAAACTTGATATCTCAATTAAAGGGACAAGGTGCTTTAAATAAGTATGAGGATGTATTGAGAGAAATACCAAGAGTAAGAGAGGACCTAGGTTTTCCTCCATTAGTTACACCACTAAGTCAAATGGTAGGAACCCAGGCTGTATTTAATGTTTTATCCGGCGAAAGATACAAAATGGTTCCAAAGGAAATAAAAGAGTATGTGAAAGGGCTTTACGGAGCCTCACCAGCACCTATTAGCGATGAGATCAGGAAGAAGATTATCGGAGAGGATACAGTTGTTACTGTACGACCTGCGGACTTATTAGAGCCTGAAATGGAAAAGCATAAGGCAGAAATCGGTGACTTAGCAAAATCCTTTGAAGATGTTCTATCTTACGCATTGTTCCCTCAAGTTGCTAAGAAGTATTTTGAAGCTAAACTACAGCCAGCTCCAAGTGTGAAGCCTGCTGCTGAAGCTGAAGAAATTCATTATATCGAAGTAACAATGTAAATAACAAAAAAGGTGGTGGATTTAATGGGAAATGAAATAAGCTTGATGGAAGCACTGTTAATAACAGTATCAAGTATGACAATAGTTTTCATAGCATTATATGGTATTTGTATTGTTCTTCAATTGTTTAAGGTGCTTTTCTACAAAGAAGGGCAAGTAAACAGCAGTTCTAGTAAAAAAGCTGCCGCTGCTTCATCAAATGACGAGATTGACGAAGAAGAAAAACTTATTGTTGCTTTAGCAGCTTCTGCAATGGCTGGAGCTGAAAAGCCAAATTCTCGATTCCATATTAAGAATATAACTAGGATAAAATAAATTTATTGAATTAGGTAGTATGCTTTAACAGCTTATAAAGAAAGCTTGAAGCTAAAGTTTTATAAATAAAAGAATAGGAAGGTGTGCACAAATGATGAAGAAATATATGATTAAGCTTAATGGTAAGGTATTTGAGGTAGAAATAGAAGAAATAACAGGAGAAGCTGCAGTTACCGCAGCAGACACTCAGAAAGCTCAGCCGGTAAAAAGCCCTTCTTCCACAAGCGGTGGGGAAACTGTAGAGGCACCAATGCCAGGTAATATCTTAGCAGTAGCAGTTAAAGCTGGAGACATAGTTAAAAAAGGGCAGGTACTTGTTGTATTAGAAGCAATGAAAATGGAAAATGAAATAGTTTCAACAGTAGATGGCAAGGTTTCTGCAGTAAGTGTTTCAAAAGGACAAACAGTAAATGCCGGGGATGTTCTTGTCCAAATAGTATAGTATCGAAAGGGAGGTG
>CALJSV010000153.1 GCA_937976095.1 uncultured Clostridia bacterium | reverse complement strand
TCGCCAAGGACACCCTTGCCTTAAGCTATACACTTCCCACTACTAGGGCGTGTTCGGGACTCTCACCCGTTAGATTGCGCCCATGCCGGGCGCACTAAAAATACCAAAAACCGCTGATTTCAACGGTCTTTGGCTATGTATCAAAATTTGGTTACTTATTTGGCGGAGCTGGGGTGTGACCACACATCCTCTCTACACCTTTTGTCAGTACGCTTGTCATAACCCCTAGCTGTTCATTTAAATCACCAAGCTTAATAATTGCCTGACCTATTTTGCTATCATCCCTCGCCAGCTTGTTTTTTAAGAAAATATCTCTTATTTCCTTCCACCTCAAGGCTTCTTGTTCATTGATATGTCCTGCAATATCCTTCCATTTCAGCATATTGCCTTCTGCTCCCTGTGTTAAGGTTTGCGAGTCATTTTCATAGGCGTTCGCAACCATTTGCATCAGCTCTTCATCATTCATTAATGGAACTATTCTTTCTGATATTTTGTTCATATTCCTGTAGGAGCCTTGAAGCTTAAAGGGTGGCTCTTTTCTGTATTCATCAGCTTGTGCAGCAGAATAGATATATTCCATATTGATCTTTAGAACTATATCGCGCACCTTCATAAGCTTTTGAATAACAGCCACAAACTCATTTATCTCTTCAACAGAGTATTGGCTTTCAAAATCCAAGCCCTCTCTTTCCCCATTCTCTGCAATGTCAATCATAGTGTAAATATCTTTCTGACTTCTGGATGCAAGCTTATTAAGAATAGGGTTAGAGGTCAAAGAATTCTCGATATAGCTCAGCTTAAATGCATTTTCGTTTTCGTGGAGCATGTCTCCAAGATTATAGACATCTGCTCTATTTGCAAGCATGTCAGGAATCTGGAACTTTTCACCGCTCTCTGTGTATGGATTCCCTGCCATGACAACAGCCAGCTTCTTCCCTCTAAGGTCATAGGATTGCCCCATCCCATTATAAACACCTTCAATTTTCCTTTGTCCGTCACACAGAGGAATAAACTTTTGCAGAAACTCCGGGCTGCAGTGCTGTATATCATCCAGATAAATCATAACATTGTTGCCCATTTTAAAGGCTAGGTTGAGCTTTCTCAGCTCTTCTCTTGCACCTGCATTTGGAGCCATAGCAGGATCCAGTGAAGTTACATCGTTTCCAATAGCAGGTCCGTTGATCTTGATAAGAAAAATGCCAAGACGATTTGCAATATACTCTACAAGGGTTGTCTTTCCATAGCCTGGTGGAGATATCAATAGAAGCATGCCCATCAGGTCTGTTCGTTTATCTTCGCCTGCTGTACCTATTTGTTTTGCAAGGTTATCACCAATCAACGGCAGATACACCTTATCTATTAATCGATTTCTTACAAAGGAGGATAACACATTAGGCTTAAACTCCTCCAAGCGGAGTTCATCTCTAAATCTCTGTGAAAGCTCCTTCTTCAAAGCTTGAAATTCAATGAAATCACATACAACAGTTTTATCATATTCCTTTAGTTTTTTCATGAACTCTGTATATGAAAGAGTATACTCTCCTCCTTTTATGCTTGGATGATTTCCACTTAATTCGGTGATCATCACCCTTGTTTTCATGTTAATAACTTTTTGTCTGCTGATGTCGACTTTGCTACTATCAACAATTAACAAAGTAATGACTTCATCCATTACGTCAATGCCCTCATTTAAGCCTGTTTCTTTAAAGAACGCAGTAAGCCACTCCCGTACAAGATAATATGCTCCTTCCAAGTCTTCATTAAAGGCCTTAAGAGACTCAGCAAAAAGGCTTTCTGCTTTATTGGCTTTAAGATGTTGCAAAAACTTGCTTTTGGCTTCATCTGCTTCAAGACTTGCTATAAATGAGCTGCCACGCATTAGCTCCCTGCATAGATATTCTGAAGCTTCATAAACAAAGCCTTTATCAACGAATTTGTAATTATTGAAAGCACTGTTCATTTCTGTTTCGATGGTAGGGATATAATCCCCCAATCCAGGCTCTGTCTTGAAGTACATGCTTATTTTTGCCAATTCCCTTAAGCGTCTGCTAAACTTATCCTTTATTTCTGAGCCGGCTATGCACTGCCAGTATAGCTTTGCAATGGCTCTGGATTTTGGACTGTAGGTTAACAGGTCAATATTCATGTGCAAATTCAAAAGCGCTTTTAGTAGTTTGTGACAATCTGCGTCATGGACACCTTTTGTATATCCCTCTTGATAACGTGGCTCCATAAACTTGCGGATGTATTCCAATAGCTGTTCCTCAGAGTATGAATAAAGCGTATCAAGGGATACTACCTCCTTACTTAAAGCTGCCTCAAATATCTTATATGCAAGGTACTCGGCACGATAAATATACTTAGATTCTGACAGTACTTCCTGGTCCCACAGGTAGTGGAACTTAGCCATACTATCTGATGATACTTTTTCCCAGAAATCAGTTCCAGTAATATGAAAATATAGTTCTCCGTCCTTTTGCACCATTGACAGCTCAAGCTGCTGAGTATTATAGGAAAAGTAATGCCTGCCGAGCTTAATTACGTTTTTCCCATGAACAAATAACTCCTGTTTGTCTTTTAGCTGACGGATAGCCTCCTCTTTTATTATCTTTAGCCTTCCTTCAATTTCATCAGCCTTCACACTATCTCCCAATGCCTTAAGCTGATCAATGATATCTCTTACCTTATCGATCATGATATCTGATGCAAGGTAGCCGTTAATCTCATTAATAGTATTAAAGCCCTGAAGTCGGCTGATAATTCCAGTTAGTATCCTCTCAGATGTGCCAAAAAGAGCAGTGAGCTTTTTGTTCCGTTTCTCTAAAATCATCTGTTTTTTTGCTTCAAAAGCATTATAAAGCTCTTCCCGCTTTTCATTAAGCTTTACAATGAAGTCTTCAAAATCTGCAAATCTGCCTTCCAGCTCCTCAATCTGTACCATTATCTTGTTCAGATATAATTCGCATTTTTCCATGCCATCTGCAACTTCAAGATAATTAACAGCAGCTTGGTCTAGCAGCTTCATCTGGGAGTGAAACTGTGCAATTCCCTCTTTTTCGGAAAGCTCTACCATACGGTTTTTCAGCTTTGCTTTAGCCTGGTTTAGGAGAGAAAATATGGCAGATATATTTTCAATTATCTCTGTTGTTTTTGTCGGGTCTTCTATATTAAAATTGCTTACAATATCAATTAGCAGCTCTAAGTCCTGAGAGGATTTTGCCATCTCATTCTCCAGCTCTTTTCCCGAAGAGGTCTTAGTAATAGAAGGAATCTGGCTCTGCTGATTGTCAACCTGCTGTGAGTAAGGCCTGAGTCCTTCAGGAACCAGAAGAAACTCAGTACATCTTTGGGTTAGCCTTTCATTTTTTTCTTTGACCTTCTCTTCCAGTGACTCAACCAGCGGCAAATTAGTGTAGCGCAAGGCCTTGAGAGAAGCTATCTCTCCTCTTAAAGACCTTAAATCTGCCAGAATCTGCACATAACCTTGAATACTGTCAAATGTACCGTACTCAGCATTCTTCAGCAGCACTTGAGCCTTTTCATCTACTTCTTTGATTTGCTTCTCTGTAGAACACCTTATTCTTGTTACCTTTTCAAACTCAGCAACTGCTGAAGTAGCAGCCTCTTTTACGCTTTTTAGCACTGCTTTCAGGTTAAAGGCCTCAGCTTTGTCCAGCCAATAATAAGAGTCCATAATTCTTTCAGTGTCTTTTACGATGTCCAGGTATATGCTTGTATAGCTCTCCCCTTTTTGAATAAGGTTATATACTACCTTGCAGTCTGCCATACAATGAACAACTTCTTTATTGCCTATTTTATACAGAACTGAGTCGCTTTTATTCTCAACCGTGTAGCCTTCTCCCACATATGGAGTCTGCCATATTTGCAGGGTATGGTTCTTACGAGGCTCGTCTTCCCCCTTAAAAATCACCATCTCACCATTGTTAAAATGTGAGTAGCCACCACAGATTATCGGTATTTCCAATGATTGCTCAATTATATTGTATGTATATATCAGGTATAATCCCGTTTCCATATTGTAGAAAATGTACTGAAAATCCTCTCCATTAGGAGCTTCTATACGCTGAACAAAAACAAAGCCTTCACTGGGCACTTCAAAAAGCTTATGTTCACCGCTTTGCAAATAATAGCCCTTAGGGAATATAAGTCCATGGTTATCCGGCAACAGCACGCAAGAATCCTTTATAGCATCTACTCGAACAACCATCTGCAGCTTTTCATTAAATATTATGTAGCGGTACTCTTTTTCCCTGTAAGGAAGAATTTTCAAAAGTATTAGATTTCCTACTGACGCATAATATATTTCAGCATCATCAAGGGTCTGATCCATATCTTCCACAGTCTCAGAGTAAATGCCTTTACCGGTATCCGTGTTATTCTCTACCTTTATAGTAAGGTCTCCACCTAAGGTTTCTACAAAGACCTTATCTCTAATTGATATATGCGGATGCCTGCCCTCACAGTGATCCTCTCTCTTAGCTCTAACCCAATCAAGCTCACTTTGAACCTTCAGTCTTACCTCATGCTCACTCCTGTTGTCTACGTAGGAAAGCTTGCCATCCTTCATAAGCCATTTGAAGGCTTTTATATCAAAGGGACTCTTCCCGGTCTGAAATACCATATAAAGATAAGGTCCTACATTTGTAAACTTTGCAAAGAAAGTATTCTTGTAGTACTTATATAATTCTTTGAAGTCGTTTAAAAATTGATCATTGTTAATAAGCTCTAAGGATTGTTTGTGGAATGATCCACCCTTGTATTCATAGATGGAAAAGACGTCAGAAAGCTCAACAGAGGATTTCAGTCCAATATATACGTTGTAACCGAAGATAAACAAAGCTCCCACGGGAGCCATGTCTCGTGGGACGCAATTGTTTTCAGTAATAATCTTTTCACTGCCGAGCAGGGTTGTCTCAATTGAACCAAACACGCTTCTTCTGGAAATATTTAATTTATCGAGTTTTTCCTTCAGGTCGCTGCCTATTTTGCCTAGTCTGCTCTTTATTAATTCATATGTGCCATTTTCAATACCTTCGGCTGGATTTTGTCCGCCTTGTTCAGTTGTTTTTAGTTCACCCACAGCTCACTACACCTCATTTACTCATTGCTAGTAATTTGTTTTCCAAGAAGGTTAGCCGGCAAATTTGCTAAGCCCGCCTTTTCTGCAGTTTCCAGTAGCTTCATAAGCGCTGTCTTCTCGGATGAATCCGCAAACTTCATTGCTTTGTGAATAGCAGCTGAAATTGATAGATTTTTTAAGTCCTCTGAAGTCAGATTGAATTTTGAAGTCAGTCTCTCTAACTGAGATCTAAAATAATCTCCATCACCTGTGATAAAAGTGTTCTTAATATCACTTAGCACCTCGCTGTTTTTAACAACACGGTCAACGGACTTACCTTGGGTAATAGCACCAACGATTTTGTCAAAGAACATTGTCTCTCCGCCAACGATATCAATAGATGCTGACTTCAAGGCTTCACTTATAACTGCTGCTTGTGCTTCTGCTATATCCTTTTGAATATTTATTTGAGCAAGCTCAATTTCCTTCTCTTTATCAAGCTTAAGCTTAAACTCCTCGTGACCTCTGCCTGCTTCATCCAGTGCCTTCATGCTGGTAGCTTTTTTCGCAATCCCTTCTGCTTCGGCATGATATTTTTTAGACATAATATCAACCTCAACAGTTCCGGATTTTTCTCTTACAATAACCTTTGCCTCTTCGCCCTTTGCTTCTGCCAGTGCTTTTATCTCGATTGCTTTAGCTTCTGCCTCCGCTGTTGCCTCCATTACTCTTGCCTTCGAGCCGCCTTCCTTTTCCATAGCTGACGCCTTTGTCTCTATAACGCGGGCTTCTGCCAATCCACTTGTGGCTGCCTGCACTATCTGAGCATCAGCAAGTATTTTGATAGCCTCAGCTTCCTTTTCTGAAGATTGCAGCTTAGCTTCAGCTTCAATAACTCTTTGCTGTGCAGCTCTTTCGGCTACTTGCTTTGCCGCTTCGGCATTTTGAACCTCTACGATCAAATTAGACTCTGCTTGCTCTTGAGCCTTTTTTAAAGCTGCTTGCTTTTGACGTTCAGCTTCAGCAATTACCTTTGTATCTTTTATTTTCTCTTCTTCAATTACTACATCTTTTTCAACAGCCACACGCTCACGAATAACTGTCTGAATGTTTTTCTTCTCTTCCTCAAGGGTTTTCTCTTTATCGATCTCCGCAAGAGCTACCAGCTTTTCTTTGTCTACCTTCTCCAAAAGTCTCTTCTTATCAACTCTTTCTGTCTCTACTACTTCTGTACTTTCTTTAGACTTTGTTGCTACAACAATCTGTCTTTGCTTGTTTTCTTCTGCAATAGCAATATCCTCATCCGTCTTAATGCGAGCCATCTCCGCCTTTAAGCGCTCTTCCTGTGAGACTTTATCAGTCTCTGCTTTTTCTCTGGCTCTAATAATAGCTATTTCTCTTTGCTGACGGGCTTCTGCTTCTTGATTCTGTTTCTCAAGCTCAAGAATAGCCTCCCTAGCTGCCACATCCTGCTGCTTAATAGTTTTTTCCTTGTTTCGCTCAATCTGATTTGCAAGAATCAACTGATGAGAGGTTAGCTCCGTAATTTTTTTGATACCCTCGGCATCAAGAATATTATTGCTGTTTAGCTTATTTATATCAGTCTGCTCCAAATAATCAATGGCTGCATCTTCAAGAATATATCCATTTAAGTCAGTACCTATAATCTGAAGAATTTCACTTTTGAATTTTTCTCTTTCTGTATATAGCTGTACGAAATCAAATTTCTTGCCTACAGTTTTTAATGCTTCTGAAAACTTTGCATCAAAGAATTCCATTAGTGTTCCTGGATCTGAAGCCTTTTGACATCCCAGGGATTGAGCAACCTTCAGCACATCCTCCCTAGTTTGGTTAACCCTGACAAAGAAAGCAACTCTTATGTCTGCCCTCATGTTATCCTTACAGATCAGCCCATCCTTACCCTCTCTTGATATTTCAACTCTTTTTACCGAAACATCCATTATTTCTGCCCTATGTAAAATAGGTATAACCAGCATTCCTCCAAATGAGACGATCTGTCCTCCAACACCATTTCGTACTATTACCTTACTCTGTTCTACTTTTTTGTAAAACTTGGATATTAAAGCAATTAGTCCAAAAACGATTACAACCAAAGCTACTGCAGTAACTAATGTTACCTGTGTTAAGAAAGGTACTTGTGTTAAGAAAGCCATTTGTTTATCACTCCTTCAAGTTTAGTAATTAAGTAAAAGTCTTTTTCTTCATCCTTTTTTAGGATCAGAACTTCATTTCCCTTTTGTAATTCTTCTTCCTTTATCATCTTTACATTGATAATTATTGGGCTGCCATTCCTTTTTATCTCAACCTGCCCCAAACGACCAAAGGTAAGGTCGCATAGAAGTACTCCCCGTCTGCCCTCAATGATTTCTTCCTCAAGCTCAGACTTGACCCTACTCCTAAATGCTTTCTCAAAGGGGCTTAAGATAATTTTTGTAATAAATATACTTAAAACGAAGCTGGGAAGCATGATAATGCCGGCAAGGATTCCCCCTGTCTTAAAGGGCAGTAAGTGCATAGCCATTGATAATACCCAAAATACTAAAATGATAACACTGATAACAAACCCTATAGGAAGTTGACCTATTTTGAATAGCAGCATTATGCTATGCAACGGACCTGATATAGAGTCCAAATCCGCATCCCCATCTATATCAATATCCAAGGAAGACAAATCAAGAGCACCAACTATTACAAACACCCAATACAAAATAACCAAGCCCAATAAAGTGGTAGGAATAATATTTACTCCCGTAACAGCTGTAGTAAAAAGCTCGTTCATACTGCTTCTCCTTATATATATTTGAAAATATTTACTAATGAATTATAGCATAATTAGGAAATTCATACAATTAGCAATGGCACGGTAACCATGGTTTATGCTTAGTATATATTTACAACGCTTTTCAACATTGAAAGTTTCACTTTTCCAAAACAATATCACGTTATTCTATTACAATGTAAATAAAAACAGATATCAGAATATATCGTAAATAATAGCGAAAAGCCCCTATTTGAAGGGCTTTCCTATGTATCAATATTCGAACTCTTATTTATCTAATCACTCAGACTAAGCACAGCCTCGTGCTTTATGCACCGGATATGGCTAAGCCCTTAATCTTCATTGAGGGCGAACCGATAAAAGCTCCCCCGTTTGGAAACCCAAATATAAGGTCGTTGCCCAAAACTTCCACATTCATTAGCACATCATGCTTTTATTGTCAAAAGCAGTCTTTACATTCATTTACCCTTTCTTTTAAAAACCTAAATAAATGAATTTGTCTTGCTTATCGATTACGCCTTACCTTGAGTACTTCACCAATACTAACAATTGAAATATCTAATTCCTCGTTTAATTTTTTTAGGCTCCTAACCTTATTAATAAACTTAATATTGTTCTTACCTACAGCCTTTTCAATCACTTCTATTATGTCTTTTTTTTGACTGGGATTCAGATTAAGGCTGTTATTTAGGCACTCTCTATTAATATGGGTCAATGTAGTCCAGAGCTGTTCCTCTGATATGCTGTTTACATCCATTAGAACCCATGTAAAATCCTTTCTTCTGCTGTTTTCAGGGTATGCCTCCTTAAAAAACTCAACAAAGTGATTTAAAAGCTTTGGATCCTTTTCTTTAACATATTTTCCAAGCTGTGATTTTAAGCTATTCTTTAAAAACATCATTGTATTTGGTTTTATTGTATCCTTCAGCCCATCTATATGCTCATAAATATAATTATACGTATCCTTTATCTGATCCTGACTTGCATTTTCCTTTTTTAGCACCTTGGTTATTTCAATGTACTCTATGATATGCTTCTTGCAGTCAAGCTCCTTACCATATAGCTTCTTCCAAATTTCAGCTGCAGTTAATTGTTCAAGTTGGCCGCTATTTTGTAATACTTCTTTATCCATATATGCTCCTTTACTTTAATAAAACCAACAGAACAATTATTGAATTTGTTCCATTGGTTTAAATATAAAATATGATGTTTCTACCATGGCAATATATATTAATAAAAATACTTTCGCTCTTTACTCCTTTGGATAGGTTTCACAGGCGTTATTTAGAGCTTGGATTGCCTGCTCTGTAGGTATCTTTTCTAGTAGTGCTGCACACTTATTGCAAAGCACTTTTCCTTTACCCTTAAAAGCACCACTGCTGCGTACGTCACAGCAAGGGTTTCGAAATATAGGCACATTACAGAATTCACATCTCTGGTGTTTCTCGTACTGACCATGCCCCTTCTGATTACTTTGGTCATTTACCGGTCTAGTTTTTAAAGACCTCATTAACTCATTCCCTTCTAAATATGTATTTTTTTACATAGCATTAATTCATCAAATGAATACGTAGGCTACTCCATTCAAGGTAGCTTCTAAGCTCTACCTTTTTTTTCCCTTTGATTCTCAGTTACTTTGCCTCTATCTCCCTTTGAAGCAGCTTTTGGATTAGGTTTTCTCGCAGGGGCTTTAGATGAGCTTTTTTCAGAAGCCCTATTCTGCTCCAATACCATATTCATGAGTGGATATGGATGACTCCTGATTACTTCTATTGATTTTGAAATAAGCTTTTCAATGTCCTTAAGGTATGCTCTCTCTTGATTATCGCAAAAGGATATTGCTGTTCCGCCCATGCCAGCCCTTCCGGTTCGTCCGATTCGGTGTACATAAGTTTCCGGTATATTAGGCAAGTCAAAATTAATAACGTGGGAAACTTCTTCTACATCAATACCTCTTGCTGCTACATCTGTCGCTACCAAAACCCTAAACGTCCTATCCTTAAAGCCATTTAAAGCCATTTGCCTGGCCTGCTGCGATTTATCTCCGTGAATAGCTTGAGCCTTTATACCCTCCTGCGTTAGGGCTTTGCTAACCTTATCTGCCCTTTGCTTGGTTCGTGTAAATACGAAGGCAGAAGTAATAGTCTTACTTTTCAACAGATAAATCAACAGTGCAATTTTATCTTTTCCATCAACATAATATACTGCCTGCTTAATACTCTTAGTAGTGGATGCCCTATGCTTAACCTCTATTTTGACTGGATTTACCAAAATAGAATTTACAAGCTGTGCAACCCCCTGGGGCATTGTGGCAGAAAACAACATGTTTTGCCTTTTCTCAGGCAGCTGAGCTATTATTTTTTTTACATCATGCACCATTCCCATATCCAGCATACGATCTGCCTCATCAAGTACAAACATCTCTACATGATGAATTTTAATATATCCTTGGCTCATCAAGTCAAGCAGTCTACCAGGAGTTGCGACTAAAATATCAACCCCTGCTCCTAAGGCATCAGTTTGATGGATCTGCGATACTCCACCGTAAACCACCGTGGTCCTTAGGTCTAAATATTGCCCATAGGTTTCAAAGCTCTCTCCGATCTGTATAGCTAACTCACGGGTAGGTGCCAGTATTAGGGCTCTTATATGATTGTGCCTTATAGCTTTCCTTTCATGAGAAAGGACTTGTAATATGGGAATAGCAAAAGCAGCTGTCTTTCCAGTGCCTGTCCGTGCAGATCCAAGCAAATCTCTCCCCGCGAGTATGGATGGAATAGCTTTTTCCTGTATAGGAGTGGGCGTATCATATTTTTCGGTCTTTAAAGCCTTCTGAATAGGCATGATTATATCTAAGTCTTTAAATAACAATTTAAAATCTCCTTCAATGCATCACTTTTATAACGCGTTATCCCTGATAAAGCTTAGTTTTATCATTAGTGTTCCCACTTATCAAATTAAATATTGGCTTTTAGTGTTGTCACTTCTAATTATAACTCATTTAGCATATGTTTACCATCTTAGTTATTTAGACCGAAATCTGATTCTATAATACAAACAGGACGAGATTTTATCTCCCGTCCTGTTTTGTTCTTAAAGCTATACCTGTTTTGTCCATAGCTGTTGCATAAGAGGTATAGGCAGGGTAATTAGCGATATGCCTTTATAGACAAAAAAACTACCCCTTGCAAGTAGTGCAGCTGTAATTCTTACTCTACTTGCAAGGGGTAGTCTATTATTCATTATGTTATATATTTAGCTATGCTGTATAGCTTTTCAGGGGCTTCCCCTGTGATTTCGTCTCTAGATTATTGGCTATCAAGCTTTTCTTATAGTAATTAGTATGAGTATAAATCTCTTCCTTTAATGGATTCTTTTTGTATTTTATGATTGTGTAAATCATATAAGCAAACACGCCTACATTAAACAAGAATGATATAGTGCTTATGGTCATCAGTGCACCTTCGCTATAAGTAGGCAGTACTTGGAAATACTTGCTCTGCTGAAAATCTACGGACAGAGAAAACATGGCATAAAAGGATAAAATCTGAGCTCTATGCTGAAGCCATACCCCTCTTTTAAATACAAATTCTGCAATAAGCGCTGCTGATAGGATGCCAAATCCGGCATACATGGATCTTGTTGAAATACAATTGTAAACATATGCAAAGTTCCATAATGTATAACCAATAATATACATCCATGTCATATCAGGCCATACCATATCCCTTGACTTGTCTTTCGATACCTTGATTCCAATAAATCCTGTCAGGGTTACTATACATAGAATTCCTGCTATTGCATTCAAAATATTCCAAGTTCCACCAAGGACAAGGACTCCGCCTGGATCTACTTCTAATGTCTTATAGGTTGCAAATACTTGAAATTCTCTATAAACCGCTTCAGCAATGTTCAATGCTAAGATAGTTACAGGGAATATAGCTGCAAATCTACTTTTACCCAGCTTAGTGAATCTGATCAGCATAAAGCCATAAACACCTGCCAATGCAGATACTACCTTAACCCAAGCAAACCATGTTTTTCCCGTAGGTGACCCCAGTACTCCTGAGAATACCAACCCCGCCAATACCACAGGCAGGACACAGTACACCAATATAGATAACGATTTTGATCTTCTTGTAACTTCGTTCACTCCAAGCATTACGGCTAGAAATAAAACAAATGCAACAATACTCCCCATTGAAAAACCTTCAAAAACCCCCATGATAAACCTCCTGTCATAATAATATAATCTGTGTGTTAGCTTCTAAAATGCTACAATTTCTTTAATATTGAATTCCTGTCCTGATATTAATTTATATTCATCTCCCTGGCATTCAGGACAGATTTTCCTGTGCTCTATAATATTATATACTTCATTGCAAGCCTTGCATTTTGCTTTGGCTGGAAGCACAATGATCTCCAGCTTAGTGTTTTCATATGCGGTTTCACTAACTGCCGCAGGATAACACTCTTCAATAAATCTTGGAATTGCCTGAGATAATTGTCCAACCTCCAATACAATTTTATCTACTGTTGTCAGATTATTTTCCTTTGCAAATCCATCGACTATTTTGATGACTTCATAAACGATACCTAGTTCGTGCATTACACTATACCTCAATTTCTACAGATATAATCTATCTTGCTTTTGTAAAAGGATTTATTTTGTTTGCCATTATTTTGACTTTTCTGGCTAATGCTTTTTTAATTACCACCTTTGGCAGGTCTTCAATTCTGTAACCTTTTGCATCATTAACCCTCTCAAGCTTTATTGCTTCAAATTTACACTTGAGTGTGCATGCTCCGCATCCAACACATAGGTACTCATCTGTTTTAGTGGCACCACAGCCGAGACATCTTGCTGTTTCCTTCTTAATCTGTTCTTCTGTTAAGATACCTCTTAAGTCTTTAAAGGTTGTTTTTGATACCTTGCCATCCACATGATTTGTCCCTTGTCTTACTGTACCATCATAGCCTTGTATTTCACCCAGGTTTTCCTTATCAAGCATTTTGTAGGAGTGTGTATCTCTACCGAATACCAAGGACTGACCTCTTTGTACAAATCTGTGTATGGAAATTGCTGCTTCTTTACCAGCCGCTATGGCATCTATGGCAAATTTTGGACCACTTGCAACATCTCCGCCGGCAAAAATGTCTGCTTTTGAACTTTGAAGAGTCACAGGATCCACTTCAATTGTATTCCTATTGGTTAACCTTACACCTTCACCTTCCAGAAGCTTTCCATAGTCGTAGGTTTGCCCTACGGATAACAAGACATAATCACATTCAACAATCCTTTTATCTGCTTCATCAAACTTTGGATTGAATCTGCCATCTGCATCAAAAACAGAAAGGCAACGCTTGAATTCTACTCCTGTTACTTTACCGTTTTCTGCTATAATCCTCGTCGGACCCCATGAAGTGTTGACATTCACATCTTCCGCCAAGGCCTCTTCTATTTCTTCAGGGTGCGCAGGCATAGTCTCTCTTGCTTCCAGACAGAAAATATCTGTTTGCACTACGCCTTCCAGTCTTACGGCAGATCTTGCAACATCAATTGCAACGTTACCTCCACCAATGACAATCACTTTACCCTTTACGTTGGTTGGTTCAGACAAATTAACTGTTCGAAGGAAGTCTACACCGCTTATTACTTCAGCAGCGGTTTCCCCTTCTAATCCCAGCTTTCTTCCTGATTGCGCACCGATAGCGACATAGAAAGCATTAAAGCCTTTATCTCTAAGTCCTTGGATCGATACATCCTTTCCGACTTCCACACCGGTCTCAAACTTAACTCCCATTTCCTTGAGTATAGCTATTTCCGCTTCTATAACATCCTTTTCCAGCCTGTAGGATGGTATTCCAAATGTCAGCATGCCCCCTAGCATTTTCTCTTTTTCAAATACTGTTACATCATAACCATCTATAGCTAAGTCATAAGCACATGTCAGCCCTGAAGGACCTCCGCCGATAATGGCAACCTTCTTGTCACTGTAGTCATGTCTTTTCTTCGGTATGTAGCGAATATCCTTATTTATATCCTGCTCTGCAATAAACTTTTTGATATCATCAACGGCTACAGCTTCATCAATATCACCACGTGTACAGTCTTCCTCACACAGTCTTGGGCAAACACGTCCGCATACTGCTGGAAGTGGATTATGCTTCTTAATCAATTCCAAGGCTTCTGTATATTTACCCTGTGAAGCCAGCTTAATATAGCCCTGTACCGGAATGTGTGCGGGACAGTTGGTAATACAAGGAGCAGTACCTGAGTCCAGTGTATTTTTCCTGTTAACTCTATAATCGCTGTTCCATTTGTCTTCCTTCCACTCATTATTTCTCGGTGTAGCCTTAACCATTTTTTCATCAATAGGCGCTTTGGAGCATAGCTTCTGTCCAAGTCTTAATGCATTTGTAGGACAAACATCCACACACTCGCCGCAAGCTACACATTTAGATTCATCAACAACCGACTTATAATTAGACCTGACAATATCATTATTTACATATTCATTGGCTAATCTCATGGCATAACAGCCACATCCGCAGCAATTGCAAATAGCATGGGTGTGCCCCGGCTCATCCAAGTTCGGAATAGAGTGCATCAAGCCATTGTCCTCTGCTCTTTTAATGATCTCAAAGGCTTCTTCTCGAGTGATCTTCCTTCCACGTCCTGTTTTTATGTAGTATTCAGCAGCATGGTCTAATTGAATACACATATTTTCCTTTAAGTGTCCGCAGCCTTCTCCCATTTCTTCACGAGAAGTCCTGCAGGAACAATCAGATACGGAGAACACTTTTGCTTCGTTTAAGTGCTTTGACAGCTCTTCATAGGAAGCTTTTCTTGAGTTTCCATCAATGGATCTTTCAATAGGCAGTACGCGCATTGGTCCTGCACCAATAGGCATTATGCCTGCAGCCATAGGTCCTCTTTTGCTTCCAAAATAGTAGAAGGCTTCTGCTACCTCCGGGTGCTTGGCAACCAGCTCTTTGTTGTTATTTATCATTTCCAAGTGGCCTGGTACAAAGATATCCTGCCAATACACGTCTACTCCAGCTATTGTATTTACAAAGGCAACTCCAGCCCAGGCAATATAGTCCAGAGCTTCCTTTACCTTTTCGTATGGCTCTCCTGATGCTTTTGCAACATCCTCTGCATTGAGCTTTTTACGGAATTCCAAGTGCATCGCTGTTTTTGCTTGGTATTCGTTGAGTATCGGTGCAAGGGCATAATATTCAGGACCAAAGGGAATTGCCTCCCTGCTTGAGCCTGCTTTTGTCCTTCCGATCTTGTTTGCAAGGTCCACTATCTCTTGCCTATACTCTCTACCATCTACATCCGCCCAGTTTAGAGCAAAGTTAAACCTCTTTGACTTGTTAAAGTTTGTTTTTTCTTGTTTCTTGGGCATTGTTTCTACCCCCTTGTTTTTATTTCTTTTCTAATCCAATTTAACCATTCATCCATACCTTCACCGGTTTTTGCTGATATGGGAAAGATAGTAATATCCTTGTTCAGCTTTCTTACTCTTTCCTCAAGCAAATCCATTCTAAAATCGAAATGCTCTATTACATCGATTTTGTTGACGATCAGCACATCTACTTTCCCGAATATCTTAGGGTATTTTAAAGGCTTATCGTCGCCTTCCGGAACACTTAAAATAGCTATATTTTTCATTGCTCCTACATCATAGCCTGCCGGGCATATCAGGTTTCCGATATTCTCCAGAAAAACCAGGTCCAATTCTTCTACACCTAACTCATCAATACCCTGCTTTGTCATGGTAGCGTCTAAATGGCACATCCCACCTGTGTGCATTTGAACTGCTTTTGCCCCTGCCGTCTGAACAGCTATTGCATCAACATCCGAGTCAATATCAGCTTCCATAACACCGATCTTAATCTCATCCTTTAATGCTTTGATTGTACTAACAAGTGTCGATGTCTTTCCACTACCTGGTGATGACATGATGTTAATAAGATATGTACCTTGCTTTTTTAATTCTTCTCTTGTGGCTTGAGCAACTTTAGCGTTATTTTCATGAATATTTTTTTTGATTGTGAAAACTTTTAACTCACTCATACTCGACCTCCAGCAACTGATTATACTTTGATTATAGCAAGATAAAAAAGCCGCAACAATTAAGAATTTTACGCGTTTTTCTCGAGTTGTTACTTTACCTATGTGTTTACATATCATAATATACTGTAGCCTCATAATAATCAGACTATTCTTGACACCTTTCTCTAGAGTGATTGTAAACAGAAATCCAAAGTAACTTTTTTTACAAGCAGCGCTCGATATTAGTATTTAAAATACTTTGGTACAGTTTTAACTGTTGAAGGAGACCATTGGGGATGGTAAAATAAAAAGTATATTACTCACTCAAAAATAATTGATTGTAAAAATGGTGGTTGTTATGCACAAAAACCTTAAATTTAATATTATAAGTGAAGGACAAATAAACGGCATAAGCACAACTTGCCGAAAATATAACATTTCCAGGACACTTTATTATCGTTGGTTAAAAAGATATAAAACTCAGGGGATCGAAGGTCTTGATGATGTTAAGAAGGATTTTGTTCCTGTCAATAAAACAAGCAATGAGATAGAAAACGCATTGCTAAGTCTATTGAAAGCATATCCCAGCTATGGACCAAAGGCTATTAAATATCTTTTGGAAGAAATCGGATATAACATAAGTGAGTCAGCTGTCTTTAATGTTATGAAAAGACACCACCTTACCAATAAAGAAAGCAGGGTCAGATTTATAAAAAAGAAGGAAAACAATCCCCCAAGTCAGCTCCCTCCTATAAGTGAACTAAACAGCGGAGAATGCTGGATATTTTGGATAACTTATTATGGGGATTTTCAAACCCAAGGCAACATTTATGAGTATACCTTATTTGATTTTAGAAGCAGAATAGCATGCACAAGGCTGTATCACGATATATCATTTGAGAATTTTGAAGATTTATTAACTGCTGTAGCTATACCGGTGGCTCAAACACTAAGCTTGCACGTTAAGTACTTCTGCTTTTTCCATGATTTAAAAATCATTAAGCAAACCAGAAGCAGCTTGAACTCAAGAGTTAGCAAAATAGCTCAAGATAACGGACTTGATGTAAAAATACATATACTTAAATCAGATGATAGCATGGCGATGATTGACGAATTAAGAAAGCAATATACAGAAGGCTGCCTATCATTTCTAATACCTCTGATCCATGAAGGTATTTCCTTCAATGATCTGAGAATTCAGCTTCAGAAGTACATTAGAGCATACAACATAAGCCATAAGACAGCATTTGAGGATGAGGTATGTTCTCCTATTGAGTATCATAATAAATTAACAAATAGCCGCCTTATCCTGCCCTTATGGGCATATATTGACAGGCAGTATTAAAGGGGATTTTATGAGAATAGCTATTATTGGAGCGGGTTTCAGTGGTATGCTCGCGGCATACTTACTAGAAAAAGAAGGAATAGACGTCACTGTTTATGAAAAGCAGGAGCATATAGGGGGTCATTGCAGAACATTTGCAAGTAAAGACTTATTTGCTGAGCTTGGCACAGTTTTCGCATTTACAAAGCAGATTAAAGAGCTGCTGATAGAGCTGCGACTTGACTATACTGAGAGATTTACCTACAGAAACTTTGTTGATGAAAATTTTAATAATGTAGAGCATATGTCAAGGGAAGATGTGGTTTTACTAATGGATGAGCTGGCTAAGCTTAAGATGCTTTTGGGGAAATATTCTGCATCAATTAATACTGTTAATTACGGATATATTCATGAAGACTTACTGGTTCCGTTGTATGACTTTCTCAGAAAGCATGACCTGAATATCATCAACCAGGTTATTGCACCTCACCTTTCCTCCTATGGCTTTGGAGATATATATAGTACTCAGGCCTTCTACGCACTTAAGGTCTTTAATGTGGACACCATATTGTCTTTTATACGAGGAGATAAGCTTTTGTTCATTAACAAAGGCACCTCAGAGTTAATAAATAAGCTTAGTCAAAACATATCGGATATAAGATATTCTATTGAGGTTCACAATATTGAAGTTATGGGTAACAAAGTGAAAGTCGAAACCGCCTTTGGTTCCGACTATTATGACAAGGTGCTTATTACAACCAAGCTGCCGAGAGATGTCATCAAAGACGATTTATGCAATCAACTAATGAAGAAAATTGATACCAATCCATTCATCACTTGTGCATATGAAGTAAGCAGCAAAAACCTAGTAACAACCTATTATAAAGCTCATTTATGGCAAAAAGGTAAAATACAGTTTTTCCATACCTTTAAGCACAATAACCGTACCATTCTTGTGGCCTATGCATATGGGAACGTCCAAAAGGATCTGATCAATGGAATAACTGATGATATAGAAAGATCCGGAATCCATGTTGAGCATTTGATAACAGCAAAGCAGTGGTACATATTCCCTCATTTAAAGGAGCATAACCTGACGCAAAGCTTTTATCAGGACATAATTGAAAGACAAAGTTCAAGTAACATTTGTCTAATCGGCTCGTTAATATCTGAGCCTTCAATAGCTAACTTATATGTGTCAGTTAAGAATTCTGTAATCGAAATATTGAGGGGATAATTTCACACTCTCCAAACCTTTGACACTAAGCCTTTAAAAAATTAAGTATCTGTTGATTAAAATCCTTCGCCTCCTCAAAGGCTCCATGTCCAAGGCCTTTATATGTAATTAGCTTACTATGAGCTATTTTTTCTGCCATCTCTTCGCTTGTATTTTTTCCAACAACTAAGTCGCTATCCCCTCCTATAATAAGTGTAGGGCTCTTTATTTTATTAAGCTCCTCATAGGCATTATGATTTAGACATGCCCTTGCTTGAACTATAAACCTAGTAAAGGATTTTGGCTTGCCTATCTTAGATAGTATAGTATAAAACGGTCTATATGTTTTAGCTTTATTCTCTGAATATGTCTTTTCAATTTTGTCTATAACCAGTCCCTTATAATCATTATTAACGGCCAAAGCTATCCAATTACTTACCGCATCTTGTATGGTTTTGTTCTGCCTTGAAATAGAAACTCCAATAATAAGCTTATCAACTTTTTCCGGATAATCAATTGCAAGGCATTGGGAAATCATCCCCCCTTGGGATATACCCATTACATGTGCATTTTCAATATTTAACTTATCCATTGCCATTTTCAAATCCATAGCCATATCCTTAGTTGAATATCCTTCTTCCATTTGATTTTTCCGACTAAAAACAAAAACCTTATAATCCTTAGCATAAGCTTTATACATAATAGCAAGAGTTATTGCTAGCCCCTTAACTGTTTTTAAACCATCTGAGAGACCTGGGATAATAACTAAGGTTTTTTTTCCTCTTCCAAAGGAAACGTAGTCCATATCTGTATTCCCGATTTTTACATTACCACCCTTTGCACCATAAAACATAATAGCACCTCCAATTATTCATATATTCCTTCTTTTATAATTTCCATATACTCCTTAAGCTCCTTTATATAAGCATATTTCATAACGCTTATATCAGTATATGTGTCAGTCTTTTTATTAAACTCATTATTAAAGCCCTCAATAGCCCATTTTATAATATTAATTGTCTTGTCCTTCCCCCATTTCAATCTTTCTGTGTCAATATCCTTCAGTAAGTTATAATACATAGAATCCCCTGATGCTTTATACCTATATATAGTATTTTGATAAATAGATGAGCTGTTATCAGTAAACGCCCTTTTAATCAGCCTATACTTATCTGGATTATTTATATGCCAATTAAACTCAACCTCAGAATAGCGAATAATTATTTCAAATATATCTCCTTTAAGACTTGAAATATAATCCTTGATTTCCTCCACTAAGTCGGCTAAAACAGAGTCCAGAGTATAAAAGTACAAATCCTCTTTATTATTAAAATACTTAAATAAACTTCCTTTACTTATACCCGCAGCTTTAACAATATTATTAGTTGAAGCCTCATTATAGCTTTGCTCTGCAAATTCCTTTAACCCAGCATCAAAAATACTATTTCTTTTTTCTATATCAAGTTCAAAAAATAATCTCTTTGGCAGAAAACCACCTCCGTGACCATATGGTCATTACAATTTTAAAATACTAGTGACCATATGGTCACTTGTATTAATTATATGATAGTTTTTGCCTTTAGTCAACTACAAAACTATAGCGTATAAGTGTCCGTTAGGAATTCTATAAGTGAAATATTGAGGGGATAGCTTCATCACTCTTTATCGGCAAGCTTGTTTTCTCCCGCAATAACATCCTTCCTAATAATATCCATCATTTTTTTAGGTTCTTCGTAATTTGGACTATGAGCAGAGTCTTCAAAGGTATAAAACCCTTTAACAGGTGCTTCTAATTGATTTAAATAAGATTTTGATAAGTCATAGTTTACTGTTAAATCATACGCACCACTAAAAAAATAGACCGGTATTTCAAGTTTTCTTACTTGAGTTGTTAAATCAGAGGCAAAAACCTGGTCTGTCAGTTCTGTCCTTTTTATAAATGAAAATTTTGACTTCCATAGGTTTATTTTTTCCTTTAGCGTATAAGCCTTGCACAGCATGACAGACAAAACTACATCCTTCTCAATGGACTTCATGTTACGCATTGTACCTACACCAAGCTCATGCATTGCCTGATCACGAACTAGCGATTTAAAAAACATAATACCATATGCATCGTCTTCTAAAACTGGATATTGGTTTAACTTTTCAACCATTTTTTTATTTCCCGCTCCACTATATTGCTCCCTCAAGTACTTATACGCTATCTTTTCCGACTCTATCGGCTTTGTAATCTGAGCAATACCAATATATGCATGGTACAATTGGGGCGCTTTAGCTGCAACCTGGATACCGAAAATTGTTCCTCCAGAGTGTGCCGCCAGATATATCTTATCCTGCCCAAAACGTTTGCGCAGATAATTCGTCACTTCAATCGTATCATATGCTAGCTGTTCCAAAGTCATACTTTCAAGCGGAACATCAGAGCTGTAAGAAAGGCCTCCGCCCCTCTCCTCCCAGTAACAAACAGTAAAGTCATCCTCAAGCCCCGTTGGATATTTATCAACAAGGAAATACTCAGAGAAACATGGGCCTCCATGAACGAAAAGCAGAACAGGGTTTCTGATATCCTTACCTCTGATAAACATCCCTTGCTTTACACCGCCAATATTAACAAAAACCTTTTCAGATATGCTGCCCTTCAGCTCCTTTCCGTCTTTATCAAGGAAAGGTTGAAGTTTTCCCGGGCTATAAGCAAGAAATACCCCTGTGATGATTAATAAACTCACAAGTAAACCCAGAAGAATAATTATCATTGCTCTCACCAACCATCTTACAAAATTTTTTCTAGATAGTAGCCTTACACCTTTATTTACTCCAGATAATATCTTCAATCTTCTTCCCCCACTCTTTACTATAGTGAACATTCTTCATGGTAGCGATGGAAGCAAGACCATGGACCACAGCTCACATGGATATTACTTTCATTCAATTTTAAAAAGCTCAAACATCGTAGTTTGTTCTGTTGCTACAGCTTCTTCGTATGTGTGAAGATATTTAAATATTTCTCCATTATTATGAACTATGCCTCTCTTTTCACATGTGTCATGAAAAATCTCCCATAGTTTTTCGTTGTTATCACTTTTCAGTTCATAGCTATAGCCATATTTTTTATGATATGTTTTCTTTAGCCCAGGAAAATGAGCATCAAGCTTCTCATAAAAATATTCTCTGTTGCCTTCCCTTAAAGTTAACCCCATTCCAAAACAAATTATCCCCAATACTTTAGCATCAATGCAATAACCCAGTATGCCTTTTAAATTTTCTTCAGTATCATTTATAAGGGGTAAAATCGGGTCTAGCCATACTACAGTGGGAATCCCGTTGTCCCTCATTATCTTCAGTGCTTCATAACGTTCTCTTGTAGTACTAACCTTTGGCTCAATTATTTCACAAAGATCCTCATCATAGGTTGTTAAAGTCATCTGAACAACGCACTTGGATTTGCTGTTAATACTTTTTAACAAGTCCAAATCCCTTAATATTCTATCGGATTTTGTTTGAATACTTAGCCCAAACCCGTACCTGTCAACTATTTCAAGACACTTCCGCGTATGCCCCAGCTCAACTTCAATATGCATGTATGGATCGCACATGGCGCCTGTTCCAATCATACACTTTTTACGTTTTCTCCTCAGGGCATTTTCCAAGAGCTCAGGAGCGTTTATCTTAACCTGAATATCCTCAAAATCATGTTCCATATTGTAGCATTTGCTTCTGCTGTCACAATAAATACAGCCATGGGTGCAGCCGCGATATATATTCATTCCATTATTAGCTGATAAAATTGACTTTGCCTCTTTGTAATGCATATAACCCTTCCTCACTGCTTTTTTTAGATTTTCAATATCATCACCAATATAATTATATCGCACTAAATATGACAACTAATAGTCATATTTGATTCACCTCTTAAAAAAACACCATATATGGAATAATTAATTATAACTTTTCTTGCTCTAATAGTCTTAGTAAAGATGATGATATAATAAGAATATTAAAAACAGAAGTTGCTGAATGAAATTTAGCATATGTATGAATAGTTCTGCGGGATCGAAAGGAGATAATATGACTTATAACGAGGTTGTTAATTTCAGTGAGACATATTTACTTCCATTAGTATCAAAGCTGTATGGCTTGGAAGGCTATGAGTTCAAGCTAGTTAAGGCACATACTGGAGGGCGTAATGTTGTTTATACCTGTGAGAAGGGGAGTGCCGACCCTAAAATACTCAGAATTGCCTTTTTAAAAGACAGAAACCGGGAAGATTTTCTGGGTGAAGTTGAGTATATCAGGTATTTATTCGAGCGTGGCGGAAGTGTCTCCAATGTAGTAAGCTCCCTGAAAGAAAATCTGCTGGAGGAGATAATCCATAACAATCACACCTTTTTTATCTGCCTTTTTGAAAAGGCAAAGGGTAAAAAGCTTGTAGAAAATAATTACAGGTATAGAGGAGGAGTTCCCATTACCGAATATTATTATAATTGCGGTAAAGTCCTGGGCAAAATACACCAATTGTCGAAAGAATTTACTCCTGTCCAACGCCGGTACAGTTTTTTTGATAAATACAATGCCGAATATATCGATAAAGTTATACCCAACTCGTTATCTCTGCTTAAGCAGAAGCTGTTAGAGCTTCTTAAAGCCTTAGAGAGCTTAGACATCGACCGCGAGTCCTTCGGCATGATCCACTTTGACTACAATGATGGAAACTATAACATAGATTTTGATACCGGCCAAATAACTGTATATGATTTTGATAATTCATGTTTCGGTTGGTATATGTATGACCTTGCAGCGCTTTGGACACAGGGAGTAGGTTGGATACAATTTGAAGAAGACGCCACAAAACGTAAAAAGTTCATGGATGATTATTTTGCAACAGTTCTGACGGGATACAGATCCGAGACAAGTGTCGAAAGCTCCATGTTGGATAAATTGCCTTTGTTTATAAAAGTAACTCTCATGGAAAATATTATTGATGCATTTGAGGTGATGCAGAACAATGGTGAAAAACCAGAGTGCGATGAGGAGCTATCCTATTGCATAAAATGCCTTGAAGACGATATCCCATACAAAGGATTTTTCCATGAAATTTACTCATGCGAAGAACCCTTTGAGTATGAGATACGAGATATCTAATCTTTTGTCCACAATTTTAGTAAATATATGCTCACAAAGTGAAACAAGCGAACCCTAAAGCTGCTGGGAATCGCTTGTTTCAAGCTATTTATGGCAAAGTAAAACCATATGCCTACTTCATTCCAGCTTTTCCTTCATTGGTTTTGTATAACTGCTTGAAAGCTTGTATTTTTCCCGTAGCTCGTTGACCATCTTATATAAGGAGTTCTTATATTCCTTGTCTGCTCCACCAGTCTTATAAAGTACTGCTAAATCATTGTATAGATGAGGAAGCTCCTTTTTTATAAACTCAAAAAATACATTCCTTGTTTTCCCCCTCAGGTACAATGTTCCGGGCAAAACATAATGAACATTACTGTCTTGAGCCATACCAAAAAGCATATCAAAATTCTCAAAGCTATCTGTCAGGCAAGGAATGATAGGCATTACATGCAGTCCTACAGAGGCGTTTGACCTTCTGAATGTTTTCAGCATATTGAAGCGTTTAGCAGATTCCACTCCACCAGGTTCAATTAGCTTCCTTACATTTTCATCCATAGTTGTAATGGTTGCTGCAACATTAATGTAAGTAATTTTTGATAACTCATCAATCAAATCATAATCTCTTAATATTAGATCTGATTTTGTAGATATAATGGCTGGAGTTCTGTATTTAATCAGCAGCTTTAGAATGTCCGGCATTAACTTGTATTGCTCCTCAGCAGGCTGATAGCTGTCAGTAACACCCCCAATATTTACGACCTCCCGTTTCCATTTTGGATTACTAAGCTGCTTTTCAAGCTGCTCTACAATATTGGTTTTAACAAAGATATTGCCGAAATAATTTTCAGAACCGAGATAATCATGGGAGTACATTGCATAACAATACTTGCAGCCATGCTCACAGCCCCTATAAATATTTAAATCCCAGCTATACGGCATACGCCTTTTAAGCTGATTTATTGCAGATTCACAACTTATTTCTGTATATCTCATAGAGAAACCTCATTTTCCTATTTCTTAATAATTGGCAGCCAAACTTCACACTTATAGTTTGGCGAGCTTATATCACCATCAGGATAAACCTCAATATCTGGTGCATCAACATATTCGAAGCCTGATGTCGGCAGCCACTCAGTTATTATCCTCTTTTGAAGCTCTTGCATAGCATAAGGCATTGTCCCAATACATTCAAATATTGCCCAGGCGGTTTCCGGAATCACGTACTCGTGCATGTTCTCAGGAAGCGGCTTGTCAGTAGCTGAAGCAATATAGTAGTCAAAATCTTTGCCATTCATACATGTGCTTACACCTAAGACCCCAAAAGGTTCTCGATTTGATAACTTCCCAATTTCCACAATCATACCGTTTTGCAAGGTTTCTCCCCAGAACTGCGGCACCTGTACAAAATTTTCTTCTACATTCAAGTCAAAATGCCTCTTTGCTCCGACAATCCGAAAGGCTTCTTTTTTTTCAATCCTGTAATTCATCTCAACTTCTCCTTTAATCGAAA
>CALJSV010000152.1 GCA_937976095.1 uncultured Clostridia bacterium | reverse complement strand
ACGGCTTATGGAGTTTGGATGAGGTTGATTTAGACAAATTAAGCATGTCCTTTAACATTGATGATATAACCCTGAACAAAATTAATAAGCTAGATATGATTTACCAGGATATACTAAAGATTATATCTATATTTGACACCTCAGCATCTTCTGATATTCTAGAGTCGATGACCTGTATAAGAGGTGAAGAGTTATTTGAGCTGCTTGATTATCTAACTTATATAAACATAATATCAAGAAAGGTTGATGACTGGGGTATTTCATATGACTTCAGCTCAATAAATCTAAAAAAGGCTATTTATGAAAAAATACCTGGCGAGGAAAAATTAAAGCTTCATAATAATGCGTCCTTTATACTGGAGGACAAGTTCTCCCGTGAAAATAGAGAAAACAAGGATGAATTAATCTATCATATGACTAAGGCTAACAGATATAACGAGGCTATAGAAAACTTATTATCCTCAGCTGAAAAAATGATAGAGTCTAATCTTATAAACCAAGCGATTCAGTTTTTAGAGCAAACCTATGAATTATTCTCAGAGGAGGATAACTCAAATGAAAAAATTCAGGTATGCTTCAATTTAGGTGATCTTTATGACCAAATAGGTAATTATGATAAATCTAAATTTTACTATGATAGGGTTGAAGAGATAGCTCTTAAGTATGATTATACAAAAACCCTTATAAATGCTTATATAAAGAAGTTTTCTCTGCTATATAGACTTGATAGCTATAAAGCTTCTATTGAATACGCAATTAAAGCAAGAAAACTAATAAAAGAAATAACCTACCATGAAGGCATGTACGAGCTTATTTTGAGTATGAACGATATAATGGTAAACAGAAGAAAGTATAACACATATCTTCATATATTAAAAAAGTGTATTGACGCTATGGACACTGAAAAGTATGGCCTGTATCATGCTAGGCTAATGGTGGCCTATGGTAGAGTTTTAACCTTTAAAAACAGATTTGAAGAAGGTCTTGAAATACTATTAAAAGCAGCAGAGTACTTAGAAAGGACAGGAAATTACAAGTATCTTCCGAATGCTCTTAACACAATTGGTTATGTTTACTCTGACTTTTATAATGACACACAAATATCTAGAGAATACTACGAAAAGTGCCTTAGCATAAGTCAGAAAACAAACAATTTATACTATATGGAATACAGCTATAATAATCTTGCTGAAATGTATAGGCTGGAGGATAAATATAAGGAAGCACTTGATTACTTTAATAGCGCTCTAGAGGTAATAAAGATAACTCATCACAGATATAGCGAAGGTCTGATTTATTTAAATATAGTATTGATAAACATGGCCATGGAAGAATACCACAAGCTGGTTCAAAACATGGTTATAGCTGAAGAAATAATAACAGAATCAAAAGACCTTGGTAACCTTGAGGAGTATTTATATAGCAATAAGGCTGAGTTTCTTTACCGTATTGGTGATTTTGAAAAAGCAAAGTTTTATGCACAAAAAACTCTTGATATGTGCATAAGTTGGGGTGTTGAGGCAAATCCAGAAGCCAGAATGTATATAATTTTGTCAGATATGCAGCAGACAGGTGTAGCAGATTTCAATAATCATCTAGCGTTTTGTAAAAAGCTGCTTGGGGATAACTTATTCAAGCTTGGAAGAGTAGCCTGTGTAAGAATCGCTGAAATATATGAAGAAAAGCATCTTAATGCGGAGGCTCAAGAGTTTCTTGAGCTTGGACTCAATTATATTAACAAGATAGACACAGAATTGCTTAAGCTTAAATATGCCTACGTGAAAGCATTGCTGTCTGAAGGTGACGAAAGGCTTAACAGACTAGTAAGCCTTTCAGCACAAGCAAACTCCATAGACAACAACGAGATAAAGTGCAAGGTATTCAGAGCAGCGGCTGATGAGTATGGAAGACGTGGAAACAATCAGGAAGCTCTCAAATACTATATATCTGCATTAAACTATTTAAGAAAGCTGGTGCACAATGTACCAGAGGAATATAAGATAAGCTTCGTAATGTCCCATAGTAGAGATAAGATAAAGGAGGGACTCATAAAAACCTCTGGACTGCTTACGGCAAAGCACAGAGGTAAAACAGGAGCAAAGCACAAAAAACAAGCGGTCAAGCCTTTATCAGAAATAAACCTTAAGAACATAGATAAATATTTTGATTATACAGACTATGTAGATATATACAGATACAGAGAGATAGATCAAAGAAGAAGTGGTGCAGCAGTTGATATAAATATGTACAGCAAATTTTTATATAAGCTGCAGGAGCTTGTAAACAAATTTGATGAAGATAATGTAATGAACCTTAAAAACGTCATAAACATGTTTGCAGAAACAACACAAGCAAAGAATGCATTTATAGCAATGCTGGATGAAGAGGATAACATAAACATACTGGCAAGCTACAACCGATACTTTGAGATTCCCTTCTACAAATATATAATAGAGCAGGTAAAGCAGAAGAAGGACGGCATAATAGTAACAGATGCCTTTGAGTATAACAAGAAAAAGGGAGATATCCTGATACCAAAGGACATAACAGCAGTATTCTGCATACCAATAATGGGCTCAAAGGAAGAAGAAGGGATGCAGCTCTTAGAAGAAAAGAGGAGAAGCAAGGGACAGGGAGGAAATCAAGTAATAGGCTATATATACATGGACACAGACAGCATAATAAATAACTTTACAGAGGAAGCGAGCCATTTCTGCATAATGGCATCAAAGCTTGCATATGTGCTGGTAGATAACTACAGCCTGAGAATAGTATCGGCAGTAGACAAGCTGACAAAGCTATATACCAGGAAGTACTTTGAAGCAGCAATAGTAAGCGAAATGAGCTATGTAGAAAAAGAGGGCGGAGAATTCTGTGTAATAATGATAGACATAGACAAATTCAAGACAGTAAATGACCGCTTTGGACATCAAAAGGGAGATGAAATACTGCAAAACGTATCAAGCATAATAATGAGCACAGTAAGAAAAGGTGATATATGTGCAAGATACGGAGGCGAAGAAATAATAGTACTGCTGCCGAATACAAGTGTAGAAGGCGGATACCATGTATCAGATAAGCTAAGAAGAAAGGTAGAAAACGCAAAGCTTTTGGGCTTGCACAATCCGCTGACCATAAGTCTTGGAGTAGCAGGCTATCCTGAGCACAGTACCTGGGTAAAGGATCTCATAGAAAAAGCAGACCAGGCACTGTATTACTCAAAGGAGTCAGGAAGAAACATGAGCAGTATATACCAGCCAAACATGTCAAAGTCAGTAAAGAGAATAGATAAGCTGGCAGGGATAATATCAGGGAACCTGGTAGATGATCAAAGAAGAGTAGAAACAATGCTAGAGATATTAGAGCTGCAAAGAAGCAATGAAATAGGCTTTGATGACAAGATATTCAAGTTCCTTGGAAGAATAATAGAGGTATCAGAAGCACAAACGGGTATAATATTCCACCTTGATGAAAATGGAGAAACTCTTAAGAGAGTAGCAAGAAAGAAGTTCATAGATACAGAGGTGGGAGAGGTATATTATGGAGCAGTAATAGTAAAAAGATGCATAGAGAATCAAGCAGGCGAATACATGATAGACTGGGGGAACTACCCAGGTATAGATCCGGTAACAGGCATGCCTGATTGGCAGTCAATAATAGCGATACCACTTATAAAGGCAGGAGTGACAAGAGGCGCATTGTATCTGTCTGTATCAGTCAAGAACAAGGAGTTTGATGCAAATGCATTTAACTTTATCAAAACTCTTTGCAATATTATTGC
>CALJSV010000151.1 GCA_937976095.1 uncultured Clostridia bacterium | reverse complement strand
AATAAATACTCCTGTAGGTATAAGTGTAACAGCTGCATCACATTTGGATAAGGAAGCAAGTGAAATAAACGAGCTTTATATAGGCAACAAGGTAAAAAAAGCTGATTTTGAGAGTTTTATCCTATCTTGCAGAGAACTTATTAGTGTTATTCTTACAAACCTTAGAAGTGCATCAGAATTGATAAAAAGCTTTAAGCGGGTAGCCGTTGATCAGTCATATGAGGACAAAAGAGTTTTTAACTTTAGCTCCTATATTGATGATATAATTACCAGCCTTAGCCCTGAGTTCAAAAAAGTTAAACACAAAATAAAAGTCAATTGCCCTTCAAACCTTGTAATGGAAAGCTATCCGGGGCATATAACACAAGTTTTATCAAATTTGATATTGAATTCTTTAACTCATGCATTTAATGATGATGTTGTAGGCAATATAGATATAGAAATTAAAGATGATGAAGAGGATATATTAATCAAGTACTCTGATGATGGTATTGGAATAGATAGTGAAAACATTAACAAAATTTTTGAACCTTTCTTTACTACTAAAAGAAATAAGGGTGGATCAGGACTTGGGCTAAATATAGTATACAATATTGTTACGCATAAGCTACATGGGAGTATACAATGTGAAAGTAAAGTAGGAGTTGGTACAAGCTTTGAAATAACTATACCGAAAAACATTAATAAGAGCTAGCATATTACTGCTAGCTCCTATTATTATGGATACATGGATTGTGGTTCAAAGTCACCATTACTATCTAATTTTTCAGATGTTACACTTGCTGGATCTACTGGTAAAACAAAACACATTTTATCAGGTGTTTCCTCAAAAAATTGAACTTCAATGCTATCAGGGATTTGTATTTGAAGTACTTTTTCAATTGCAGCCTTTGGATTAGCCAGCAATTCCTTCTTAAACTCCGCATCTTCCCAAGCTCTTTTGATAAGCTTTTCTTGAATATCATTTCTATTTGCCATAGTATATCCCCCTTTATGTTAAAGTTTATGCCAGAATATTCTAACACTCCTTCATTATATTACAAAATATGGCTTCTTTCAACATTCTTTGTTGGATTAAACTGAAGAATGTCGCTTATGCATACTTAGATGCTTCTATCAAAGCAGCATAAGCATTTACAATCCCAGCTGATTGAATCTTGCCCTTCAAATCTGGAAGCTTTGTGCAGCTACTAATAAGAATTTTTTTCAACTCATGAGGGTTTAATTTTGGGTAAACAGACAAAATTAGAGCAGCTACACCAGTAACATGAGCAGTAGCCAGTGAAGTTCCACTGTCATAAGTAAAACTTTTATTATCTATCGAAGGTATAGGCCCTAGTATACTAGCGCCTGGAGCTGCAAGACTAATTTGGCTTCCATAGTTGGAAGGCAGCCATAGGCTACCCCTGTTGTTTGTAGCAGCTACAGAAATTACATTTGGAAAATCAAAGCATCCAGGATAATAGGGCTTTTTATCTGTAAAAACTCTATTGTTGCCAGCTGCACATACATACAAAATATCTGAGTTATGAATGCTATCATAAAGCTCTTTATGTAGTTCATGAGCACCCCAGCTGCAGTTTACTATTCTTACTTTACTTCTTTTTGCAACTTCTATTGCCTTAACTGCTGCAGGTATATCACAATATGTGGACTCAGATAGGCTCAAAGGAATTAGCGAAACCTTAGGTGCAATCATTTTTACAATACCACAAACGAATGTTCCATGATAGTAGGTATATCCACTGAGACTCTTCATGTTTTCTTTATTTATAACATTAATTTCAAGTGATGAACTAGTAGGCATATCAATATTGAAGAGTAAATGCGATGTATATATTGCAGCATCTATTACAGCCACACTAATATCTGGATTGCCAAGGGTATGATGCCATGCAGGGATAATATTTGCATCTACTCCGTGCACGCCAGGGATTCCAAATATATTAATATTTAAGTTGCTCATGAAGGACCATTGCTTTGTAAGCTCATCTTTGAGAATAGTTTGATACAATAATATCACCACGCTATGAAAAAAGTTTAAGGTTACTCTATTAAAAATCATAAATAAAGGAGAGTAGAACTCCCCTTTATTTGTCAATGTATTAGTATGATATGAAATTGCTCAATCAATACTATTAGTATGTAACTGAATCATACATTGTTGCATAAGGTGATGCATAAACAGTTGCTGCATCTAACGCGCTTCCTGCAGCGGACATATTCTCTGCAGGATTAGCTGGAATAACAAGATACATTGTATCTGCTGTCTCTTCAACTACCTTTATATTGATACTATTTGGAATCACTATTTCAAGCATTTTTTGAATTGTCTCTTTAGGATTTTCTAGTAAAGCTTTCTTAAACTCAGCATCTTCCCATGCTTTCTTAACCAATAATTCCTGCAAATTGCTGTTATCTCTCATATTATTTACCTCCATTCTTTATGGAACGTATGTAGCAGCTTCGAATTTTACTTCTTCGCTAACAGTTCCGGTAGTTGCAGGATTTTGTGGTAAAACAAGATACAAGCTGTCACTTGCTTCCTCTACAACATTGATTTTCAGGTTTTCTGGCAAAACTATTTCAAACATTTTTTGAATAGTTTCTTTTGGGCTTTCTATGAGCTCTTTTTTAAACTCGGCATCTTCCCAAGCTTTCTTAATAAGAAGTGATTGTAAATCCTTTTGCATTATATTCCCTCCAATATCTTTGGTAATATTTGGACAAGTCCATTGATAAAATTATACCATCTTTGTCGAATTTTGCAATGTTATTTTACTAGAGACAGTGAACTGTATGCATTTACAAAGCTATATAAGCCATTATTACTGCCAGAGACTATTGCATCCTTTACCTGCATTGCATTTAGCTTGCTATTGTTGGATAGAATTAGTGCTGCTATGCCTGTTACAAAGGCTGCTGCCTCTGATGTACCGCTATTATAAATAAAGCTTTTTTTGTCCTTAGAGGGGATTGGTCCTAATATCAATGCCCCTGGCGCTGTAACCTCTACCCTAGAGCCAAAATTTGATGACAGCCATGGCTCGCCCCTGCTGTTAAGTGCTCCAACTGAGATAGTATTTGGAAGGTTAAAGCAGGCTGGATAGTATGGAGCTATAGCGGTATCTCTGTTGTCATTGCCTGCTGCACATATAAATAGAAGGCTTGATTTTTTCATAGTATTATATAGGTCTTCATTAAAAGTATAGCTACCCCAACTGCAATTCATAATTCGTACATTGTTTTTTTCGGCCTCATTAATAAATGATACAATAGTATTCAAATCATATGAATTACTACTGTCAATAATATAACTCTGGGTTGTAATAAGAGGGGCAATCATTTTAATTATTCCAGTTATGAAGGTGCCATGAAAACAACTATAGCCCTCCTCGAAATATGCAGGATTCTTACTTACGATGCTTATTTCTTCGTCTGCCTCAATAATTGGCTGCTTGAAGATAACATGTGATAGAAGGGGCTGAGTATCTATTATACCAACCTTTATATCAGGACTACCCTTTGTTATCTTCCAGGCAGCTTTAACCTTTATATCAATACCTGAAACACCTTGTTTGCCATATATATCCTCTAAACCTTGGTTGCATAGTCCCCAGCTTAGTTCTACTATATCTGAAAGTTTTGCATTAGCTTTCATTGTTACCACCATACCCACTAAAAATATAGTTTTTTTGATGCTGTGTATCTAATACACTATTGTTTTTTAGATATCCTACACATGAATTTGTAGCATGGATTAATAAGGTTACATAAGGCACATCCAAAGCCTCCAAGGCTTCCAATTCCTCCCGCAGAATCTCCCAAACACCCTTATCCTCATCCAACGTAAAGGTGTATCTTACAAGAGCATCAAGCTCTATGCTTCTATCTACTCCACATCTCATAAACCTTGGCTCAAGAGTCTTTGCCAAAGCTGCAGCATAGGTGCGGGTAGGGCGGAAAACGAAGCGTGTATGTAGATCAGTAGGGAGTAATGCATCAGTATAGCCATAAAGATAGCTGTTCAAGCTTTCAAAGCCTTCAATAATTGCTTCAATATGCTGCTCGGGGTAATGTGCAGCACCATTTAATATTGGAAGGTTCTTAAATTCACCCTTTGTGCTGGGAAAGTATCCGCAGCTCATAAAATCTGTATTAATCTTGTCCCATCTCAGTTCAGACAATACTTTGCCTGCATTGGCGGCAGTGCCGAAGCCTGCTATGTCTATAGTAGTGTCACCTCTACTAAACAGCTGTCCAGGTAAAAGTCCTGTACGAAGTACTGAATTGAGCTTTTCTCTTTCTTCCTCCGGTATGCTGTCCCAGCCGCCTTTTTTATACTCTACGGTATATGGATGCATAAGGCACTCTGCATCTACAAGCACTGGGTATGTGCCGTTTGCGATTATATTCTCCACGTGACAGTCGCTTGCTCTAAAGTGGTGCAGCACTGCAAGCAGGCTGCCTGCGTTTTTGTAGTACTCTTCGAGTTCACTTTCACTGCTACATGGAATTTGCTCAGCAAATTCTATCCAACCGTGGCTTTCCTTATTTATCACCTTAAGCACTTCAAAGATTGGTTTTTGAAGATCGACATTGAGCCTGTCCAATGCTTGGAAATAAGCCTTTTCCATTTTTAAACACTTGGGCTTATATATAAGCTTTAAACCATTTTCAAAGGTAAGGGCAGCAACAGTACGGCCCTTATGATGCCTGTCTGACATATTTGGCTCTATGTCTACGAGCTTTCCAAGGGTAACTCCTTGACAAAAAGCATTGCAAATATCGTTAGCATCCTCAACTACTCGTTGCATTAGCTCAACAGAGCTCTCCAGCCACAGCAGGCAAAGGATAGAGGACAGCTTAGCCAGCACAGGGTACTCTGAGAGCAGTGCAATATGGCCTCCCTGTTGCAGCTTTGCTACGAACTCCTTATAAAGGTTATTTGGCAGTTCTTCAGGCCTTGCAAGAAAGCGATCCAAGGGTGACTGCCTTGTGGCACGAAACACAGTAAATTCCATCTCAAACACCCGGGTGCAAAGCTGGGACATGTCCCTTAGAAGTGCTCTTACAAGCTTGCGGTATATTGTACTATCTATATATGTGCTATAGTCTTCCTGCACAGGCGAAAGCTTACCCAAAGCCCAGCTTGTGTAGGGAATTAAAACCTCCTCAAAGGCTATAGGCTCGCCTACATCAAGTATGCCGATATCCTCAAAGTGTAAGCCATCATAATACTCAAGAATTTCCTCTAGTATAGCTGCCCAGCTAGGCATAGCTGCAGAGGGCTTAAGCCTTGCAACACCCAGCAAAGACCTTGCGCCTTCTATATCCAGTCCAAGCTTGGATAATCGGTATGCAAACCTTTCCGTGTCACCTTCTGCAGCAGCCTCGCACCAGCTGTTAAGCCTTTTTTCCATTAAGCCTGCATCACTGTTGCAAAGCTCGTAGCTGGAGCTGTCCATGCGCTCCAAGAGACTGCTGGACCGCTCTATTATATCCTTTAAATCAAGTTTGTTTATACTCACATTCACAACCTCACTCACTTTGGTTTTGTGACAGCCTCAACAGAAGGGAGGAAAGACCGCCTCCTAACATGCTTTGCTTTTCCTCCTGCACCTTGCTTATTATTGACCTGCAAATATCCATTTCTGCATCCAAATACAAATGCATATATGGGGCATCTATGTTGGTAATTGCCTTACGGGCTTTCTCAAAAAAGCTGCTTGCCTTGCCTATTACCTCTTCAAGTACGTTGCCAACATACACAGCCTTTTTTACATGGGACTCGTCTAATTCCATAGGGCTTGAAAGCTTGTTATACTTCATAGCTTCAACCAGAAGATAAGTATAGTTTTTCTCACCTATATCCTTTTTCCAATCCCGCCAGTCATCAATCATCTGAAAGCCTGCCTGATCGTAGTCCATCATAGCAGCAAAGCTGTCTATACAGCTTATGTTCCACGAAAGCAAGCATACTGCAGCATAAGGTATCTTTAGTGGAGCTGCCTTGCGTGACAGCCTGATAAAGTCCTCATCACTATAGCAGTGAGCTTGTCCTTTTGTATGAGAATGCTCCCAAGCAATGCTTTCCGCCCACTCTCTTATATACCGATCAAAATAGCACCAAAAGCTTGAATCAGAAGAAAAGAGCTTTCTATATTGCCCAACAAATTCAATATAGAAAAGATTGCTCACAGGCAGCAGCTCCAGCTTGTTATCATCAAGACTGCTGTCATATATATCATCCTGCGTCATAAAGTAAAGCAGAGCAAAGACATTGCCCACAGCCATTGTGTGACACTCCTCCTCCGAAATCCCAAAGGATTCCATAAACCAAAAAGGCATAAGATAACTAAAGCCCGACCTGCGCTCACTATCACGCAGCAGATTTAGCTTTCTCATATACTCCAGCCCCCTGTCGCGAAGCAAAGGAGGATAAGCCTCCACAACACCCTCGCAGCACTCCAAAACAGGCTTTATAAACCTCTCAAAATCCTTCACCAAATCCATACTAAACCTCCCAACTAAAAAAAGAGTCAAAGACTCTTTTTAAACCAGCGACCAGCGACCAGCGACCGACCCAAAGCCCTACCCTAAGCCTGCCACTCCACACATACCCCAATTGCCATTGGCCCCAAGTGTGACCCAATAACAGGGCCAAGCTCATCTATGGAAAACTCTGCATTTGGATATGCTTCCTTCAGCTCATCTCTGAACTTTTGTGCCTCGCCTATATTGAGTATATGTACTATAGAAATCTTACTTACACTTGCAGGTATACCGTCCTTAACCATCTCTACAGCCTTGCTCTTGCCTCTTGCTTTGCCGGCTGGCAGAAGTACGCCGTCTGTTAGCTCTATAACCGGCTTGATGTTTAGCAGTGTCCCTATAAAGTGCTGTGCGTTGCTGAGTCTGCCGCCCTTTTTAAGGTAGTCGAGGGTACCAACTGCAAATAAAGCCTTGCTATAGCTTCTCTTAGCATTCACAGCTTCCTCTATCTCAGCTCTGGACTTGCCTTCCTTAGCCAGCTGTAAAGCTCTTTCGGTAAGGAACCTTAGACAAGGACCTGCCATAAGAGAGTCAATTACAGTTATCTTATCAGGAGCAACCTCCTTAGCTGCTAATGATGCACTATTAAAGGTGCCGCTGAGCTTGGAGCTGATTGTAAGAGCGACTACCTCCTTACCTTCGTCAACTGCTTTTTGGAAAACAGTCATAAAGGCCTGCACTGATGGCTGAGAGGTCTGCGGGAAGTCCTTGGAATCCTTTAGCCTGGTATAAAACTCGGCAAACTCTCCTGGAAAGGCTTCAGGCATTGTTTCGTTTTCGAAAAATACCGATAGTGGCACTATATCTATGTTGTTTTCTTTTGCAAATTCTTTAGTTATGTATGCGGTACTGTCAGTAACAATTTGAATGGTTGACATAAACAGCCTCCTTAATCTAATCTTTTTGTCATTTAACTATAAGCATATCAGATATGGATTATCCTTATTTTATTATACCAATAATTGATACTTAGTGAAACAACACAGGTAAAATTTTCTATACCCTAAAAATAAGTACAAGCACATCGAAGATTATAATAAATAAAAACGAGGAGTGATTCGAATGTTAAAAAAATATGTAGCTATAGTATTAGTAATTATTGTTATGCTTTCAGCCTTTGTTTATGCAGATTTAACAGAACAAACAACGAACCAGACAGAATCACAAGTAGTGGAAGCTACAGAAACAGCTGTGACAGAAGTAACAGCTACAGAAGCTCCAAAGCAGGAAGACGCAGCAGTTGAGACAACTGTTGAGACAACCGTTGAGGCAACAGTTGAGACAACAGTTGAAGAAAAAGCAACTGAAGCAACTGAAGCAGCTGTGACTGAAGAAGCAGCTGCAGCTGAAGAAGAAGTAGCAGTAACTACAGAAGCAGTGGTTGAAGAGGACAAGCCTACTGTAGAGGAAACTGAAGCTAATACAACAACTGAGCTTGAAGCAGTAGAAGTAGAAAAAGCAATAAAAAGCCTTAAGCTTGAAATAACAGCTAAAATGCTGGCAGAAAGACTTAATGATCCTGCAGCAATGGCGAAAATAGCAGAGCTCAAGCTTAACACAAGACAGGCTGTTGTACTTATTGCCATATCAAAGCAGGCTGAAAAGCCTTTGCTTGAAGTGATAGAAGTATTTGCAGCAAACGAAATGGGAATAGGAAAGACTCTAATGCAGCTTGGGCTAAAGCCAAACACAGCAATGAAAGCTATCAATAAGGAGTTTAAAACTATCAAAAAGCAGATTGGTTCAGAATTTAAGAGCATGAAGAAATCAGAAATCGCTATTAATGTAACTGCTGTTGAGCTTGCTAGCAAGGAAGCAGTCAAAAACTCCGAGAAGGCTATAGAAATAAAGGAAAACAAAAAACAAGAAAAATCCCAACAAGCTAAAGAAAGAGTAAATAAAAGCAATGACAAAAAGGAGAAGAAAAACAAAAAATAGAAATTAACAGGCTGCTGACATACATATTATGTCAGCAGCCTGAAAACAGCATTTTCAGGAATGCTGTTTTCTGCATCTTATAGGTGTTTACTTATCACTAATAGCACTTAAGGTTGCATAGGGCTTAGCCAGTCTTCCTCCCAGCTTCAAAACATTGTATCTGCTTTCAGTAAGTGCTTTTTTACCTAAAGGGCTGTTCATAATACCCACAATTCTATCCAGATCATCATTTTCCATGTGCTCAAGCATACGTCTGAGGTTAAGGGAGTACACATAGGAGTTTTTGTATACTCCATGCTCTTTTTCCAGGTCTAGGTTATGTGCAATGGCTTTACCGGCTTGCAGACCGCTTAGAATTGCTCCGAACTGGCCAAAGCCCAGAAAAGGCATTATAAAGCCTCCGCAGTTACCTATAAAATAGGTATTAGCAAGCCTGTTAACATCAGGTCTTCCAATAAGATAGTCAGTGATCTGGAACTCATCTTTTATTTGCCCCGAAAAGTTAATATGGTTGAGAAGTCTACTCTTAAGGGCTTGCATATCAGCATCATTTACAGGTGTTGCTATAACTAGATTTGCAGTTTCCTCATCAAATGCCATCTGGTATACGTAGCCCTTAGGAGCAAGGCGATTATCTAGGAAGCCTGAAACCATATAAGGGTCAAAGCTTCCTGTAATTGTCATTCCCAGAAGCTTTACAGAGGCATCTGCTGAGAATTTCTGCAGCTCTCGGGTATCCCTTCCATCACCTGTTGCCATTACTACAATATCGTAGCTATACGCAAGCTCCTTGTAATTTTTTGAAGAATTAAAAAAGATAGGTGAATCTAACTTTTCTGCAAGCTGCTTAGAGAGGGAATGTGTATGTCTGCCCCTTATAGTTATATAGCCCATATGGCCTTGAACTGAGGCAGTACTATTTTCAGAGCTCACCTTTAGCCTTTTTATTGGGTTATGGGGCTTTAAAAACAGACCATACTTATCTGATAAATACCCAAAGCTATCAACTATAGGCCGATATAGTATATCAAGCATGCCCTCAAGATTTATGAAGCGACCCTCAACTTCATTTCTATGCTCATAGATATCTGCTGTTATTCCTTGCTTCTCAAGCTCAAACGCACAAGCTAAACCCGATAACCCGGCTCCAATAATGGCTATTCTAGGCTTCAAAATAACTCCTCCTCTTTAATTAAGTATATATATGAAAAATAAAGGGAAATTATTGTTAATGTAGAATTTTATATATATAACTCGAATGTCATGTTTTTGTTAGCTGCATAACATGAATAAAAATAGCAGAAAATATTTACTCTATCATTAGCTTATATTATTGGTAAATAATTAAGAAAAATACTATTTCTTTTTAGGGTGAGGTATGTAGCTATAATAAAATAAAGGAGGTAGTCTATATGAAAAGATACCTTGTAAAAAGGTTTATTGAAACAGTTGATCCCAGTGAAATAAGCCCGGAGGACAGAGACTATAGGGGCACTGTAGAAGAGCTTTTGGAGGCCTATGAGATGCAGGATATGAAAAAGATTGCGGAAAATCTTTATCAGGATGAAATAGGCTCTGATTTGTATCTCGTTAAGGGGGATGAAAGAGGCTACTTTATAGTAACTTATAGCAGTGTTCAAAACGAGGAAATCAATGAAGAGCAGGAGCTTTTCGAGCTTTTTAGGTTTAAATTGCTCAAGCTTGATGAAGGTGTTTTTATTTCTGCACATGATCCTGAGCTTCATATCTCAGAATACGAGGAAAGCATACTGCTGGTATCAAGCATTAATGAAGGATAGGGTTAACCTCCCTATCCTTTTGTGGTACAATAAAGAATAATATATGGGTTTTATATAGTATGCAGTTTCTATGATATATGAAGGGTACGGATATATAGCTATGAAAAGAGAATATAAAGAGATTTTTATAATCAGCATATTTACTGCATTTATGGGACAGGTTTACTACTTCCCCTTTGGCACGGATTTTAGAATAACCTTTGGAGTTATAACATTCCTTTTTCTGGTTTTAAATTTCAAAAATGTCCCTATACTAACCGCTTCTGTATTTTCTGCTTTCTCTGTTTTTTTTCTAAGAGGAGGCATTGACTTATTTCATGGAGAATTTAGTATACTTGAGATAGTTTATAGACACTTTCCAGCCTTTATGTATTATATTTGCTATGGTACAATTATAGAAAAGCTGGATGTCAGAGAGCATACAGACAAGCCTGTGCTGTTCATATTAAGGCTTAGCAGTGCAGATATAGCTGCCAATATGGTTGAGCTGTTTATCAGAAGACATTATACTGTAATTCCTACGGATTCTGTTATTTCTACAATTTTTTTAGCAGCCTTCCTACGTGGCTTTATTTCAATGGGAATATATTGGACTGTAAGATACTTTAATATGATAATAGACAAGGAAATCCATCAAAATAGATATATGGATCTTATAATGCTGTCAACCAAGCTGAAATCAGAAATAATATTTCTGAAAAAGTCAATGATAGATATGGAGAACGCTATGGAAAAAAGCTACTCCATTTATAACACCATGAAGGAAATAGACAGAGGCTACAGTGATGAGGTAAAGGAGATAGCTGAGAAAAGTCTTTCTCTGGCTATAGACATACATGAAATCAAAAAGGACTATTATAGGCTGTCAGCAAGTATGGAAAAGCTTTTGCCTGCACAGGATACTTCTAAGTCTATGAGTATTAGTGAAATCTTTAATATTATAAATGATATTTACTCAAAATTCCCGGAGGTTATAGAAAAGAGAATTGAGCTGCTTTTTGAGTTCAATGAGAACTTTGATACTGACCAGTATCTGATTGTTTTATCGGTTTTAAACAATCTTATACAAAACTCAATAGAAGCTGCTGATAAGAGAAGTCCATTTATAAAGATAAGATGCAATACAATTGGTGATAAGGTATATCTTAAGGTTACCGACAATGGTAAAGGCATCCCTGCAAAGGAAAGAGAGACAATATTTGAGCCCGGCTTTACGACCAAGTTTGATCCCGAGACAGGCAATGGATCTACGGGCTTAGGTCTAGCACACGTAAGGATGCTGCTTGGTCTTTTGGATGGAAGCATAAACTTAAATGGAAGTAAAACCAATCTTACAGAGTTTATATTGGAGATTCCAAGAAATAATTTGATAATGGAGGATATTTAATAATGTTGAGATTTGTTGTTGTGGATGATGATAAGTCCATTAGAAACGTTCTGGTTCGAATAATAGAACAGCATGGGCTGGGAGAGGTGGTAGCAGAGGCCGAAAACGGACTTCAGGGTGAAGAGTATATAATGAAATACAAGCCTGATATTGCTATAGTTGATTTACTGCTTCCACAGCAGGATGGCATAGCTATCGTTCGAAAAATAAAGTCCATGAACATCAAATGCATGTTCATAATGCTATCTCAGGTAAGCTCAAAGGATATGATAAGCAAGGCATATGAGTCAGGCATCGAGTTCTATATAAGTAAGCCGATAAATGCAGTAGAGGTCGTAAATGTAATAAAAAAGGTAAAAGAGAATCTGACTCTTAAAAATCTTTTTAACACTATAGAAAACACAGCTTCCTCCTTTAAGCTTAATCTGAATGCAAATGCTGTTGCTAATCCAGACAGCTTTAAGAGAATGCTGGATAAGATACTTGCCGACCTGGGTATATTAGGTGACCTTGGAAGCAAGGATATAATAAATATTTGCATGATGCTTCTTAACGATAAGCAATTATATGAAAACCTTGAAGAGATTCAGCTAAACGACTTCCTAAAGGTGATCCAAAGCAAATACGCCACAGAAAACATGAGCCTTAAAGGAGATGTAAAGGCAATAGAAATGCGCGTTAGAAGAGCTGTTAGCAAGGGAATGAAGAACATCGCTTCAATGGGTATAGAGGATTTTGCAAACGAGAAATTCAACATCTACAGCACCTCGCTTTTTGACTATACAGATATTAAGGCTGAAATGGATTGTCTAAGAGGCAAGTCTGATATAAGCGGTAAGGTTAATCTAAAATCCTTCTTCAGAAGGATTATGGTTATGGTTGAACAAAACATGTAATAAGAATTGCTGGCGGGGGGATTAGATGAGAAGGACTATAACAGTTATAGCAATGCTGGCATTTTGTCTACTGACTATACAAGGTTGTACAGCTCCCAAAACCACACTTACTCTAGCTACAGGGGGAGCTTCAGGTACATATGCATCACTTGGAGTAGCTTTGTCAGAGCTATTTAATAAAGAGATTAAGAATATTGAAGTTGCACAGCAGAACTCAAGCGGCTCAGTGGAGAACTGCAAGCTCTTAGGCGGCAAAAAAGCTGAGCTGGCTATAATTCAGAATGATATTTTAGACTATGCCTATAACGGCAAGGAAATATTCAAGGATAAAGAAATTAAAAACATAACAACAGTAGCTGCACTATATCCTGAGGCAGTACAGATAATTGTAACAAGAGAAAGCGGTATTGAAACTATAGAAGGGCTTGACGATCACAAGCTGTCTGTAGGTGCTCCTGACAGTGGAGTTGAAGTAAATGCAAGACAGCTTTTGGACGCGGCTGGCATGAGCTATGAGGATATGGCTGTAAGCTACCTAAGTCTTGAGGAGTCTATTTCACTTATGCGTGAAGGACGACTTGACGGCTTTGTATTTACATCGGGTTTGCCAAATGCCAACATACAAAAGCTGGCAGCAGACAAGGAAATAACAGTACTCTCGCTGCCTGAGGATATTATAAAGCGACTGGTAAACAGGCATCGTTTCATGACTGAATACACGATACCGGCAGGAACCTATATTGGACAGAGTACAGATGTTAGGACTGTTGCGGTTATAGCGACCTTAGCTGTAAGGGCGGATGTACCTGAGAAAGTAGTATATGAATTGACCAAAACACTCTTCGAAAAGCATAGTCTTTTGGCGGAGAGTGAAAGTATAGGTGCGAAAATCAAGCTGGAGACGGCTCTAAGCGGGGTATCTATACCTGTTCATAAGGGTGCAGAAAGATATTACAGGGAAAAAGGCATCATAGAATAATAAGGAAGCTGAAGGAAGGATATTAGATATCCTGTCCGTCAGCTTCTTCGTTTTCTTCATCTATTGCCTTCAAGTACTCCTGCTTTCCCTCTTCCAGCAATGGCTGTATACGACTCAGCTCTTTTATATGGGCTTTTAAAATGCTATTCAGCACATCTTCCATATTCAGCCTGTTATCGGAGTACTTAAGCTTTAGTATCCAGCGTGGGTTGTATTCTCCTGAGCCATCCTGAAGCTCGTCTATAAGCTCATTGAAAAGCTCTTCATCGTAAAGCTCATATATTCCATAGTATTCCCAATCCTCAACATCCTTGGTTGTCAAGGTAAGATAAATAAAATCTGCCTCTTCCCCACGAAGCATATATATGCTTTCAACAAATTCCATTCCCTCTGATATTGTATAAGAATCAACTGTTTCGGTAAGATATCCTGTGCTGCTGTTTTTTTCCATCAGCACCAATACATTGTAGTTATCCAAAAGACTCACACTCCTGTATAATAGTATAGTAGAACTGCTTATTATATATATTTAACCAATAAAATGAAATTATTACAAGGATGATGGCGATGATTTTTAATAAAAGTGTTGTAAAGGCAAAATTTCAAAAAAGACTGAACCGGTTTGAAGCTCTGGTTCTGCTTGATGGCTGTGAGGTTCTTGTTCATGTTCCTAACACAGGAAGGTGCAGAGAGCTTCTGATTGAGGGCGTTGATGTGCTGCTTGAGGACAGAAGAAGCAGTACCAGAAAAACGGATTATGAGCTTATTGTAGTATACAAAAACGGACAGCCTGTATCCATAGACTCACAGCTGCCAAATAAGCTTGCTGAAGAGGCAATAAGAAGTAAAGCTATAAAAGAAATCACTACTTACAGTTACATAAAAAAGGAAGTAACATATAGTGATAGTAGATTTGATCTTTTTTTGAAGAGGGATAGTGAAGCTTCAGTTCCTGAGGATTGCTGCTTTGTTGAGGTTAAGGGAGTAACCTTGGAGCAGGATGGGATTGCGATGTTTCCTGATGCACCCACCGAAAGAGGGGCAAGGCACATTCATGAGCTTATAAAGGCGAAAAGGGAGGGCTATAGAAGCATACTCATTTTTGTCGTACAGCTTAGCTTTGCAGATAGCTTCACACCAAACTATAGGATGGATCCACATTTTGGAAGTGCTATACGGGAAGCCGAAGCTGCCGGTGTGGAGATATTGGCATACAGGTGCAGTGTGAGTGCAGAAGGCTCTGTTATAACAGATAAGCTTGAGGTTGTTATATAGTAAAGAGGAGTAAGACGGAGAAACAGCGATATTTTAAGATGTATCAAAAGCTATATGTAAGTAAACAAATAAATTAGTAGTATATTGCATGTTTTTGGGCTTTGATGTACAATTGTCGGAGAAGGATTTTATTTATGTCATGATTTTTGGAGGTGAAAATAGATGGACTCTGGTCCTGGTAGTAAGTGTAATTATAAAAACCAAATATCTATCAGGGAGAGGTCTGTTTATTTACTAGCTGCTTCTCTCTGATATAGGGAGGAGCGAGCATGGAGCATATCATAAAAGAGCATATTGATGGCAAGAATTTTGCAGCTATAAAGGCTGATCTTTTGGACATGCAGCCGGTTGATATAGCTGAGCTGTTGGAAGAGCTTGACACTAAACACAGCTTACTAGTGTTCAGGATGCTTCACAAGGATACTGCAGTCGAAGTCTTTTCGCATCTTTCGGTAAAGCAGCAAACAAACTTTTCCTTAATGATTAAGGAGCAGGAGCTGAGAGAAATACTGGAGGAGCTATACTTTGACGATAAGATCGACTTTTTGGAGGAAATGCCCTCCACAGTAGTCAAAAAAATTCTTAAATACTCTACAGAAACAGAGAGAAAGCTTATTAACCAGTTTTTGAACTATCCTGATGACTCTGCCGGAAGTCTTATGACCATAGAGTTTGTGGATCTCAAAAAAGAACTGACTGTAGAAGAAGCCATAAAGAGAATTCGCAGAACAGCAACAGATAAGGAAACAATATACACTTGTTATGTTATAGATAAGAACAGAACATTGGAGGGAATGGTATCTCTTAAGGACCTTGTATTGGCACAACCGGAAATGCTTGTTGAAGAAATTATGGAAACTGAGCCTATACATGTAGGAACCTGGGACGATAGGGAAGAGGTCGCCAATGTATTTAAAAAGTATGACCTTTTGTCTGTGCCGGTTGTAGACCAAGAGGAAAAGCTGGTTGGTATAATCACAGTCGATGACATTATGGACGTTGTTGAAGAAGAAGCAACAGAAGATATTCAGATAATGCACGCCCTTGCACCAAGCGAGGATGAGTATTTAAAGACCAGCATACTAAACCTGGCGAAGCAGAGAGTAGTCTGGCTTCTGTTTCTAATGCTTTCAGCGACACTGACAGGGAGCATAATAGAAGGCTTTCAGTCTACACTTGAAAAGGCAGTAGGTCTGTCGGTATTTATACCAATGCTGATGGGTACCGGCGGTAATGCAGGAGCACAAGCCTCAACACTTGTAATAAGAGGTCTTGCACTTGGAGAGGTAGAGCTTCAGGATGTACTTAAGGTTGTTTGGAGAGAGTTGAGAATAAGCTTATGTGTTGGTGTATCACTGGCAGTGGTGAATTTTCTAAGAGTTCGCTATATAAGCGGCTATTCCTTTACGGTAGCATTTGTAGTAAGCTTTACTTTGGTAATAACCGTAACACTGGCTAAAGTTATCGGAGGGATGCTGCCCATAGTTGCAAAAGCAGTAAAGCTGGATCCCGCAATAATGGCAAGTCCCGTAATATCTACAATGGTTGATGCGCTA
>CALJSV010000150.1 GCA_937976095.1 uncultured Clostridia bacterium | reverse complement strand
TAAGCCTTGAGGAACCAAAAGCGGATGAGTTGTATCCGACGCTTTTGGAAAACCCATCACTTGCACAGCCGGTAGAGTTTATTACTGATCAATACAGCGTACCAAGCTCAAGAGGTATTGACCCCAACGTAATAATGGCCCCATTTTTTATATCCTTCTTCGGAATGATGGTAAGTGATGCTGTTTACGGCTTCTTAATTGCTGCAATTTCAGCAGCAATACTTATAAAGGTTAAGCCGCAGGGCAATTTTAAAAAGATGGTTGCCCTAATGACTTTAGGAGGTCTATCTACAGCATTATGGGGAATAATGTTCGGCGGTTGGCTGGGTGGTCTGATAGTTGTAAAACCAGTAATGTTTGATCCGCTGGCAAATCCATTCATGATGATTGGTCTATGTGTAGGCATGGGAATACTTCATTTGTTTGTTGGTATGGGTCTTCAAGCCTACAAGAGCATTCGTAATGGTAACATACTTGATGCTGTATTTGACCAAGGCATCTGGGTTGTTTTCCTTATAGGACTTATGATGCTTGCACTCCCAGAAACCTCTGCCATAGGTAAATATATGGCTATTGGAGGTGCTGCTGGATTGGTGCTTACACAGGGGAGAACTGAAAAGAATATCATTAAGAGGTTTCTTGTTGGTGTTTTGAGCTTATACAATGTTACCGGTTTCCTAGGCGATGCATTGTCATATCTGAGATTATTTGCACTAGGTCTGGCTACTGGAGTTATAGGTACAGTTATAAATTCCATGGCACTTATGATGGGCGGAAGCATTATAGGATACTTCTTTATGATAGTAGTATTAATTATAGGACACACCTTCAATATTGGTATAAATGTACTTGGAGCGTATGTACACTCAAGCCGTCTGCAATACGTTGAGTTTTTTAGCAAATTCTATGAAGGTGATGGTATAGCTTATAATCCGTTCAGGGTAAAGGCTAAATATATTGAAAAACACTAATTATAAATTTACTTAAAATTAAGGAGGATAAAGTATGAACTTTTTTGAATTCATGAACACTAACGGAGGTCTAATAATGGCATTTCTAGGCTCTGCAATAGCAGTTGGCTTTGCAGGCTGGGGTTCAGTAATAGGTGTTGGTATGACAGGTGTTGCTGCAGCAGGTGTTGTAACAGAGGATCCAGGCAAGTTTGGTAAGACACTTCTTTTGCAAGCACTTCCAGGAACACAAGGTATATATGGACTTCTAATAGGCTTCTTGATTTGGCAGAAGATAGGCGTTTTCGGAACAGTTGAGACACTTACACTTCAACAAGGCTTCCTTCTTTTGATGGCTAGTTTGCCAATAGGTCTGGTAGGCTTTGTATCAGCAATATACCAGGGTAGAGCAGCTTCAGCTGGCTGCAGCATAGTTGCAAAAAGACCAGAAGAGCTTGCTAAAGGTATGGTTTTTGCTGCGATGGTTGAAACATATGCGGTTCTTGCCCTTCTTGCTTCGTTCTTAATGCTGAACGGAATCCAGTTATAAGGGAGTGGCTTAAATGGCAGGAGTAGATAAGATCAAAGAAAAGATTTTGAGAGACAGCGAAGAAAAGGCTGCCGAAATAATAGCAAGCGCTAAGACACAAGCTGATGAGATACACAAAAAGGCTCAGGCTACAGCTGCTGCTAAGGCTACTGATCTTCAAAAGAAAGCCGAGAATGAGGTAAGCGACAAAAAGAGAATAATAAATTCAATGGCTGAGCTTGAAATTAGAAACCAAATTCTTAATGCGAAACAGAATATAATTGAAAAGGTTTTTGCTGCTGCCTTGGATAAGTTAAGTTCAATGGAAATCAATGAATATAAGAGCTTACTTAAAGCTATGATGCTCAAGGCAGTTATAAGCGGCGAGGAAGAGGTCATTTTATCACAAAGAGATAAAGAACTGCTAGGTGCAGGCTTTGTTTCAGAAGCAAATGCACTTCTTAGTCAAAATGGAAAGCTTGGTGCGCTTAAGCTTTCTAATGATGCCGCAAATATCAAAGGAGGCTTCTTATTAAGAAGCAAGGGGATGGAGATCAATAACTCCTTTGAGGCACTTCTGAAGATGCATAGGGATGACATTGAACCTAAAGTAGCAGAATTGCTCTTCTAGTGAAGAAACTGTTAAGTAGCTTACTGGAAGGAAGGAGGATAAGCCTTAATGTTTGATAATAAATACCTATATGCCGTAACCAGGACTAGGGTTTTGGAAACAAGGCTATTGGATAGAGCCAAGATAGATAGAATGATAGATGCTAAAAGTGCAGAGGATGTAATTAAGGTTCTTTCCGAGACTGATTATGCAGGTTCAATATCAGAGATGAATGATGTTTATGACTACGAAAGTCTTCTTCTAAGAGAAATCGTAAAGACCTACGCATACATTCGTGAAGTATCTCCCGAACCTGAGCTTACAAATATTTTCTTATTAAAATATGACATTCATAACCTTAAGGTACTTCTAAAGAGTCTTATTCTTGGGGAGGATAATGATAGTCTGCTTATGAACATAGGCACTATACCAGTATCCAGACTTAAAGAAGCTGTTAAGGATAGAGATTTCAGGGGCTTTTATCCTAAGCTTACTGAGGGTGTGCAGGAGATATTGACTGGAATCGAGACAAATCCTGATCCTCAGTATATAGATTTACTGCTTGACAAAAGCCTATATAGAGTTATTTTTGATATAGCCTCACATAGCAAGAACCCGTTTTTGAAGGAATACTTATCAACACAAATAGATTTGACTAATATCAGATCATTTGTAAGAATCAAAGCAATCGGCTATGGCAGGGATTATCTTTCCAAGGTAATAATCGAAAATGGCAATATTGATATCAGCTTTTTTGACAGAAACTTTGATGAACCTATAGACACCTTGGCGGATAAGCTTCTTAGCACAAAATATCAAAAGGTAGTGGAAGAGGGCTTGGAAAGCTATGCAGCAACAAGAACTCTTACGAAGTACGAGAAGCTGGCCGACGATTTTGTATTTGAAATAGCTAAGAAAGGCAAATATGTTGCATTCGGCATAGAGCCTTTGGTCGGATTTATAATGGCAAAAGAAAATGAGATCAAAATCATAAGAATAGTTATGGTTGGAAAGATCAATCAAATTCCTAATGAATTGATAAGAGAAAGGCTACGTGATGTTTATGTATAAGATTGGTGTAATTGGAGACAAGGATTCAATACTAGGCTTTAAGGCTCTTGGTATATCAGTATTTCCGACCACTGATTACAGAGAAGCACACAGAACCGTTCTCAAGCTGGCAAAGGATAACTATGCTGTAATCTTTGTTACAGAGCAGCTTGCCAAGGACATGGACGAAACCTTTGAGACGTTCAAGGATCAATTGGTACCGGCATTGATACTGATACCAAACAATCAAGGAACCTTAGGACTTGGTATCAAGGGTGTGAAACAATCAGTTGAAAAAGCAATTGGTGCAGATATATTATTCGGGAAAGAAGGTAGATAACTTGAAGGAAGGAAGAATAATAAAAGTTTCCGGACCTCTTGTCATCGCAGAAGGCATGGAAGATGCCAAGATGTATGACGTTGTTCGTGTTAGTAATAAGAAACTTATAGGCGAAATAATCGAAATTCGTGGGGATAAAGCTTCTATTCAGGTATATGAGGAAACCTCAGGTTTAGGACCTGGTGAGCCTGTTGTTACTACAGGTGAGCCTCTTAGCGTTGAATTAGCGCCAGGCTTAATAGAATCTATATTTGATGGTATTCAAAGACCTTTGGATGTTGTAAGAAGTGCGGTAGGCGATCATATTACCAGAGGTGTAGAGGTTGACAGATTAAACAGAAGTAGAAGATGGGGCTTTAAGCCGGTTATGGAAAAAGGATCCAAGGTTGTTTCTGGTGATATAATCGGTATTGTCAAGGAAACCTCAATAATTGACCATAAGATAATGGTTCCTTATGGTGTAGAAGGCACTATAGAGGAAATATTAGAAGGCGAGTTTACTATAGAGGATACAATTGCAAGAATAAGTACAGCTACAGGCATTAAGGAAATTAAAATGCTACAAAAATGGCCTGTAAGAAGAGGAAGACCTTATAAGGAGAAGCTTTCTCCTACAACCCCTATGACTACAGGACAAAGAATAATTGATACCTTCTTCCCTGTAGCAAAGGGTGGAACAGCTTGTATCCCTGGTCCCTTCGGAAGCGGAAAGACAGTTGTTCAGCATCAGCTTGCTAAGTGGGCAGATGCAGAAATAGTTGTTTATATAGGCTGTGGAGAGCGCGGAAACGAAATGACAGACGTTCTTATGGAGTTCCCTGAGCTTAAAGACCCTAAGACAGGCGAGCCACTAATGAAGAGAACTGTTCTTATAGCAAATACCTCCGATATGCCGGTTGCTGCCCGTGAAGCGAGTATTTATACTGGTATAACAATAGCTGAGTACTTCAGAGACATGGGATATTCAGTAGCACTTATGGCTGACTCAACCTCCAGATGGGCAGAAGCTCTTAGAGAAATGTCTGGACGTCTTGAGGAAATGCCTGGTGAAGAAGGATATCCTGCGTACCTTGGTTCAAAGGCTGCAGAGTTTTATGAAAGAGCCGGAAGAGTAATATGCAATGGAAGCGAAGGCAGAGAGGGTGCACTTACAGCAGTTGGTGCTGTTTCACCTCCTGGTGGAGACTTATCAGAGCCTGTTACACAAGCGACGCTTCGTATTGTTAAGGTGTTTTGGGGCTTGGATTCAGCTCTGGCTTACAGAAGACACTTCCCTGCAATCAACTGGCTTTTAAGCTACTCACTATATCTTGATAGACTTGGCGATTGGTTTGCTAAGGAAGTATCACCAGAGTGGGAAACTCTAAGATCAGAAGCAATGAGAATACTTCAGGAGGAAGCAGAGCTTCAGGAAATAGTTAGACTGGTTGGTTTGGATGCGTTATCAATAAAGGATAGATTTACTCTTGAGACTTCAAAGTCACTAAGAGAAGACTACCTGCATCAAAACGCTTTCCATGATATAGATACCTTTGCTTCAATACAAAAGCAGTTTAGAATGCTAAAGCTTATACTGATGTTCCACAATGAAGGACATAAGGCATTAAGCGAGGGCGCTTTATACAAGGATATAGTAAATCTTCCTATAAGAGAAAGAATAGCAAAGTCAAAGCTAATCCTTGAAAGCAATTTAAGTGAATTTGACACAATAGAAGCTGACGTCAGAAAGCAGGTTGCTTCTACTCTTTCGAATGGAGGAATATAACATATGCTTAAGGAATACAGAACCATTAAAGAAGTTGCTGGACCGCTGATGCTTGTTGAAATGGTTGAAGATGTTAAATATAACGAGCTAGTTGAAATAGAGTTAAAAGATGGTGATCTAAGGAGAGGAAGAGTTCTAGAGGTTAGTGGAGATAAAGCACTACTTCAGCTTTTTGAAGGCTCACAAGGCATAAATATTAATGAGAGCAAGGTAAGATTCCTAGGTCATGGTCTTGAGCTTCCTGTTTCAATGGATATGCTTGGACGTGTATTTGATGGTCTTGGAAGACCAAAGGATGGCGGTCCAAGAATTATACCTGATGCAAGGCTGGATATAAATGGCAACCCAATAAATCCAGCAGCTCGTGACTATCCATCAGAGTTTATTCAAACTGGACTATCTGCTATTGACGGTCTAAACACGCTTGTTAGAGGTCAAAAGCTGCCTGTTTTCTCAGGCTCAGGTCTTCCTCATGCAAGACTTGCAGCACAAATAGCTAGGCAGGCAAAGGTTCTTGGCTCAGAGAGTAATTTCGCGGTTGTATTTGCTGCTATCGGTATTACCTTCGAAGAAGCAGATTACTTTATATCTGACTTCAAAAAGACCGGTGCTATAGATAGAGCAGTTCTATTTATGAACCTTGCAAATGACCCTGCCATAGAACGTATAGCTACGCCTCGTATGGCACTTACTGCTGCAGAATATCTAGCTTATGAAAAGGGTATGCACGTACTGGTTATCATGACAGACATCACAAACTATTGTGATGCTTTACGTGAAATATCAGCTGCTAGAAAGGAAGTTCCAGGAAGAAGAGGTTACCCGGGATATCTATACACTGACCTTGCCACTCTATATGAAAGAGCTGGAAGAATAAGAGATAGAGAGGGTTCAATTACTCAGATTCCTATTCTTTCAATGCCTGAGGATGATAAGACGCATCCAATTCCTGACCTTACAGGATATATCACAGAAGGTCAGATCATCCTAAGCAGAGAGCTTTATAGAAAAGGCATTATGCCTCCAATAGATGTTCTTCCATCCCTTTCACGTCTTAAGGATAAGGGTATCGGTAAGAACAAGACAAGAGAAGATCATGCTGACACTATGAATCAGCTGTTTGCAGCTTACGCTAGAGGTAAGGAAGCTAAAGAGCTTGCCGTAATTCTTGGTGAAGGTGCGCTTAGTGAGACAGATAGGCTTTTTGCTAAGTTTGCTGATGAATTTGAAAAGAGATATGTATCTCAAGGAGAAAACGAGGACAGAAGTATTTTAGAGACTCTCTCCATAGGCTGGGAACTGCTGGCAATATTGCCAAAATCAGAGCTGAAGAGAGTTAAGGATGAATACATCGAAAAATACTTACCTAAAGGGGATGCTTAACATATGGCTATTTTGAGAGTTAATCCTACCAGAATGGAGCTCACCAGGCTGAAGAAGAGATTAAAAACTGCTCAAAGAGGCCATAAGCTTCTAAAGGATAAGCAGGATGAGCTTATGAAAAAGTTTATTGAGCTTATCAAAAAGAACAAAGAGCTTAGAGAGAGTGTTGAAAAAGAGCTTACACAGGCTTTTAAGGACTTTCTTATAGCCAGAGCAGTTATGTCATCTGAGGTACTGGAGGAAGCCATAATGTTTCCAACTCAAAGAA
>CALJSV010000149.1 GCA_937976095.1 uncultured Clostridia bacterium | reverse complement strand
AAAAACTATTTTCTAGATACTATTCATCTCGGGAGGTGATAAATTGAATGGTTATGGTGTAGTACTTGGCGGCGGAGGTGCCAAAGGAAGCTATGAGATTGGAGTCTGGAAAGCGCTGCGAGAGCTTGAAATCCCAATAGTAGCTGTAGCTGGAACATCAGTTGGAGCACTTAACGGGGCAATAATGATACAGGATGATTTCGAGCTTGCTTATGACTTCTGGTGTAATATTGAAATTCAACAGCTTATAAACCTGAGCTGTACTTCAATCCTTGACGGCAAGCCATTTACTCCGCGAGAGCTGGCTCAGGTAGTAGGAGAGATAATAGAAAACGGCGGTATAGATGTCACACCACTCAAGGAAATACTGAAAAAGTATGTGGATGAAGCTAAAATCAGAGCCTCAGATGTGGACTTTGGACTTGTTACATTTTCACTTACCAACCTTAAGCCTGAAATTGCATATAAAGCGGACATACCTGAAGGTCAACTGGTGGACTACCTTCTTGCAAGCTCATGCTTTCCAATTTTTAAGCCTCAAGAAATAGGAAGCTGCAAGTATATAGACGGCGGTATATATGACAACCTGCCTGCTGCTCTTTTGGCAGACAAGGGCATTAAAAATATCATTATCGTTGATGTATCCGGAATAGGACGGGTAAGAAGATTTAAAAGGGACGGCCTGAACATCATCTCCATAAAAAACTCTGAATTCCTTGGAAAGACATTTCAGTTTGACGGTGCTACTTCAAAAAGAAATATTACACTCGGCTATTTGGATGCTCTTAAAGCCTTTAGACAGCTGGAGGGGAAAAGGTTCTACATCAGGAAGGATCTCAGCAGCACACACCTTACTTATCCCCTAACAGCTTCTGAGCTCCAAAATCTTGATATAGCCCTTGATCTCAAAAACAATACACTCTCCCCGGATAAGCTTGCAAACTATAATATAATCAGAACACTTTACAGGTACACTGATGGCAAGCTCGACACCCAAGCAATTGTTTTTGCTGCAGCTGAGATTTCTGCAGAGCTTATGGGCATAGACAGACTAAATTCCTATGGCTGGGATGAATTGGCTAAAGAAGTTCTAAAAAGCTACAAAACCATAAGCGAAAGCCCGCTCTTTAGAGAAAGTTTAAAGGACATAAGCAGGTTGGTCAGACACAAGAATGAAGCAGAAATTGAAATGCTTGACAGCAGGCTTATAGTAGCTTATCTTACTAACTTCGCTGAAACAGATAAAAGACTAATTAAGCTGCGAAAGTACATTACTCTTTTTTTCCCAAAAATCTGTATAGCAAATCTTTTTATATCCTTGTTAATTAAAAGGACTATATAGAAGTCTTAACTAAGAGCCTCTATATAGTCCTAATATTATCCTAAACTGCAGCCGAAAGCTTACTGCTCTTGTGCTTGTCACGTATATAAAAAGCTGCACTGCCTATAAACCTAAAAATTGCGCACGCAATTAGCGCTACAAAAATACTACTGTGTTTCAATATATAGCTGCTTACCAACGGAGCTGCAAAGAGTGTCAAGTTGGTAAAGGTTGAGTGTACTGCTACATATACAATCCTGTGCTTTTCGGGTGATGCCTCAAGTAGAGAGTTCAGTATGACAGTAACCGTACCGGCAGTAAAGTATCCCATAATAAGACCGGCAACCGTTAGAACATAGAGATTCTTTGATAGTGCATACAGTATTGGGGTTACCGCCATTCCAAAGGTAGCGTAGGCTATTGCATAATGATTGCCTTTTTTGTTTATTATTCTATTCCAGGAGCTGAAGCTAAAGAACATCACAATGCCCGAGGTAACACCCAGTATGGTAATCCACGACTCATCAGCATGTAGGTATTTTATCTGATATATGCTAAAAAGAGGCCAGCCAAACTGCCAACCAAAATGGAACATCAAAGAGCAAACCAAAAACCTAATATAGCCTTTGTTGCGAAACACCTCTTTTAGAATCTTTTTTATCTCTAAAGGTTCAGAAGCTTGCTGTACACTATCCTTGATCCTAAAGAAAGCTGATATTTCTAATATCCCGATAAAAAAGGCTAAGATGAAGAAAAGCTGGTATATGTGTATGGTTCTCTCATCAGTAACACCAAACAACTTGATAATCTGACCCAAAAACAGCAGTGAAACAAAGCTGACCAGTTGAGAATATTTGTTTTTTGAGGTCAGTGCCGTAGTCCTATCCTTTCCTTGAAAAATATCTCCTGAGTAGCTTTGCATGGAGGTATTGAATAATGCCTCAGGAAAGTTCATAAAGCTGGCCAGGGCTACAAAAATCATAGGCTGGTATTGGAGAGGAAAAAATGGCACCAGCGCAAAGCTTAAAATAAATATCCTGCTTAAAAGTGTAATAAAAGCAATTGTCTTCTTTTTACTCATTGCTCTACTCATGAGAATAACCCCAGGTATGACTGCAAAAACTGCTATTAGTCCGGGAAGTGCATTATACAAGGAAAAATGAAATTCGGTACCATCTATTCTATCAAGAAATTTTTGAGCAAATGGCTTATATAGATTTGTGACCAATGTAAACAGTACTCCGTTAAGTACAAAGTACCTGAAGTTGTTCTCCAGCAAAGACTTGACATTACTTCCTCTTTTTTTTAGATTTAGCCATATCATAACGTTACCCCACTATCAAATTAAAAAATATTTATCTGTTTAATGCTTCTAGGTAGTCTACAAACTTTAGCTTATCTCCATCAGTCATATCGTGCAGCAACTCGTCCAAATAGCATCTTCGCCGAGCTATAACCTCATTGATTAGCAAAAAGCCCTTCTCTTCTACCTTTATCTTTACCGTTCTCCTATCATGAGTGTCTCTTAAGCGTGTAACAAGCCCACCCTTTTCCATTCTGTCTATCAGGTCAGTAATAGTGCTAGGAGCCAAATAAAGCTTATTGCTGAGCTCACCTATAGTAAGCTCCCCCTCGCTTAAAAACTGTAAAGCGTTAAATTGTGGCGGTGTAATGTCAAAGTCTTGAAGGATTTCTCTGCCCTTTTGTCTTATACTAAAGCAAGCCGTTCTTAGCAGCAGTTCTATTTTGTCAATGTGATTTCTATGTATTATACTCAAAGCCTTGTCCCCCCATAAGAAGTTGATATGTTTCGCCTCTCTAATTATTGTACTCTAAAAATATTAGAGCGTCAATGGAATTATAGCCTATTGAAAGGCTCTTGACAGAGCCTTTCAATAGGCTATAATATATATTGCAAAATATATACATAGGAGGTTTTTATATGCATAGGGAAAATGGAAGCATACAAATACATACCGAGAATATTTTTCCTATTATCAAGAAATGGCTTTACTCTGATAAGGATATTTTTGTAAGGGAGCTTATTAGCAACAGCTGTGATGCAATAAGCAAGCTCAA
>CALJSV010000148.1 GCA_937976095.1 uncultured Clostridia bacterium | reverse complement strand
CAGAGTTTTCAAGTGCCATTCGCTTTGGAACAAGCTCTCCAAGTACAAGGGTAATAAATGCGATAGCTCCCGTTACCAAGAAGGTTGCTAAAGCCCCTGCAGAAGCAGCTATTATAGGAAGGTTGGTCTGCCTTAGAAACTCGGCCACGCCTACAGACAGAGTCTGTGCACTAATAGCACTGGCTAAGAAGCCTGCGAAAGTTATTCCTATTTGAATTGTTGCCAAAAGCTTGCTTGGCTCCTCTATAAATCTGCTTAATATAATAGCCGATTTATTTCCTTCGTCCACAAGTGGCTTTATCCTTGACTGTCTGACTGATATTATTGCCATTTCAGATGCTGCAAAAAACGCGTTTACTCCGACCAATAAAAAAATAACTAGCATTCGCGTCCATAAGTCTCCGTCCATTAAAAAAATTCCCCCTATTTCATAAAAAAATGTTTTATTAATATTATACTATTTATTTGACTTTCAATTCAAATTATTATTTTGTCGAATATCGCCATCTGATTTATATTTTACCATATAATGCAATAAAATACTGCTATAGCAATGCTATCTAAGTATTGCACTAAATCTCTAAGTCTTACGCACAAAAATAATAGGTCTACACTTTTCGAAGCTGTAGACCTATACCACAATCGCAAAGGAATATATAAAATAGAATACCTAAAAAGAATTTATCACACCGTTTCTCGACAAATAATACAAAAACAATGGCTAGGAGCATAAGCTCTTCCGGCTTTAGTTTTTTGAATATACTTAGCACTCCTGAAAGATCCATCTTATCCCCCTACCTTGCCTGTAAAGTTTTCAAAATAGCTTATGACGCTAATCATTCTTATTGCCTCATCTATGCTTCCTTGTCTAACCTCAGATACAAATGGTCTGATAGATTGAAGCAAATGTACTCTGGCGTCATTCTTCTTGTTTTCCGCCATATAATTCATAGCTATTCCAAGCATACTGCTCATGTCTATTCCATTCAAGAGACCTGCAAGACTTCCGAGATTGAAATTGTTACTTGGGTTATCTGTCGTTACTCCACCTATTTCATTTTTTTTTTGCTGGTTCATACCACCTAGCAGCATGCCCATAAGCTGGTTTTTGAGTCCATCCATGTCATTATCCTTAAGCATTTTTACAAGCTCATCTGTAGATCCATCGCTGGACTTGTTTTTGCTGAGATACTTGATTATATCCTCTTTAAGTCCATCTATATCCCCCTTGTTTATCTTATCCTTTACAGAATTATCTATGTTAGAGTTTTTGTTTATTTCATTAAGCAGCATATTCTTCATATCATTTTGCGAGAGATTATCAACATTTAGATCAGGTCTTTGCTCTGCTAATTTGTTTTTGAGCTTTTTAACGTCCTGATCCATACCTCTATTATTTCCGTATGGCATATTATCCCCCTTTTCCTATAAACTTACAGTTATAGCACTAGTATACAAGCCTTCTTCTTTGTCTTGCCTGTCTTGGATTTCTATATATATAAGTCTTTTCTCCAGTTGCTTTTACAGGTGCCTTGAAAAAGCTGAATATTTCCTTATTATCAATCAGCGTCAACGCAGCCAAAACAACAAGCAAAACAATAATCATATCCTCATCAAAATTAAAACCCAAATCAATAACCTCCTCCAAGCAACATTTTCTTCTCTTACTCCTATAATATTCATACTGTGATTTTTGGTTACGATTAGTGTCAAAAATAGTGGACTGCATAAGGAATTAATTAAAAAAACTTTTATATGCTATAATATGTATATAAAAAATAAACTTACTAAATAAGGAGGTAGATTATGGCTAAGCAGACTTGGAAGGCAGGAACCATGCTGTATCCTGTTCCTGCCGTGATGGTATCCTGCAAGGGTAAGGATGATACCAATAATATAATTACCATTGCATGGACAGGAATAATATGTACTGATCCTGCAATGCTTTATATATCAGTGCGCCCCGAAAGATACTCCTACGATATGATCAAGGATACAGAAGACTTTGTAGTAAACATACCTACAAGAGAGCTCGCCTTCGCTGTTGACTTTTGTGGTGTAAGGTCAGGAAGGGATATAGATAAGTTCCAGCATCTTAAGCTTACACCTGCCCAATCAAGCAAGGTAAGCTCCCCATATATCGCTGAGTGTCCTGTAAGCCTTGAGTGCAAGCTCAGGGACATAATAAAGCTTGGTACACATGATATGTTTCTTGGAGAAATAATGTGCGTCAATGTGGAGGACTCGCTGCTGGACAGTACCGGAAAGCTTCAGCTCAATAGTGCAGATCTTATATGCTATAACCATGGAGAATATCGCACACTGGGGGATTCATTAGGTCATTTTGGCTACTCAGTAAGAAAAAAGAAGTAAGATAGCTTTATATCTTACTTCTTTCTATTTCGCCCTTTAGAGCGCTTATTATCTGCCTGTATTTTTCACCTAAAGCACCCGATGAAACACCATAGAGCTTCGCTACATCCAACTGAGTTCCAGGCTGACGGTTCAGCTTGCTGTAGGTATATTCAAGAGCAGCTGCCCACACTCCGGGCTTTGGCATATCAGGTATGTCAGGATAGACATGCTTTATGTATGAGTACCACAGCTTAGTTATGTCATCTTCATAGGTATAGGCGTGTCTTCCATACATATTTTTAAGAGCAGCCTTTATTACCTCCTGCCATTCAGACTTGTTTTCGAGCTCCAGCACTTCCAAAGGCTCTTCACTAACCTCAATAATACTCCCGTTAAAGTTTATTTTATATGGCTTAACAGACCCTAAAATATCCATAAGCAGCACCGCTTCTACCTTCATATAGTCTTCAGCATCACTTTTTACTGCAAATTCTCTTAGCAGTGTCTCTGCACCTGCTAAATGCTCCATCTTGATTTTATTAAAAATAAGCTTTCTGATAAAATGCTTATCAAAAATCATACCAAAGTATAATGCAGTGCTTACATCCGAGTCCTTTAGGAAGCTTTCACAGGTCTGCCCCGACAGCTCCATAAATTTATAGATTTTGTCAATTCTTGAATTAACCTCATCCTTAGGCAGCTGATAAATATACAGCAGAGGCTCCGGCTTTTCCTTACCTTCCATGTATTCGGATGCTAAAGCAATATAGTAGTCAGAAAGAAAATTTTCAGCATCAAGCTGCTTTAAATCCTCCCACAGTCTGATGGCCTCTTTGAGCCTTCCCGAATTAAAGGCTGCAGCAGCTGTATAGTGTGTATATAAAGGATTGCTTGTCTCAATGCTTATAAGCCTTTTATAGCATTTATAAGAATCCGAATGCCTACCGAGAGTTCCCAGCGTATCTGCAATCTTAAAAAGATAATCCGGATTGTCAGTATTAAGCATTTTTATGCTTTTCACCTGCTTTTCAACCCAGCTGTCATAATTCACTCTATTATAATAAACAGCTAGGTTGCAGCTGGCATGAACATTGTCAGGCTCATAATTCAGAACCTCTCTAGCCAGCTCTATGGCCTTTTCAACATTTCCCAAATAATAGTGGGTTAACGACAGATTGTTTCTTGCAGGCACTGCATTCGGAAGCAGCTCTACCACTGACTCAAACATCTCTACTGCCTTGTCATATTCCTTCTTCTCAAGCATAGCTATAGCTTCTTCTTCCAGCTTATATATTTTATCTAACTCGTCATCATCAAGGTTATTGTTTGCATCCTTAATCATTACAAGCATATCCAGAAGGTCTTCTGACTCCTCGGCAAACTCTCCATCAGGGTCTACTGCAAGATACTTCTCAAAATACTCTATAGCCTTTTTTAACTTCTGCAGCTGCAAATAGTTGCAGCCTAGACCAAAATAGCATTCAGCGTAGCCTGGGGCAATACTCTCTACTATCCTTAATAGCACCTCAGTAGAAAGCTCAATATCACCAAGCTCTGCTAAAAGCCCTGCATAGTTAAACTGAACAAAAGCATCCTCAGGCTTTGCCTTTGCTGCCTTCTGTATGTACCTTAATGCAGTTTTAAGGTTTCCCTTTTGTATATATTTGTATCCCAAATCAAAATAGAATTCAGGACTTCTTTCAAAGGATACTACCTTTTTTAAAACCATTTCATCACCAGCTTTTCTCTATTGTCAAAGAATTTCTTCCTTAGTCAATCATCTTTTTCATAAGTTTTACTCTTATTGTTATTTCTATTCAGTATAGCACGCAGGAATCCACGAATACAATACGTGCCTATAGAGTATGCTCCATACCTGGAAGGGTAACCTTAAACAGGTTTCTTTTTATATTATTAGTGAGTTTGACCTCTCCAACTTGCTTGAAGGCTTCTTTTATCTTAGCGACACCCAGTCCCGTCTTTAAAAACCTGTTCTTAGTATCCATAGTAAGCAGCCTTTGATAAAGCCACGGGTTTCTCCTTACAGGGTTTTCTTCAATAAGCAGGGTGTCCTCTTCTTCACTGTTTAAGGCTCCCGGATTACTTATCTCTACCTTATGTGGTGAAAGCAGCACTACGGTTTCTCTTCCAACAGTTATATAATCTCTATGAACTGCAGCATTTGCAACAGCACCAATCAACGCCTCAACAGGGTATTCTGAGTTTAAGACCATGCTATCTATATATTGCTCAATATCATCAAGCATTTTCGGTATGGAGCCGCTGAAATACTTATTATGCTCCCTAGTATAATTATTAACAACCTTTATCCCTGTACCAGGCAGATATCTCTGAGGATGGTGACCAAATACCAACAGACCTCCAATTGTCGGATGCACCTTGCCACAGTCCTCGTCCCTTCCAATTATCCCCGAGCTTTCAAGTAGCTCCAAATAAGTATCCTTACTATAATACATCCCAATTTTGCTCAAATATTCATCTATGGACTTTTCATCAAGCTCTGCAATGTCCGCATTATTTACAACTGTCATTTCATATTGAAGCATGCCTGCCTCTTGGAACATGCTTGCTATTTCTTCTCTTCTTGCTATATCCGTAGTAGAGCCCCTCCTTATAAAGAAAGAGCCTGTTTGTCTTATCTGATGGGGTTTTTGATAACTCTTATAAACCGTAAGAACACCTATTGCCTTATCATTTATGCTGACTATATCAAAGTTAACAGTAACCGGAGGATCACACCTCTGGCTGATTATCTGTTGTATTTGTTCTTCTCTAAAGCTTTTCTCATCAATACCGATAAGCTTTGCAGTTTTATCCTCGACTCCAAAAACGATATAGCCCCTGCCGCCTTTAGAATTAGCTATAGCCGTTACATCCTTGGCGAGCTCTTTCTTTTCAGAATCGGTCTTTAATGAAAGCTGCAGCTTAAAATCCAGTTTTGTACCCTCCGGCCTTTGTAGTAATGCCATAAGCCTCTGTCTATCCAAGCAGGTCACTCCTTTCAGATATCGTATATATAGTTTAACATATTATCTACATCATATGTAGAAACAAAACAAAGGTCTACCATTTTTCAACGATAGACCTGTATTTTACCTTTTGATATTATGCTTAAATGCATATATTGCTGCTTGAGTCCTGTCCCCGACATTTATTTTTCTGAAAATATTAGAAACATGGTTTTTGACTGTTTTCTCGCTTATAAACAGGGTGTCGGCTATATCCTTGTTGTTAAAGCCTTCTGCTATTAGCGTCAGGACTTCATATTCGCGCTGTGTAAGCTCATTTTCAGATTTATCCTTGATTTGCTTTGGTTTGTTAAATTCCTTTACCAGCTCTGCTGCAAGCTTAGGCTGAATATATGACTGACCGCAGTTGGCATCCCTTATAGCCTTATATAGGCTGGCGGAATCCGAGTCCTTAAGGATATACCCGGTTGCCCCTATCTGCATTGTTTCAAGCAGATATTCTCTGTCCTCATGAATAGTAAGCACTACAACTCTGGACTTGATCCCATCCTCCTTCAGCTTACGAAGCGCCTTTATGCCATTCATAACAGGCATGTTTATATCCAGGAGTAAAACATCAGGGTCTAGCTCCTTAACTTTTTGTATAGTTTCCATGCCGTTTGAAGCTTGACCTACCACCTCAAAGTCAGGCTCCAGTTCTAAAAGCTGCTTTAAGCCCTCTCTTACTATTGAATGGTCATCAGCTATGAGTATGCGTATCTTTTCCATATAATCACTCCTCATTTATTTGTAAAGGAATACTTACAAATATTCGGGTTCCTTTTCCTATACTTGAATTAAGATCAAACTTGCCATTAAGCAGTTCAACCCTTTCCCTCATGCTAAGTAATCCATAGCCACTTTTATCCTCTTGTATAGTAATATTATCCTTATTAAAGCCCTTTCCATCATCACTGATAATAACATTTAGCGCTTCCTTTGCGAATTCTATTTTTATGTTGGCATTTCTGCAAAAAGCGTGCTTCTTTATATTGTTTAAAGCTTCCTGAATTATTCTAAAAATAGCAAGCTCTATAATAGGCTTTAGGTAGTACGCTTCGCCAAGCACTATAAAGTCAACATTTATGCGTGTATCATCCATATAATTGGAAATAAATCTCTGAACAGTAGGTATGAGTCCTAAATCATCCAAGGACATGGGTCTTAAATCATATATTATCTTTCTAATATCACTTAAGCTGCTTCTGGCTATTTCTCTGAGACTATAGAGCTCATTTTTAGCCTTCTCCGCATCCATATCTACAAGCTTTTCGCAAAGTTCCGTCTTAATCACCAGATTGGCCATTAGCTGCGCCGGACCGTCGTGTATTTCTCTTGCGACCCTTTTTCTTTCTTCCTCCTGCGCCTTGATTATTTTTATACCAAGGAGCTGCTTCTGCTTAGCATCTTCCAGCTGCACATAAAGGTCCTGCAGCCCGCCGCTTAGGTATCCCATGGCGACTCCTACCTTTGATACAAGGGATTCAGCCTTTGCAGTAGTCTCAATTGCAACTTTCAGTCTTCTTTCCAGTTCGCTTCTTTTGCTTATAAGCAGCTGCTCCTCAGCTCTTTTCACCATTGCCTCAACCTGCAAATCCTTGGCCTTTTCATAGGCCTTGCGGATATCTTCTTCGGTAAAGTCTTTGATGTTTTTACTTACTGTCATCAGCTTTTGACGGCTCTCCTTCTCAAGCCTTTCAAGGCGGTCAACATCTTGTATCACTTCATTTGTTTTTTGTTTGACCTGATTAAGCTCGTCCTCAATAAGCTTACACTCTCTTCTAGTGCTCTCAGCAATGTCAAAAAGCTCACCCTTGCTTTTTTCTATGACATCAATGGTATTTTTGATAATTTCATTGATCCTATCTATGTTAAACATCTCCTTTGCACTACTATAAATAATATCGAATGTTTTCACTAGAAAATTTATAGCTTGTCTCGAGATTGCATTTATTACTAAGCTTATTATACTATAATATGATATTATTCGTCCAAAAAACTGTTTTTAGGGGGTATTTATAAAAAAAGCTAAAATATACAATCTAAGGCAACAAATACAAATAAAAACGGCAAAAGCCGTTTTTAAGTTGACACTATGCTTCTATTGTTCCAATCTGTTCATGCTCTTCATCGTTAAAAAGCTTATTAAGGTCGAGTATTATCAATATCCTTTCGCCAAGCTTTCCAACGCCGGCAATATATTTTCTGTCAGCACCGGCAATCATTACAGGCGGATCTTCTATATCATTTAGGTTCATAGTGATGACCTCTGAAGCATCATCTACTACAAAGCCTATCCATCTACCTGCTATTGTTATTACTATAAGCCTTGTGAGTTCAGTTATCTCATTCTTTGGAAGATTAAATCTGCTGTGTATGCTTATTATTGGAATAACCTCTCCTCTCAGATTAATTATTCCCTCTATAAACGCTGGTGCATTTGGTACTTTTACAGGCTGCTTATATTCGCCTATTTCCTGCACCTGCATAATATCAACCCCATATTCTTCACGGTCAAGCTTAAATACTACTAATTGCATTTCAGCCATGAAACTTCCCCCTTCATGCTAAAGTATTGTTTTGCCCAAAATTAAGCACTAAGTATGTATATATTATAACATCATGGCTATAAAAGCAAAAGAAAAAGTTTGAAAATTCAGCAAAAAAGCGACGAAACTCGTCGCTTTTTTGCTTATATCTTTAAAGCTAATGCTTTTTACAGCCACAGGAGCTGCCGTGCTTATGATGAGAGTGCTGCTTGCTGCCAGTATGCTGCTTGCTGTCGCACTTTTGCTTTCCATGGTCATGTCCACAGCCGCACTGATGCTGATC
>CALJSV010000147.1 GCA_937976095.1 uncultured Clostridia bacterium | reverse complement strand
GGAAAATATGAATAAAAGACGCATAAAAATTCAAGGAATGGCAGCCACTTTAATGATAATACTTTTAATAGCAATTATTGTTCCTTTATCAGTAAATGGTATATTAACTTATGTATCGTCCAAGGGAATAGTAGAAAAGTCAGAAATAGAAAAAATGAACCTGTATGCAAGAATTGTTAGAACAGATATAGAAAACAGAATTGCTACAGCCGAGCAGGTAATGTCCTTTATTAAATATGACAAGCAAATGATTAATTATTACCAGCTCATGTTTACAAAAAGCTACACAGCTCAAGACGATATGCAGGTAACGGCTTTACTTGATAATTATTTTGCAAGCATAGCGGGGTTTAGCGCCGGTATTTTTATTGTTGATAAGGATGGTAAGGTGCTGGTAGGAGATAATTCCTCAAACTATGCTGAGATGAATATCAGTCAAACTGACTATTTTAAAGCAGCAATATCTGGCAGCAGAGTGGTTAGTAATCCTGAAAAATTCAAAAGCTGGACTGTATCTATACTCGCGGCACCTATTTTGACTAGCGGAGGAGACCTGATAGGAGTAATGTGTATACCCATGAGACTTGATACGATGCTGGTTGGAGCTAAGTCTGTAAAGTTTGGGAAAACTGGTTCAACCATTGTATTGAACAATGATGGAACTATACTTTATCATCAGAATCCTGAGCTTACAATGAATAATAAATTTCAAGAGTTAAACGGGGAAAATACCCTTAGAGCCTGGGAAAAAGTTATAAATGGAAGAGCAGGAGAAGAAACTAGAGAATATAATTACGGGGAGGACAAGCTGGCTTGCTTTACAAGTGCAAGAAATTGGAAGGTTATTGTCGAGGTTGACAGAAGCGAGTTCAATGCTGCTGCAAATGGCATACGTCTCCAGACCTTTGGATTAATTGTGCTGTTTGCTGCATTAGGCATTGCATTCTCATACTTGACAGGAAAAGCAATATCTAAGCCTGTTGTTAAGCTAAAGGAGTCAGTTGCTCGTATAGAGCATGGAGACCTTACCGGAGAAATAAATGTAAAGGCAAAAAATGAAATAGGGGATTTGGCAAGCGTATTCAGCAACATGACCAAGAGTATAAGGGAGTTAATTGGTGAAATTCAGAATTCATCCAATGTAGTTAAATCGCATACGGAAATACTTGTACTCAGTGCAGATGAGACTGCTAAAGCATCAGAAAAGATATCCAGCTCTGTTATAGATGTTTCAAAGGATACAGAGCTCCAAATAAAGGATCTTCAATCGTGTCTTGGGACAATTGCAGCTTTTGCAGAGAAGCTTGAAACAGTTAATGAAGGAATGAAGCTGCTGGCTAACATATCAAGTATAAATAATGATAAGTCCAGTAAAGGTATCAAGACTGTAAATGAGTTGATAGCTGAGAACAACAAGGTTAATACAAAGACAAATGAAACCCAGCAGGTAATTAAGGAGCTAAGCTCAAAGTCCATAGAAATCCGTAAAATTTTAGAAATAATCGTTGATATTGCATCACAGACCAATCTGCTCGCTCTAAATGCTGCTATAGAAGCAGCTAGAGCCGGAGAGGCTGGGAAAGGCTTTGCGGTAGTTGCCAGTGAAGTTAGAAATCTTGCAGAGCAAACAACCTCGGCAACCAAAGATATTGCAAGAATAATAAAAGAGATTGAAACCAGTATAGACCAGTCAGTTGACGGCATGCAGCAGGTTAAGAATACAACGATAATACAGACCAACGAGATAATGAATACCATGACATTATTTAAGGATATAAGCGGAAAGATAAAAGAGCTGGATGAAAATATCGGTTCAGTTCAATTCTCCATCGAAGCTATGACAGTTGAAAAGGAAGCAATGGTAGAAGATATCAGCAGGGTTACAAAGCTTCTTGAAAACACAGGTATATCCGTACATGAGGCTGCAATGCTTGTTGAAGGGCAGAACGCTTCCATAGAAGAGGTTAAAGCAGCATTGGAAGAGCTCAATGAGATGGCAGTAATGCTGGATGGACTTGTTGCAAGATTTAAGCTTTAGATAAAATTCTTAAGGAGTGCAAGCGAAGGATTTCGTTGGCACTCCTTATATACTTTTTTGGCGAGTTATGGTAATATATATAATGTTTACAATATATGTAATAATATCACTTATTTTGACCTATGTTGTAGAAATAAATTTATAGGAGGACTAAAATGAAAAAAAGTATGGCGAAATTTCTAGTTTGGGTACTAACTATTGCTCTATTGTTTTCTGCAATGCCATCATCGGCAATACAGGTTTTTGCAGATTCTGTAAAGATACTTGTTGAACCAACCCTTGTTTATGAGAGGGTTTATGATTTTTCTGATGGACTTGCCATGGTTGTAAAAAACGGCAAGGGTGGGTACATAGATAAAACAGGTAAAGAGGTAATACCTCCTATATATGATTATGCTCCTGCATGGGCATCCGGGGATGCTATAGTAGTAGCAAATACTGTTAATAATTCCCGGAAATGGGGAGCAGTTGATCGCACTGGTAAGGTCTTAATCGATACAAAGTATGACGAAATCGGATATTTTAATAATGGCGTTGCAGCCTTTGCTACTGGAGATTATGAATCAAGAAAGTATGGTCTTATTGATTTATCCGGTAAGGAAGTAGTTTTAGCTAAATATGATTATATAACATCAATAGGAAACGGACTCTTCTTAGTCAATACAGGTGGTTGGGAAGACGGAAAGTATGGAATTATTGATAAGGCTGGAAAATTAGTAGTAGCTCAAAAATACGACAGTATAGAGTACATAATGAATGAAGAAGTTTTTGTAGTTAGAGAAGGTGACTGGGAAACCGGTAAGGTTGGACTTATCGATAAAAATGGCAAGGTTTTAATCTCACCAAAATACAACTTAATATTAGGCTTTGAGGGTGGATTTGCATTTGTAAGGATGATTATAGATAATGCTGAATATTTTGGCTGTATTGATAGTAAAGGCAATGAAATTGCACCTCCTGTATATGCAGATATGAGCTATTTTTATGGTGGTGTTTCGGCTGTATGTGAGAGAAGTGGAGACAACTACAAGTGGGGTCTTATTGACCAGACAGGTAAGGTACTGGTTGCACCAAAGTACGAGCTTGTTATTCCTACCGAAGGGGATGTGTGCATAGTCATTACCGGTCAGGAAGAAGCAGAAAGATATGGATTGATAGATAAAACAGGTAAAGAAGTAGTAGCACCAAAATACCATGCACTACACAAGATGAGTGAAAACATTTTCGCTTACTTTGTTCCTAATGAGTCAGGGGACAGGAATTCCGGTAAATGGGGTCTAATAGATAAGTCCGGAAAAGAAATAGTAGCAGCAAAATATGATTATATTGAGACTGGCAGCGAAGATTTGTTTATCATTGGCGAAGGCAGCGGGGATAGTATGAAGTTTGGCTTGGTAGACAAGAATGGCAAGCTGCATGTAGCTCCAAGGTATGGTGAAATTGGATATTTTTATAATGGAGTAGCAAGGGTGAGGCAAGGAGATTGGAGTTCAAGCAAGTATGGCTTTATTGATACGACAGGTAGGGAGATTGTTGCTTTAAAGTATGATTATGCAAATGATTTCTATGATGGTTATGCTATAGTAAGCAATGGTGATAAATACGGCCTAGTTGATAGCAAAGGTAAAGAAGTCCTGGCACCTAAGTATAACGACATTTCACAGTTAAGTGATGGAGTTTTTGCTGTACAAGTAGGAGATTGGGATTCTGCTAAGTGGGGAATAGTAGACGGCAATGGAAGTGAAATAGTAGCACCAAAATATGATTACATTTCAAGACCATATGATTTCATAGAAACAGATGGCATATTCATTATAAGGACTGGAAGCTGGAGTGATGGCAAGTATGGTATTCTTGAGATAACTTCAACAGCACCTGTGCTTGAGCCTTCAACAGCATTGCCAACCAGCTCAAATGTTATGGTCAATGGACAAAAAGTAGCCTTTGAAGCTTATAACATAGGTGGAAGCAATTATTTCAAGCTGAGAGATATAGCTAAAGTACTTAGCGGAAGTGAAAAGCAGTTTGAGGTAGGCTGGGATGCAGAGAAAAATGCCATAAGCCTGACTTCTGGCAAGGCTTATACTACAGTTGGCGGAGAGCTCACAGTATCAGCTAATCCGGTAAGCAAGGAAGCAATACCGACAACATCAAAGATATACTTAAATGGCAAGGAAATAAAGCTTACAGCCTATAATATAGGCGGAAGCAACTACTTTAAGCTCAGAGACATAGGCAGAGCCTTCAACTTTGGGGTTACTTGGGATGGAACTCTTAATACTATCAAAATAGATACAACACAAACTTATACAGAATAGAACAATCAAAATAGCATGTTAGGATTTATCTTAACATGCTATTTATATACTATTTACATAAAGTATGGTATTATAGATGTATGTGAATTATATTACATACGCATATTCCTTTAGGAGTGATATAATGTATAGCATTATCCTGACACTGTTTTTTTTGGCTGTTTTCTTACAGGGAGGATTCTTCCCGTCTTCATATTTGTTTTTAGGTGTTTTTGCTGCCCTTGCAGCGCTTTTTAAAGCTAAGAAGCTTCCAGACATAAAGCTTCTTGCTCCTTTCTTGGGATTGATCTTAGTATATGTCATATCGGCACTAACAAAAGGCGCTGCTTATGATTCCTTACTTACTTCA